>JABZYU010000192.1:0-2105 GCA_015264985.1 Streptococcus sanguinis | reverse complement strand
AGACATAGATTAGCCAGGTCAGCCAGAAGAAAATGCTGTGTGGTTTGAGAAGACCAGACGCCTTGCTCATGATAAAGGCCAGCAAGACCAAGACTAGAACAGCCAAGCCGATTCCCAAAAGGAAATCAGTCATTGTGATGCGCGGTAGAATTCCCGCATAAAAGAGGATGGTCTCAGCCCCTTCACGGAAAACAGCCAGAAAGCTAAGAGCAAACATGGAAATAAAACTGCCTGTGGCTGTTACAGCCTTCATCTGACTTTCCATAAAGTCATTCCATTTCTCAATAGATGCCTTGCTATGCAGCCAGATACCAACCAATATCATCATGGCGACAGCGAAAATACCCACTGCACCTTCGATAATCTCACGATTGGATCCAGAAGCAACTGCCGGGAAAAGAAACTGCAACAAAGCCGCAATCACAGCACTGGCTAGAACTCCACTCGCTGCTCCTGCATAAACCCATTTGAGTCCTTTTTTCATCTTAGAGGCTTTCAGAGTCGTTATCAAAGCCATGACAATTAAGAGCGCTTCTGCACCCTCACGCAGCAAAATCAGCATAGCATCAAAGAAATGATAGGAAGCTGTCGTGTCAATCTGTGACAGCTCACTAATCAAGGATTCCAGCTGCTTTTGATACTTCTCTTCGCTCCCCTTGACCATAATAACAGGCGTCTGACTCTCTACCTTGGTATAAAGCGAAGGGTTATTGACACTGACATCTCCTTCTATCGTTGGCCAAATGGTGATGAATTCTTTCATCTTGGCAGCGGCCTTTTTATCATCGCCGCTTTGAAAGAGACTCAAGGCCTCCTCTAGGAGCTTAATCCCATCTTTCAGAGTCAGATTGCCAGCAGTTTCTTGGACTTTCTCACCTTTGACAAAATTATCAATGGCAGTTTTCAAATCATCAAAAGAAGACTGAATCATGTCAAAGTCAGTAGGCTCCGTCTCGATGGCGCTGCGCAGGAATGAAATAGCTGTTTCTACCTTGCCGTAATGGGCTGTACTGCTGTCACGCACCACGCTTTCATTGGTGGTCCAGGTGCTATTCATCTTCTTGTAAGCTTCTCGAGCCGCTTCTAAATCCTTTGCACTAATAGCCTTTTGTAGATTTTCAAATTTCGGCTCTAGTTTGGTAACTAGCTTCTTCTTCTCTGCTTCCAAGTCAACTGGATTCTGCTCTTTTTCAAATTTCAAGAGGGCAGAAGAAATCTGTGTCAGCTTCTCCTCAGTCACTTGACTCGATAAGTCTAGTGCCTTGCTTACCTCTTGTCCCGCTGCAGAGTCGTGATTAGCCACCTTTTCAAAGTCAGTCTTGATTTCTCCGACTAGCCGCTTGGCTTTTTCCTGATCGCTCTGCTTGACTGCAGTACTGGCATCAGTAATTTTGACGAATAAACTGCTGTAGCTCTCGTCCGCTAAAACCGGCTTAGCTAAAATAACTAGCAAGAAACCCAATATCAAGAGACTTTTATTCAAATAATTTTTGACCAAGGTATTCTCCTTTTTTCACTCCACCAAAGCAGGCAAACAAGCCACTGCCGATATGCGTGACGTATTCATTCATCTTATCTTGAGCGCCTAGATTAGTCAGAACTTTGACAAAGCTGTCAGGATCTTTCTGGAAGGAAAGAAAGAGTAAGCCTGTGTCGAACTGACCAGTAGTTTCATCAATCCCATCCGAGTAAGAATAAGACCGGCGATATATAGGCTTATCAACCTCCTTGGCCAGGCGGACATGTGAATCCTCTGGCAGCAGGTCCAAGTCAACCTCGTCAAACTCGTCTTTCTTGCCAAAAGGCGCTCCGCTTTCCTTATAGCGGCCAAAAGTGTTTTCCTGCTCCTGCAGATTGGTCCGGTCCCAGGTCTCAAGGAACATCTGGATCCGGCGGACAGCCATGTAAGAGCCGCCCTGCATCCAGTCCTTGCTATCGCACCAAATGACCTTGTCAAAGTCTTTTTCCTTGGTCACATTGGCTGTGCCGTCCTTAAAGCCAAAAAGATTACGAGGTGTCGACATCCGGTCGCCAATAGCAGCAAAGCCTGACTGACTCCACTTCATAGTGATGGCATTTCTGCCCTTGCGGACTAGATTTCGTAC
>JABZYU010000191.1:0-2126 GCA_015264985.1 Streptococcus sanguinis | reverse complement strand
GCAGGAACGACTGTTAAACCTGGTGACTTCGTTATTGCACCTTTCACTCATGGATGCGGGCAATGTGATGCCTGCCGTGCAGGATTTGACGGTACCTGTGATTCTCATATTGGGAATAACTGGTCAAATGGGGTGCAGGCAGAATATATGCGCTTCGAATTTGCGAACTGGGCTCTTATCAAAATTCCGGGCCAGCCCTCTGATTATACAGAAGGCATGCTCAAATCACTCTTGACACTGGCTGATGTCATGCCAACCGGCTATCATGCTGCGCGAGTGGCAGATGTTAAGCCTGGTGATAAGGTGGTCGTGATTGGTGACGGAGCTGTGGGACAATGCGCTGTTATCGCAGCTAAAATGCGTGGCGCTTCCCAAATCGTTCTTATGAGTCGTCACGAAGATCGACAAAAGATGGCCTTGGAATCCGGTGCGACAGCTGTTGTGGCAGAACGTGGCGAAGAAGGAATTGCCAAAGTCCGTGAAATCCTTGGTGGTGGTGCAGATGCAGCTCTGGAATGTGTCGGGACAGAAGCAGCTGTTGATCAAGCTCTGGGAGTCCTTCACAACGGTGGTCGCTTGGGCTTTGTCGGTGTGCCTCACTATAATAATCGAGCTCTCGGTTCCACCTTTGCTCAAAATATTACAGTGGCAGGCGGAGCAGCCTCTGTCACAACTTACGACAAGCAAATCTTGCTCAAGGCAGTTCTTGATGGTGATATTAATCCAGGCAAGGTCTTTACTTCAAGCTACAAACTGGAAGATATCGATCAAGCTTATAAGGATATGGACGAACGCAAGACTATTAAGTCCATGATTGTCTTTGATTAAGTATAGATGAAAACAGCCTTGCTGCGGTCTCTTTAAGATGGCAGTAGGCTGTTTTTGCATGGCTTGGTAGTTCTTTTCATGAAAGGAAATTCATTCTTTATGCTCTTTGCACCAAGCTATCCACCTTGACCATTCGGCGGCCAGGTGGAGCTGGTGTTCTTTGATAAGGCTGTCTGGACAAAGGCTGGGGAATTCAACACAGAATCGGGCTTCTAGGCCTTTTTCTGTGTCGCGAAATTGATGGCGAATACCACCGATAATGCAACCATCCGCTAGACTCGCGGCACCGACAGTTTGGAAGGGGTAAGACGCATCACAAGGCTCCTCTATCTCAGCTTCACCACCAAGGTCAAGAAAAAAATGTGTCGGTAGCGGGCTATTTCCTACAGTCTCAATGACTTCAAGTTTGTCCTCGTACGGCTGCAAGGCATAATGGTCTGGACAGGCACCAAGATTGACTCGTTTATGAACATTTGTCTTTTCTAACATCAACTTTTCTAGCATTTTACTGAAAGAAGCAGCAGTCAGTCCACTTGCAAAAATCGTTACAACAGCTCTTTTTCGTGGTTTCTTGGACCATTTGGCTGCCCATTTCATTAAATATTGGCTCCATTTGAGTTTGGTTCCGATTTGCTGGATTAACTCTTCGTGTGTCAGCTTCATTTTTACTTCCAGTAGGGCTTGGTCTAAAATCTCCATGTTGTCAGTATTCGGCAGCTGCAGATTAAGTATCTTAGCTGCTTTATGGATTCTCTTCTTCCGCCATTGCTCAATTCTTTCTTGACTGACTTCCTTTTGATTGATCATAATCTTCATCTTTTAATCCTCTTGTTCTTGTCTTCTGCTTATATTTATTATATAGTGGAAGCTGGATGGCATACAAGCATCAATTTTAGAGAGACTGTTGCATTTTGAGGTGAATGACATGTATGAGAAAAAAAGAAGAAAGACAGAAAAGCAGATAGAGGATAGCTTGCTGCAGCTGATGAAAGAGCAGACTTTTGAGACTATCAGTATTCGCCAATTGATTGATTTGGCAGAGGTGAATCGCAGTACTTTTTACCGGCATTATTTGGATAAATATGATCTGCTGGAGAAGATAGAAGACCGCTTGCTAGGTGATTTGCAGGCCTATTATCAAGAGGCTCTAGAATCTGCCTGCTTGTTCAAGTTAGAAAAGGATTTTAAAGTGGAAGACTATATCCATGAGAAACAAAATCTTTTTCATTTTTTTGAGCCTTACTTGGAAGACTTGGCCATTCTTTTGGGTCCAAATGGCAGTCCAACTAGTTCTAGGC
>JABZYU010000190.1:0-2153 GCA_015264985.1 Streptococcus sanguinis | reverse complement strand
GTATGACAACAGCTACTATTCCTCCAGAACTTGTCAATATTGTAACAGCTTCTATTATCTTCTTTGTAAGTGCTCACTACATTATTGAAAAATATATCAAACCGAAAAAACGAATGAAAGGAGTAGAGTAGAGATGAATATTGTTGCTATTCTAACAATACTTGTATCAAATATGCTGGTCTATGCCGCTCCTCTCATTTTCACCAGTATTGGAGGTGCTTACTCTGAGCATGCTGGTGTTGTTAATGTTGGCTTGGAAGGCATCATGGTCATGGGAGCTTTTACAGGAGTTGTTTTTAACCTGACTTTCGCTGAAAGTTTAGGAGGAATGACTATTTGGCTCTCTCTTCTCGCAGGTGGTTTAGTTGGTCTCATTTTTTCTGCGATTCATGCAGTAGCAACTATTAATTTTCGTGCTGATCATGTTGTTAGCGGTACTGTACTGAACTTGCTGGCGCCGGCTTTAGCCGTCTTTCTTGTGAAGGCTATTTATGGAAAAGGACAAACTAATAATATTGATTTATCTTTTGGTAAATTTGATTTTCCGATTTTATCTAATATTCCTGTTATTGGAGATATTTTCTTTAAAAATACTAGCTTGATGGGTTACATAGCTGTTGGATTCTCATTTTTAGCTTGGTTCATCATGTTTAAGACGAAATTTGGGCTTCGCTTACGCTCAGTAGGTGAACATCCTCAAGCTGCTGATACATTAGGGATTAACGTTTATCTTATGCGTTACTACGGAGTGTTGATTTCAGGATTTTTGGGAGGAGTAGGTGGAGCTTTGTATGCTCAATCTGCTTCGGTTAATTTCTCTGCTACGACGATTGTCGGCCCTGGATTTATCGCTTTGGCTGCCATGATTTTTGGTAAATGGAATCCAATAGGTGCTATGCTTTCAAGTCTTTTCTTTGGACTTTCCCAAGCCTTGGCTGTTGTTTCTACACAGATTCCTTTCCTTGCTCATATACCTGCGGTTTATCTTCGTATCGCGCCTTATGCGTTGACAATCATTGTTTTAGCCGCTTTCTTTGGTAAATCAGTTGCACCCAAAGCGGATGGTATCAACTATATCAAGTCTAAATAAACCTTTACACCAGTTCTTTGGAGCTGGTGTTTTTTTGGTATTTGTAAGAAGCTATAATCATAGGAATAAAAAAAGCCTGCTTCAGGTGAAGCGGGCTTTTTAAGATTAGTTTGTTGCGATTTCATTTAGCAGGTCTTCTGCAGTGGTGGTTGGATTAACGCGTACTCGGTTAAGTGTGAGCAAGCCATTGGATAGGGAGGCTAGACCGTTATTGGTTGTCAGTCCCATCTTGTAGCCAAGGCTTTCAGCAATCTGCAAGGTTGCATCACTGTATCGTCCAGATGGATAGGCAACGGTTGTTGTGGTTTGAGACAGTTCTTTGTCCAAGTAAGACTTGGAATCTTTTAACTCAATTTTTTGTTGGTCTTCTGCAGTCGCTGAGAGGTCAGGATGGTTGACAGTGTGATCTTCAAAAGACATGCCTTTGTCCTTCATTTCCTTTATCTCATCTAGCGTCAGCATATCTTCGCGTCCAGCTTGAACAAATCCGGTAATGACATTATTGGTTGCTTTCATGTCATATTTCTGGAGAAGTGGAAAGGCATTAGTATAGAAATCCCTTAAACTATCATCGAAGGTCAGCCAGACGACTTTTTTATTTTCTGGCAAGACATTCTCCGTCAGTACCTTGTATGCTTCTGCCGGTGTTAGTGGATAGTAGCCTGCGTCTTTCAAGGCTTTCAGATGGCTTTCAAATGTAGCTGGATCTACAATCAAACCAGCATTAGCTGCTTCTGATGGGTCCATGACGTGAATGGCATGATACATCAAGATAGGAACTTGAACTGGCTGGTCTTGCTTGACCCATTTGACTTTGTCTTTACTGCTGTCATCCGAAGTTGTCTTTTTTTCCCGAGTTGGTGCTGACGAAGTTTTAGATGAAGTATTGACCTGATTCGTTGACACGTTATTAGCTTCTTTTTGGTTGTGCGAGTTTTGCAGCTTGGCTAGTAAAGAAAAGCCACCTACAATCAGGACGAGAAAAAGTAATAAACTCGTTAAAGAAAGCAAAATAGCTCTTTTTCTAGCTTTGCGTTGCTGCATGCGATTTCCTCTGTGTTTT
>JABZYU010000018.1:0-26098 GCA_015264985.1 Streptococcus sanguinis | reverse complement strand
TATTTTTGTAAAAATATAGATCAACAAAAAAGCAAGATCTCAAAAAGTCTATCTAGCTTCCTAAGTTCTTGCTCATTTATTTTTCTTCATCAAAATTCTTTTTTGATTTTTTAGGCGGCTTGAGGCGATTGATATCCCGCAAAGCCAAGACAGTCACTACGGATAGGCCGAAACCTACAAAATATTCAGCCGGCAACTGGAAAATTTTAAAAATGCCTAAGCCAAATAAGATAATCAAGGCTACAATCAGTAGCACCATGGTCACCGCATTAACAGTCCCTTTAATACTGGATGGAACAGCAAAAATGTAGAAAAAGAGGATTAAAATCCCAATGATAAGATAAACCATTTTGCTGCTCCTTTCCTTTTTGCTTATTCAGCTGCAGCTGATTTTTTCTTTTTATTGGCTTTTTCGCGTTCTTGTTTGTTCAAAATTTGCTTGCGCAGACGAATAGATTCTGGCGTTACTTCCATGTACTCATCGTCGTTCAAGAATTCCAAAGATTCTTCCAAGGTCAAGATGCGCGGTGTCTTAATAACCGCTGTTTGGTCCTTGGTTGCAGAACGAACGTTAGTCATCTGCTTAGCTTTGGTGATATTAACAGTTAAGTCATTCTCACGAGAGTTTTCACCGATGATCATTCCTTCGTAAACCTCAGTACCTGGGTTGACAAAGATAGTTCCGCGCTCTTCGATAGACATGATAGAGTAAGTCGTTGCCTTACCAGCATCAATAGATACCAGAGCACCGCGGTGACGGCCACCAATTTCCCCTGGAATCAATGGCAAGTATTGGTCAAATGTATGATTCATAATCCCATAACCACGAGTCATGGATAAGAACTCAGTTGAGTATCCAATCAAACCACGCGCAGGAACGAGGAAGACCAAACGAGTTTGACCATTACCAGTTGCAATCATATCCAACATTTCACCCTTACGTTCAGAAAGGCTTTGAATAACAGATCCTTGGTATTCTTCTGGAGTATCAATTTGGACACGCTCAAATGGCTCACATTTAACACCATCGATTTCTTTTACGATAACTTCTGGACGAGATACTTGTAGCTCATACCCTTCACGACGCATTGTTTCGATTAAGATTGACAAGTGCAATTCGCCACGACCTGAAACGGTCCATTTATCTGGCGAGTCCGTCGGGTCAACTCGAAGGGATACATCTGTTTGCAGTTCTGCCTGCAGACGTTCTTCGACCTTACGAGAAGTCACCCATTTTCCTTCACGACCTGCAAATGGTGAGTTGTTAACCAAGAAGGTCATTTGAAGTGTTGGTTCATCAATGTGAAGGATTGGAAGAGGTTCAATGGCATCTGTCGGTGTAATGGTTTCACCAACAAAGATATCTTCCATGCCTGATACCGCAATCAGGTCACCCGCTTTTGCTTCGTTGATTTCACGACGTTCCAAACCAAAGAAACCAAAGAGTTTTGTAACACGGAAGTTTTTCGTTGTACCGTCTAGTTTAGACAGGGTAACTTGGTCCCCAACCTTAACAGTACCACGGAAGACACGTCCGATACCAATACGACCTACAAAGTCATTGTAGTCCAAGAGTGAGACTTGGAACTGCAAAGGCTCATCTGAGTTGTCCACTGGAGCAGGGATATGGTCGATAATGGTATCAAAAATTGGTGCCATTGTTTTTTCTTGATCAGCTGGATCGTCAGAAAGTGAAGAAGTTCCGTTGATAGCTGAAGCATAAACAACTGGGAAATCAAGCTGGTCATCGTCTGCTCCAAGCTCGATGAAGAGTTCCAATACTTCGTCCACTACTTCTGCTGGACGAGCTGATGGTTTGTCGATTTTGTTGACAACCACGATTGGGACAAGGTCTTGTTCCAAGGCTTTTTTCAATACGAAACGAGTTTGTGGCATGGTTCCTTCGTAGGCATCTACGACCAAGACAACACCGTCAACCATTTTCATGATACGCTCAACTTCTCCACCGAAGTCCGCGTGTCCTGGTGTATCCATGATGTTAATACGAGTTCCGTTGTAGGCAACGGCTGTATTTTTAGCAAGGATGGTAATTCCACGCTCTTTTTCGATATCGTTTGAGTCCATAGCACGCTCAGCCAATTCAGTACGTGCATCAAGCGTTTCTGATTGTTTCAATAATTCGTCAACGAGGGTTGTTTTACCATGGTCAACGTGGGCGATAATCGCAATGTTACGGATATCTTCTCTTAATTTTGTCATGATTTCCTCTGAATTTTTAAATTTTATTTCTAACTGAACAATTATACCACAGACGCAGGCAAAAAACACGGCTTTGATAAGTGTAAATGTTTTCATTAAAAAATATGGGAGCTGCATGAGGATTTGCATTTCCCATCCTGAAAATTTATGATATGATTTAGAAAAAAACAAGGAAAACAGATGCGCCTCGACCAACTGCTGGCTGCTAATCATATCAGCCGAAAAAAGATGAAACAAAACCTTTTACAAAGACAGATTTTAGTGGATGGTAAACCCGCCTGCAAACTCAACCAAAACGTTGATACCGGCCTGCAGCAGATTACTTTTCAAGGAAAACAGGTCGGCGGCCCTGCCCACCGTTACTACATGCTGAATAAACCCGCAGATGCAGTCACTGCCAATCGCGACGCTGAAAAATTGACTGTCCTGGATTTGCTGGACAAGGAGATAGAGAAAGAAAATCTTTACTCTATCGGACGGCTGGATAGAGATACCGAAGGCCTTCTTCTGATTACCGACAATGGTCCTTTGGGATTTCAGCTGCTGCACCCTCAATATCATGTCGAAAAAACTTACTATGTAGAAGTCAATGGACCTTTGACCCCTCAGGACAAAATTGCCTTTCAAGAAGGCATTCGCTTTTTAGACGGTACCGTCTGTCAGCCTGCCCAGCTTTCTATCCTCTCTACCAGCTCCAGTCTGAGCCGTGCTACCGTCAAGATTTCCGAGGGGAAATTCCACCAGATTAAAAAGATGTTTCTGGCAATTGGTGTCAAGGTCACCTATCTCAAGCGAATTCAATTCGGAGATTTTACATTAGACCCAGACCTAGCAAAAGGCGATTACCGTGCTTTGAACCAAGAAGAATTAGAGATTATTAAAGAATATTTGGAGAAAAGTCGGTAAAACAAAAAAGCTTTAAATAATAAAGCTTTTTTGTTAGTAGCCTGCTCCATTCATAAGTACCATGACATTTAGAATCCAAACAATTACGGAAATTACAATCCCTACGATACCCAGAATTTTTTCTGTTTTATAGTCTAATTTAGACTCTTTTTGATGTGAATTAGCCAACACCAAACCGATAATACCCAAAATAAGACCTACCAATGGAATGAAAAAACCAAAGATGATAGATAGGATACCTAAAACAAGTGAAGATTTTTTCTTTTCTTGCATGTTCTAAAAACTCCTTAAAATTAATATTAATTTATTATAACATAAGAAACTGGCTTTGTATATATAATGCGACAAATTTTTGATTTATGTTAACTAGCCTTCACCTTGCCATTCCAAGAATCCAACCCATAAGAAAGAATATAGATTTCTTTAAATCCTTGTTTTTTCAGATACAGAGCCGCATTGGTTACGCGCTGACCACGACTATTTTCATAGAGGAGAACAGCCTTGTCCTTGCGAAGTGCACCGACACTATCCTTGAGCTGCTGAGATGGAATATTGCGAGCGCCTAAGATATGCTTCCGGTGAAAATCTGATGGATCCCGCAGATCAACCAACTGACCTTGGCGAATCAAATCTTCAAATTCCCCGTTATCCACGATTTTTGCTGCCTGACGAAGGCGCAGATAATTAAAGCCCATCCAGCCAATTATTCCCAAAAGTACCGCCCACAAAATCCAAATTGTCATCTCAAGTCTCCTTTTTCTTTTCTAAATATTCTAACTCTAATCGATGTTCTCGGCGCAAGACAGCCTCCGCCTCAAAATAAGCTAGCTTATCCATTAAACCGGCGTCGTAAATCCTCTTCAGCTCAATTTTCATCATCTCAATATCGTAAAGGCGCTTGCCCATATAGATAATGATTCCGAAACTTTTAAGAAATTGCTGAACATCATACAGGGTTTTCATGAGCTATATTTTATCAGATTTTCTAGCGCTTTTCAAGATGAAAAAAGCAGAAAGGAAAGCCTGTTTCCTTTCTGCTTGGCATGGATCATTTTTTATAAACCTGGTGCTTGACCAATTTCAGCTGTCAGCATCCAGATAGTCTTTTCAAGGTCAGCCTTGGCACCGACAAAGATATCATTGGTTACATCGTCCCCTTCTTCGTCTGTTACATCCAAAGCTTCTTGGTAAAGACCTGTCAGATAGCGGAAAATCTCAATCACACGCGCCAGACTTTCTTCTACATTCTTGCTGAATTCACCAGCTTTTTCTTCAATCTTGCTGTGTTGGATAAACTCGGTCAACGTAGAATAAGGCTTGCCTCCCAGTGTAATCAAGCGCTCGCTGACTTCATCCAAGGTTGCATCCAAAGTTTCCATGTATTCATCCATTTTGGGATGCCAAACTATGAAGCCTGCTCCACGCATATACCAGTGAACTTGGTGAAGAGCGATATGAGCTGTATAAAGGTCTGCCACTACTTGGTTAAGAATAACCTTAGTCTTTGGTAAAGCCTTTTGATTGCTGAAAGTTGCTACGTCAGTTGCTGCACCATTTTTTACTTGTGTCATTGTATCTACCTCGTTTTTATTTATAATGATTCTAATCTTTTTAGATTATGGTTTAATTATAATGCTTCTAAATAAGAAAGTCAAGACAAAAGATTCAAAAAAAGACTTTATTAGAAAAGTTGCAAAATTTCAGAATTTTTCTGTTTAAAATTACGAATAAATAAGTATGATTCATCTATACTTTTTTCTTATTGGCACTGTCTTTGCCTCATTCCTAGGCTTGGTTATCGACCGCTTCCCAGAGCGGTCTATCATCACTCCCGCTAGCCATTGCAATGCCTGCGGGAAAAGATTGGCACCGCGTGATTTGATTCCTATTTTTTCTCAAGTCATGAACCGTCTTCGTTGCCGCTTCTGTGGAGACAAGATTCCCTTACGCTATTTATTTTTTGAATCTATCTTGGGTGGTCTTTTTCTGGCAACCTCCTTGAGCATTCTTACCATTAGTCAATTATTGGTAGTCACCCTGGGCTTGACCCTGGCCATCTACGATCAAAGAGAGCAGCAATATCCCCTGATGGTCTGGCTGATTTTTCATCTCTTGTTGATAGTGACAACAGGCGTTAATCTTCTCGTATTCTTCTTTTTAGCCCTAGGACTTCTAGCCTTCTTTTATAATCTTCGTATTGGCGCTGGAGACTTTCTCTTTCTGGCGTCCTGCTCAGCCATTTTCAGTCTGACGGAAATTCTCATTCTTATCCAAATCGCTAGCTTCTCTGGCCTCGCCTGTTTCTGCTTTAAAAAGAAAAAAGACAGGCTAGCATTTGTACCCTGTCTTTTGTTTGGTGTATTTGCTGTTTTAATTTTTAAATGTATTGTGTAATTCGTAAAAGTACTATATAATGAAAGCAGATTATTTATTAAGGGGATTTTATTATGAAATTAGAATTACCAAAATCAAAATTAAAAATGCCTAACATTGATGAAAAATCGATGTTAAAAGTTCTTGACTGGACTTATGAAACTACAATTAATGGTATCCCTGGTCAAAAGACTATAGAAGAACTAGCTGCTGATTATTTGAAGCATGATGATATAGAAACTGCAATTTCAAAGATGATTACTTATCAAACTTCAAAAGCTGGAATATCTGGTTTCGTTACTGGATTTGGGGGAATATTAACAATGCCGGTAACTATTCCAGCCAATATAACTTCTGTTATTTTAGTTCAAATGAGAATGATTGCCACTATAGCTTATATGAGAGGATACGATTTAAAGAGAGATCAAGTTCAAACATTTGTTTATGCCTCATTAACTGGAACATCTGTTGCTGATATTGCAAAGAAAGCCGGGATTATTATTGCAAATAAAATGGCAACTGGAGTAATTAAAAAAATCCCTGGAAAAGTACTAACAAAAATTAATCAAGCGGTTGGTTTTAGATTGGTAACCAAATTTGGCACTAAAGGAGCTGTGAATTTAGGAAAAATGGTTCCTATTGCTGGTGCTCTTATAGGCGGAGTTGTGGATACCGCATCAACTCAAATCATTGCGAAAAATGCTTTAAAAACCTTTACTTCTAAAGGAATTAATATAGGAGACGGTACAATTATTGATATCAAATAAAGAAAATAATGAGGTTCGATAGAAAGAACCTCATTTTATTTATTTCTTATAGGCTGCTGCTTCTTGGATAAAGGTTGCTATGCTGGCGTCCTTTTCATGAAGAGCTTTGACAATCTTAGATCCAACAATAACTCCATCTGAGACTTGATTGAAGCGGTCAACATCCTCTAAAGTTGAAACGCCAAAGCCCGTCAGTACTGGAATCTCTGCAATATCATGGAGTTTACTCAAATGCTGGTCCAAATCATTGCGGTAGCTTCCGCTCTTACCTGTCACACCGTTGATAGCTACAGCGTAGATAAAACCTTCCGCTTCCTTGATCAGCTCCTGCTGACGTTCTAGTCCAGTCGTAAGGCTCACTAAAGGAACTAGAGCGATATCTGAATCTTCCAGCAGAGGCAGGATAAAGTCCCTATGCTCGTAGGGCAGATCCGGAATAATCAATCCCTTAACCGGCGTCCTAGCCAAATCCTTGATAAAATCTTTGAGACCGTACTGGAAGATAGGATTGAAGTAGGTCATGATGATGAGAGGCAGCTGAGTGTCCAACTTCTGCAAGCTTGCGATTAAAGACTTGGCCGAAGTATGGTGACCCAGACTTCTCAGACCGGCTTCTTCAAAAACCGGCCCATCTGCAAAAGGGTCTGATAATGGCAAGCCGATTTCAATGGCTGACACACCCAAGTTTTCCAAAAATGCGATAGTTTCTGCTAATCCTGCTAAACCTTTCTCGTGATCACCAGCCATGATATAAGGAAGGAAAATTCCCTTGCCTTCTCTTTTGATGGTTTCTAAATGCTGAGTGAGTGTTTTAGTCATGGGCACCTCCTTTTTGAGCCGCTTCTTTTTCCAAGCGTTCCTTTACCTGAACGACATCCTTGTCACCACGGCCGGATAGGCAGACAATCATTGATTTATCTGGTCCCAACTCCTTAGCCAGCTTAACTGCGTAAGCAATAGCGTGGCTAGACTCTAGAGCAGGGATAATCCCTTCGATACGAGACAGGAGCTGAAAGGCTTCCAAGGCTTCTTCATCCGTTACTGGAACATAAGTGGCGCGCTGGATAGCATTAAAATGAGAATGTTCGGGACCAATGCCTGGATAGTCCAACCCGGCAGAGATAGAGAAAGCTTCCAGAATCTGCCCTTGCTCATCCTGCAAGACATCCATCAAGGCACCGTGTAAAACCCCCGGGCGGCCCTTGGTTAAGGTCGCAGCATGTTCATCTGTATCCACGCCCCGCCCAGCTGCTTCTGTTCCATACATAGCCACTGAGCTATCGTCTACAAAGGGATAAAAGAGTCCAATAGCATTAGAACCACCGCCAACACAGGCGACTAAAGCATCTGGTAATGCCCCTGCATTTTGCTCAGCAAACTGGCGCTTGGCCTCACGCCCAATCACACTCTGATAGTCACGGACAATCTCTGGGAAAGGATGGGGTCCTAAAGCTGAGCCCATAATATAGTGAGTATCATCAACCTGAGCCACCCAAGCTCGCAAGGCGGCATTGACTGCATCCTTGAGGACTCGAGAGCCATCGGTCACAGACTCCACCTTGGCTCCTAAAAGTTCCATCCGAAAGACATTGAGGGCTTGGCGCTTGACATCTTCTTCGCCCATGTAGATAGTACAGTCCATGTTGAAAAGGGCTGCAGCAGTGGCTGTAGCTACTCCATGCTGACCCGCACCAGTCTCGGCAATAATTTTCTTCTTGCCCATTCTCTTAGCTAGCAGGACCTGGCCTAGGGCATTATTGATTTTATGAGCCCCAGTATGGTTGAGGTCTTCTCGCTTCAGATAAATCTTAGCACCGCCAGCATAGGCTGTCAGATTTTTAGCAAAATAGAGAGGATTTTCTCGCCCTACATACTGCTTCAGCAACTCATCCAGCTCAGCCTGAAAGGCTGGGTCTTTTTTACTCTCACGGTAGGCTTTATCCAGCTCCAAAACTGCTGTCATCAGCGTTTCTGGAACAAAGCGTCCGCCAAACTCACCGTAAAATCCTTCTTGATTGGGTTGATTATATGCCATATTTCACTCTTTCTATAAATTCTTTTATCTTTTCTAAGTCCTTCTGGCCGTCAGTCTCAACACCGCTTGAGACATCAACTGCGTAAGGAGCGAAGTGCTGAATCGCTTCTCGGACATTTCCTGCATTCAAACCACCGGCAATAAAGAAAGGCTGGTGGATTTGACTCTTATCAAAAGCTTGCCAGTCAAAGGTCTGACCACTACCGGCAAGAGGGGCATCAAAGAGCAGGTAGTCCGCTTGTTGGCTGACTCCTTTTAACACTCCCTTGACCTGATAAGCTCGAATAACCGGCCGGCCAATCTCAGTTAGAAGCTCTTCATTAAAATCGCCATGAATCTGCACCAAATCCAGATTTGCCACCGAAATAGTTTCCCGCAGCTCTGCCAAGCTCGGAGAGACGAAAACTCCTACCTTTCGGACAGTAGATGGCACCAAGGCAGCTAGCTTCTGAGCTTGCTCCAAACTAACTCTCCGACGGCTCTCAGCAAAGACAAATCCAATGTAATCTGCACCAGCCTGGCATGCCGTTTCCACAGCGCTGGCCGTTGATAAGCCGCAAATCTTAACCTTTGTCAATTTTCAGCTCCTTAATTTTTTCTACCACATCCTCAGCCTGCATCAGGGCTGTTCCAACTAAAATCGCATGGAAATAAGGAGCTACCAGCTCAGCATCTTCCTTGCTGAAAATAGCGGACTCAGACACGTAAACCCTGTCATCTTTGAAATGGGCAGATAGCTGAAGACTTGTATTGATATCTGTCTTAAAAGTAACTAGATTGCGGTTATTGACACCGATAATCTGAGCACCTATTCTATGGGCAATTTCCAGCTCCGCCAGATTATGGGTTTCGACCAGAACTTCCAAGCCTAAACCTGTCGCAAAATCGTAGAGTTCTTGCAGCCGCTTTTCAGACAAGGCAGCAACAATCAGAAGAATAACCGTCGCTCCTGCATTGCGGGCGCGAACAATCTGTTTTTCATCAATGATAAAGTCCTTATTGAGGGTCGGAATAGTAACTTGACTGGAAATCTCTCTCAGGTAATCCAGATGACCCTTGAAGAAAATCTCATCTGTCAAAACCGAAATCATAGCTGCACCGCATCGTTCATAGGTGCGAGCCTGCTCCACAATATCCACAGCAAGATTAATATCTCCCAAACTGGGGCTGGCTTTTTTAACCTCAGCAATCAGCTGCAGCTCTTGAGGATGGCTTTTAAGATAATCATAGAGGGAATAGGTCGAGCGCAGAGGTTGCAGCTCTTCATAAGACATAGCCGCCACTTCCTGCTCTTTTTGCTTTAGAATGGTCGGGAGAAATTCTTTGCTCATTTTTGATACTCCTGTAGTTGCTTGAGTTTTTCATAGGCTGCGCCACTAGCGATCACTTGGCGGGCCAAAGCTATTCCTTCTTCTATGCTATCTGATTTTCCATTAGCGTAGAAACCCATTCCCGCATTCAGAACTGTCGTTTCCAGATAGGGGCTAGCTTGATTTTGCAGGACAGATAGCAGAATTTCTGCATTTTCCTTGGCATTGCCTCCACGAATCGCTTCAAGAGGTATTTCTTCCATGCCAATATCTGACGGCAGAAAGCTGTGCAGGCTGATTTGCCCATTTTCCAGCAGAGCATACTGGGTACGACCATGAAGACCCGCCTCATCAAGACCATCCGGCCCCGACACGACTACTGCACGCTTACGGCCCATATTTTTCAAGACCTCTGCTGTGCTCTCTAGCATATCCGGCCGGCTGGTCCCCAAAAGCTGAGTTTCTAGACTCATGGGATGGATGAGCGGACCAGTTAGATTCATGATTGTGGGAATGCCTAAGCTAAGACGAGCTGGCATGATGTATTTCATAGCGGGATGCATATTCTTTGCAAAGAGAAAGACGATGCCTGTTTGCTCAAAAACCTTACCCAAGCTAGCAGCATCCAAGTCTAGATTGATACCCAGAGCTTCTAACACATCAGCTGAGCCCGACTTAGAAGAAATGGAGCGATTGCCGTGCTTAGCCATCTTAATCCCGCCACCTGCCAGTACAAAAGCTGCCGTAGTTGAAATATTGAAGCTGAAAGACTTGTCCCCACCTGTACCGCAATTGTCCATGGCAGTGCGAATAGTGGTCGGAATCTGCTTAGCATGGCCTCGCATTACCTGAGCCAAAGCAGTTCGTTCCTCAATCGTCTCCCCCTTCATCTTAAGCCCCAGCAAGAAAGCTACAATTTGAGACTCTGTCACCCGTCCAGTGACAATACGCTCAATAACATCTGTCATCTCAGCGCTGCTTAAATCCTTAAAATCAGCTAGTTTTGCAATAATCTCTTTCATACACGCTCCTTTATTTTACTAAGTCAATGAAATTCTTGATAGATGACAAGCCATCTGGCGTGCCAATACTTTCTGGATGATACTGAAAACCATAAATGGGCAGACTCCTGTGCTGGATAGCCATGATCGAATTATCATCAGCCGCCCGAGCCGTCACTTCAAAGTCCTCTGGCATCTCTTCGATCAAAATCGAATGATAGCGCATGACCGGCTGCCCATCCTCTATCCCTCGATAGATAGGAGATTTTCCCTCAAAGCGCAGAATACTTTGCTTGCCGTGCATGACTTTGGGAGCCAATCCTAGCTTTCCGCCAAATACTTCTGCAATGGCTTGATGCCCCAAGCAAATCCCTAAAATCGGCTTTTTGCCAGCAAAATCGCGGATAAGTTCTTCCATCCGTCCTGCATCTGCCGGCCAGCCCGGCCCCGGAGACAGAACCAAAGCATCAGCTTCTTCTGCCGCTTGATAAAGGCTTGCATCATCATTTCGCAAGACCCTAACTTCTGCAAAATTTCCAATATACTGGGCTAGATTGTAAGTAAAAGAATCATAATTATCAATCAATAAAATCATTGCATATCTCCTATCTTGGTCATTGATTTGGCCTTGTTGATGGTTTCTTGGTATTCATTGGCAGGGATCGAGTCATAAACAATACCCGCTCCAGCTTGAACGTAAGCTCTGCCATTTTTCAAAATCATGGTCCGGATAGCAATGGCAACATCCATATCCCCTGTCGCAGACAGATAGCCGATAGCCCCCGCATAAACACCACGTTTTTCCTGTTCCAGCTCATAAATTCGTTTCATGGCTCGAATCTTAGGCGCGCCCGAGACGGTACCAGCCGGCAGGGTTGACTTGAGCGCATCCATAGCTGTCAGTTGAGGCAAAAGCTGACCACGAACCACACTGGTCAGGTGCATGACATAACGGAAATACTCTACCTCCATGTATTTAGTGACCTCCACGCTGTTATTCTGGGCAATTTTACCGATATCATTACGCCCCAAATCAACTAACATACGGTGTTCAGCCACTTCCTTCTCGTCAGCCAGCAACTCCTCTGCCAAGGCTTTATCTTCTCTTTCATCCTTCCCACGCGGTCTGGTTCCAGCGATAGGATTGGTCGTAACCTGACCCTGCTTGACAGAGACCAGACTTTCCGGGCTGGCTCCGATAATCTGATAATCCCCGAAGTCATAAAAGTAGAGATAGTTGGAAGGGTTGGTCACGCGCAGATTGCGATAGTAATCCAGCGGCCTACCAGAATACTCTGCTGAAAAACGCTGACTGAGAACACATTGGAACATGTCTCCCTGCCGAATCAAGCTGCGCGCTTCTTCCACCATTTTTTCAAAATTCGTCTGCTCGATGTGACTCTGGAAGTTCAAACTGGACAGTTCCAGCGGTGAAAATTCATCTGCCGCAGGCTGCGCTAGCTCAGCCATGATATGCTCCAGACTAGCAGCCAAATCAGCTTCGCTTCTATTACTGTAGAGCGCCTCCTCAAGGATATAGACCTTGTCTTTTTTATGGTCAAAAACCATGTAACTCTCATAGACGAAAAAGTGCATATCCGGCGTCCCAATCACATCAGCTGGAATCTGGCCAATCTCCTCATAGAGGGAAATCATATCGTAGCCGACAAAACCGATGGCTCCGCCTCCAAAAGGCAGGTCTGAATGATGAGCTTTTTTTACTGCCAACTCATGCAGATAGTCCAATGGATCTGCCTCGATAACTTGCCCATTCTTTGTTAAACGGCCATTTTCATAGCGAACTTCAAAGACTGGGTTATAAGCTAGGATAGAAAAGCGAGCTGTCTCGCTATCTCTTGGAATACTTTCCAAAATCACCTTGTGGTCGCCCTGAATCCGCATATAAGCCAGAATCGGCGATAAAATATCAGCTGGTAAAATCTTTTGCATAATGTTTCTTTCTATTTAAATCAGAAGCGTTTAAGGAGGAGCAAGCTGCAAGCCATAACTGCATTTCACAAGAACAGATAGCACCTGTCCACCGTCAAAACCTGCTCCAAAACTACAGAAAAACGCCCGCACAGTTCATCCTGTGAGGGCGTATCATCGCGGTGCCACCTCAGTTATGGAGTTTTCATGCTCCACATCTCATTTACTTATTTACAGTCATTTAGATCCCTTTTAGTACAAAGCAGCATACTGGCTCATGGCAAAGTAAGGTAACAAAGTGATAAAAGTTCAACTAAAGGACAAAATTTTGTCTCCAGCAGCCCATTTCATAACTTCTCCTGCCTGTTTACAGCAACCACAGACTCTCTGAAAGGAGAGATATTACTACTCTTCTGCTGGGTATTTTATTTTCGTTTTTCTAGATAGTCAGCAATGGCTGCCACATCCTTGTCTCCACGACCAGATACATTGATAATGATGATTTGGTCAGATAACAGTTGCGGAGCTCGCTTGATAGCTTCAGCAATGGCATGAGAACTTTCAATCGCTGGCAAAATTCCTTCCTTTTGTGTCAAGAGAAGCAAGGCATCCACAGCTTCATCATCTGTCGCTGCCACGTATTCTACTCGTCCAGAATCTTTAAAGAAAGCATGTTCAGGACCAACTCCAGGATAGTCCAAGCCTGCTGAAATGGAGTAAACCGGCGCTACCTGACCATTTTCAGCAAAGACAGCGTAAGTCTTCATACCGTCCACTACTCCGACACTTCCCTTGGTCATGGTCGCCGCATGCTGGTCTGTATCAAGACCCCGTCCAGCGGCTTCAACCCCCACTAACTTAACTTCTTCATCCGCCACATACTGAGAGAAAGCACCGATAGCATTGGATCCACCACCTACACAGGCAATGACATAATCCGGCAAGCGGCCTTCCTTGTCCAAAATCTGACGGCGAGATTCTTCACTGATCACCTTTTGGAACTCATGGACAATAGTCGGATAGGGGTGAGGTCCGACAGCCGAACCCAAAACATAGAAGGCTTCCAAATCACTCATCCAAGCTCCAAAGGCTGCATCAACTGCATCCTTGAGGGTTTTGGTGCCTGTTTCCACAGCGTGAACAGTCGCGCCCATCATTTCCATGCGGAAAACGTTGAGGCGCTGGCGTTCTACATCCTCTGCCCCCATGTAGACATCACACTTCATACCAAACTTAGCTGCGGCTGCCGCAGTTGCCACACCATGCTGGCCAGCTCCAGTTTCAGCGATGACTCGGGTCTTGCCCATGCGCTTAGCTAGAAGAATCTGCCCCAAAACATTATTGAGCTTATGTGAGCCCAGATGATTGAGATCTTCCCGCTTCAGATAAATCTTAGCTCCCCCCAGCTGCTGGGTCAGACTTTCCGCAAAATAGAGCGGAGTCTCCCGTCCCGAATAATCCGCCAAATAATGCCGGTATTCATTTAAAAATTCTGGGTCATCCTTATACTTCTCAAAAGTCGCTTCTAATTCATCCAGCAAGGCTTGGATAGGCTCCGGTACGAAGGAGCCGCCGAATTGTCCAAAATATCCTTTAGTTTCTGTCATCTTGATTGCCTCATTTCTTTATTTTCAAGCAAAACAAAAGCCCACACACAGAAAAAACTCTGTGTGAGGGCGTAAAATCGCGGTGCCACCTCAATTATGGAGCAAAGTATAGACTGCCTCCATATCTCTGTCTTGTCTAACAACAAGCTGCACTGTAAGGTGTGCTCACCGAATTTTTATGATTTCAAATTCTTAAGTACATTCAGCCCAATTTCATCAATTTCATCTATCTGCTTTCACCAACCACAGACTCCCTGAAAGTAGAAAAAATTATTACTTTTCTGATGATTTATTTTATTATAGGCCTTTCCCTTTTTCTTGTCAAGAAAAAATTTATTTTTTTCTCCCAAATCCGAACCTTTCTCTCACTAATCTCTTTTGAAAGCGTCATCTTGACGATTTTTCCAGATTTTCTGACCAAGCTGAAATGCCCGCCAAGCCAGATAACCACCCAAAGTATTGGTCCAGAGATCATCAATCTCAAAGACTCGATTGGCGTTGATAAGAAGGTCCAGCAGAATCTGAGTCACTTCGATAGACAGACTCATCCCAAAGCTCAGCCATACGACCTTCTTTGTCTTCCGCAATTTTGGAAAGAGCCAAAGCAATTGAAAAATTAAGGGCGACAGCAGAAAGATATTGGCTAGATTTTGGATAAAGACCTTGACCAGCTGGATCCAAGAGGTAATCTCGCCAATATTGACAAAGGAATTAAAAGGGATTAATAAAACCACTATTCGGCCAAAATACTGGACTCCCGGCGTCTCCATTCCCGGCTCTGGAACTTGAGGAATAAAGCACAGAATGCAAAGCATCAAGAAATAGAGCCAGCTTCCCCCTACCAGCAATTTCCGTCCCTTAGCAGTCAGCTCACCGTCTGAAGTCAGATAGTTCTTAAGGCTGAACATTTTCTACCAATGCTTTCTCGCGATCACGCTTCATAGTATTGGAACGCAGCTGACCGCAGGCTGCATCAATATCTGTACCATGTTCCTGACGAACCACACAGTTGACTCCGTTTTTCTTGAGAGTATCATAGAAAGCCATCACGCGCTCTTTGGGACTACGACTATATTGGTCGTGCTCGCTAACTGGGTTGTAAGGAATGAGATTGACATAAGACAGTTTCTTAATGTTCTTAAGCAGCTCTGCCAATTCCTTGGCCTGCTCTACACCGTCATTGACTTCATTGAGCATGATGTACTCAAAGGTCACCCGGCGGTTGGTCGTCTCAATATAGTATTCGATAGCTGCAAAAAGCTTTTCGATAGGGAAGGACCGGTTAATCCGCATGATACTGGTCCGCAAATCATTATTCGGGGCATGGAGGGATACAGCTAGATTGACCTGCACACCTTCATTGGCAAAGTCACGAATCTTATGAGCCAGCCCTGAGGTTGAAACCGTGATATGGCGGGCACCGATAGCCAAACCTTTGTCATCATTGACCGTCCGGACAAACTTGAGCACATTGTCATAGTTGTCGAAAGGCTCACCGATTCCCATAACCACGATGTGGCTGACCCGCTCATCCTGACCACGCTCGTCAAAATACTTCTGAACCAGCATAATCTGAGCTACAATCTCACCGTTATTGAGGTCGCGTTGCTTTTTAATCAAGCCGGAGGCACAGAAAGTGCAGCCGATATTGCAGCCAACTTGGGTGGTCACACAGACAGAAAGTCCATAGTGCTGGCGCATGAGTACGGTCTCAATCAGCATACCATCCGGCAGCTCAAAGAGGTACTTGACCGTACCGTCAGCCGACTCTTGAACAATGCGCTGTTTAAGCGGATTGACGACAAACTGATCATTTAGCTTGGCAATCAAGTCCTTGGACAGATTAGTCATCTCTTCAAAAGACTGAACCCGTTTACGATAGAGCCACTCCCAAATCTGGGCAGCACGGAATTTCTTTTCTCCCTGAGCTTCCGCCCATTCAATCATTTCCTGACGCGTTAAGCTATAAATAGATGGTTTCATTTTTCTCCTTTATTCTGACGAATTACAAAATGGCGATTGCTGTCTTTTTGCTTTTTCTGCCTATCTTGCTGGGAATTGTTGCGAGAGCGCTTATTGTCCCTTTTAGAGCGGCTGTCTCGGTCTCGCTCGCTTCTGCGATTGCGGTTACCGCCTGAACGGCTGTTGCGAGAACGTTTTGACCGACCTTCTGCCTCTTTCTTACCATGCGATTTCTTATCAAAGGAAGCGCGCTGGGGATTTGGATTTTCCAAGACAAAATAAGCACAGCCGTAGCTGCAGTACTCCAGCAAATAGTCTTCTAAGCGGCTGATCTTCTCATCGCTTTCATTAGCCCGCTCGTCCTTGTAAAAACCGCGCAGGCGCAGCTGCTCATTGCCCCAGTCGCCAACAATATAGTCAAACTTAGTGAGAATTTCTGAAAAGCGCTGATGAAAGGCCGTCAAGTCAAAGCCTTCCTTATAGTTCTCAATCAATTCAAACTCGAATTTTTCTGCAACAATCTTGCTGTCAATCTGTTTAAACTCTGGTCCTGGGAATTTATTATAATTATACAATTCAGGTGAAATATCTTTACGCATACTCTTCCTTTAACGTTCTTGGATAGTTTATCTGCAACACTTTATTTTATCATAAATCAGCCAGTATTTCGCGGACTTTTCATCAAAAATACCTTTCTGAAAAAAGTCTGACGATTTAAAGTAAAGAAGGCTAGATAACTTTGTCTACCTCACAAGAAAAATCTTAGCAAAAGCTAAGATCTTACTTATTCTTTTTCAGATAGTCAATGGCGTCCTGCAGTGTTTTAACTGGAACAATTTTCATATCCGTTTTAATCTTCTTGGCTGTCTCCAGAGCCGTTTGGTAGTTGTTTTTCCCATTAGGAGAAAGCTTTTTCTCTTCCTCTGTAAGTTCATTGTTCGGTGCAAAGAAGATATCTGCTCCGCTTTGGGCCGCTGAAACAACTTTCTTATCAATTCCACCGATTTCGCCAACTTCACCTTCTCGGCTGATGCTGCCGGTCCCTGCAATATCGCGGCCATCACGAAGAGTCGGATCAGCCAACTGGGTATAAATGGCTAGGCTGAACATGAGACCAGCACTGGGACCTCCAATACCCTCAGTTGAAAATGTAATTGGAATATTACTGCTGACTTCCGTCCGGTCTATCAGACTAATACCAATCCCGTTCTTACCGTTCTCCAACTTGATAACCTTACCGGTTGCCGATTTCTCCTGACCATCTTCTTGGAAAGTCACCTTGATTTTATCCCCAAGCTTCTGCGAGTTGACATACTTGACCAGCTCCTCAGAGCTTTCAAATGTCTTATCATTGACACCAGTTACCGTATCAGCAATATTGAGAACTCCCTTGAAGGTTGAGTTATCAGCCACCTGCAAGACATAAACTCCCAGATAGTCCATTTTGATCTCTTTACCAGCCGTTGTCAACCCTTGATATTTAGCCATATTTTGTGATGTTTCCATGTAAAATTGGTTGATCCGATTGAACTCCTCATCCGTGGAGCCACCCGTCATATCCTTGGCAGAATAAATATCTGTAAAAGGGGTCAGCCAAGCATAGACCAGATGAGCAAAGGTTGCCTGCTCTACTCCGACCGTCACAAAGTTGTAGGAACCCGCTTCCTTGTCGGCCTTATTATCAACCAGCAAGACCTGACGAACATCCTCGGCACCACCAGGAACTTCTATATAATAAGGCAGACGAACCCAAAAAGCTGCTATAAAAAAGGCGATAGTGACGCCAATGAACGTCGGCCATAGATACTTCTTAATTCTTTTCATCGTTGATTCTTTCTAATTCTTTGATTACACTTTGGGGCACATAGGCCGCGATATCCTGCTGAAAAGCAATCAGCTCACGAATACGTGATGAACTGATATACTGATAGACCGGCTTGCTGAGTAAGAAAATCGTTTCTATTTCTCCCGCCAATTCCTGATTGAAAAAGTTCATATTGGCTTCATAGTCTAGGTCTTGACTATTGCGGAGACCGCGTACAAAGGCCTTGGCTCCTAGTCTTCTGGCCACTGTCACTGCTAGCTCATTCTGAGAAGTGATTACCTCGACATTATCCAAATGCTGCAGAGCTTCTTTGACCATGCGTTCTCGAGCTTCAATCCTGAAAAATCCATACTTTTCCCGATTATAGAAAATTCCTACATAGAGTTTATCAAAGAGCCTACTGGCCCGCTCAATCAGGTCCACATGCCCCTTGGTCATCGGATCAAAAGACCCTGTGAATAATCCTATCTTATCTGACATATACCGTCACCTTTGAAATTCCATATATCTTCTGCTTCCAAATGCCCAGCCCTGCAATTTCCTCCGGCAGCTCTACTTCCTTGTCTGTCTCACAGACTACTAGGACATCTTGACTCAAGAGCTGGCCTTCCTCTAGCCTCTCAAGGTCAGCCACAATCTGCTCCTTGGCATAAGGCGGATCTAAGAGAACTAAGTCAAAAGCCCCCGTCAACATTTCCAAAGCTCGGCCAGACTCCATCTTGAGCAAGTCAAAACGTTCCGACTCCTTGGTCATCTGAATGTTCTCTGAAATAATAGCCTGAGCTCTGCGTTCCTTTTCGACTAAGACAGCTGTCTCCATACCTCGCGAAATAGCTTCAATGGCCAAACTCCCACTCCCCGCATAAAGATCCAGCACCCGACCGCCGTCAAAATAGGGACCAATCATATTAAAAATCGCCCCCTTGACCTTATCAGTCGTAGGTCTAGTCGTCTTGCCGTCCAATGTCTTGAGGGGCCTACCCCCATATTTACCTGCAACAACTCTCATAAAAAACATTATAACACACATCGCACAGGAGGCCAATTTTTTGAAAACTGGACAGATAAAAAACAGAAGTCCCCCAAAATTAGAGACTTCTGTTTTCTTTTAGTTTCAGTAAAAAATCAATTAATTCAGGTTGACAGTCTGCCTTATCCAAGATCAGCCCCATTGACCGACCAACCATAATATAAAAAGTTTCTGGCTTGTCTATAATCGCCATAATATCTTGGTAGTCAAATCTGGCATTGTTATTCCGATTAACTACACGAAAGTCTGTCTCATAGAAGCTAAACTCCTGCTCTATATCATGCCAGAGGGGGTTGCCTCTATAAAACTTTTTAATATGTCGATTCATGGACAGATAGTAAAGAAAAGGAAGGACAGCCACAGTAACAAGAAAAGCTACGCCTGGCAAAGGTTCCCCGATAAAAAAACAGATTGCACCGCATATCAGCACCACTATCTCAGGGAGAATCAGTGAGAAGATTCCATTCTTTTTATACCAAAAATTGGTCCAAGCGAAACGGCGATAAGCTTCTTCTGTCATGATCGTTTTTGCTGTCATAGGAAACATCTCTCTACCTCCAAGTCATATTCCTCCCTACAGTTTACCACACTCTTGATGGAAATAACAATATTCAATAAAGAACTTGCTTTTCTCTATTTCATCTGTTATACTATATGTAACTTTTAAAACGTTACATAGGAGGTGTCATATGTTTTCGCATGAAAAATTAAAAAAACGCCGGATGGAGCTTAATCTGACTCAGTCTTCCATTTACCAAGAGCTCGGAATTTCCAGAAAAACTTACTCAGCTTGGGAAAATGGTCTAGCAGAGCCCCACGCAAAAAACCTCAGGAGGTTAGCCACCTGTCTCAAGGTCCAAGAGAACTACTTTGTGGATGAGACCAGCACACTCTACACCTACCCTTTACTAACCCCACCACATAAAAAGGAAGTCGACCAGCTCGCTAGTCGGCTCCTAGAGAGACAGCGCAAGGTTAGCTCTCTTACAGCCTATAAGGTTCTATCCGTTGAGCTGGCTGCAGGTCGCGGTCACAGTTACTATGACAATGAAACAGACTATGAAACTGTCTACTTTGATCAAGATATCCAGCACGACTTTGCATCTTGGGTCTCTGGGGATTCTATGGAGCCCAAGTATCCCAATGGCTCTGTTGCCCTTATGAAACAGACGGGATTCGACTACGATGGGGCAGTCTATGCTCTTATGTGGAATGGCAAGACCTATATCAAAAAAGTCTACCGAGAAGCTGAAGGACTTCGTTTAGAGTCTATCAATCCTGACTACGAGGATCTCTTTGCTCCCTACGAAGACCAACCTAGCATTGTTGGTATCGTAGTTGGACATTTTCTGCCGATTGAGGTATAAGCTATGGTCCTATTTGATTATTCACGCGAGCCTCGTTCAGACATTGCTTTTGTGGATATGAAAAGTTTTTATGCCTCTTGCGAATGCATTGCCCTCGGCCTTGACCCTTTAAAAACCTCGCTCTGTGTCATGAGCCGAATTGAAAATTCTGCTGGACTGATACTAGCTGCTACCCCTCTCTTTAAAAAGAATTTCGGCAGCCAAAATGTCAGCCGAAGCTATAATCTTCCTTTTGATGTCCACACCCGTAAGTTCAACTATGCTGCTGCTCGCAAGCAGGGACTGCCGATTACAGCAGATTATGTGCGCTTTATTGAAGATGCTGCTCAAAAGACCTTATTGTTCCCACCTCGGATGAACTACTACATCCAGAAAAACATGGAAATCCAAAAAATTTTCCAGGATTTCGCAGCTCCCGATGACATTTTCCCCTACTCAATCGATGAGGGCTTCCTAGATTTGACAAGCTCTATCAACTACTTCATTCCTGATCAGACGCTGGACCGCAGGACCAAACTGGACCTGCTGGCTGCCCGCATTCAACAAGCTATCTGGAAGAAAACCGGGATTTATGCATCTATAGGCCTGAGCAACTCCAATCCTCTTCTCGCCAAGCTAGCCTTGGACATTGAAGCCAAACATACAAAAAAGATGCGGGTCAATTGGTCCTATGAGGATGTTCCCAGTAAGGTCTGGACTATTCCAAACATGACTGATTTTTGGGGCATCGGTCACCGAACGGCCACCCGTCTTAAGAAGCTAGGAATCCACTCCATTTATGATTTGGCTCACTTTAATCCCGATATTCTCAAAAAAGAAATGGGAGTTATGGGCCTGCAGCTTTGGTTTCATGCTCACGGCATTGATGAAAGCAATGTTCACAAGCCTTATCAGGTCAAGTCACATGGACTAGGGAATTCGCAAATTCTCCCCCGAGATTACAGACAGCAGGCAGAGATTGAGCTCGTTTTCCGAGAAATGGCTGAGCAAGTCTCCATTCGGCTTAGACGCTCTGGTAAGAAATGCCAGCGTGTCTCCATCCATGCCCGTTATTCCAAGCAGGAGCTCCTGCCTTCCATTCATACACAGAAAAAAATTGAGCCCACTAACAACAGCGATCGATTGGCTCAAATCGTCGTTCAGCTTTTTCGTTCCAAATATCAGGGCGGGGCTATCCGTCAGATTGGCGTTTTTTACAGTGACTTTGTCGATCAAGGTTATGGTCTGATTTCTCTCTTTGACGATCCTCTGCAAATTCAAAAAGAAGAGGAGCTCCAACAGACGATTGACCGCATCAGAGATCGCTTCGGCTTCGCCTCTCTGCTTAAGGGAAATGCCTTGCTGGGCTCCTCCCGTGCCATCGCTCGAAGCAAGCTGACAGGTGGCCATTCGGCTGGAGGGCTGGAGGGCTTATCATGACCGACCGCTCCTACCTCCCCTATCAGTCAGCTCGGGACTTTCAGGATCGGGGCATGGCTAAGTGGGCTGGCTTTTTCCTCTCTGAACATAGCACTGCTTTGGCCAAAAAAGAACTAGATATGAGCCAATTGCCCCAACTTGATAGACAGGAAAAATTCCACTTGCTCAGTCAAGCCTACAGCCAGCAAGTTCCCATCCGAATCACCTTTCTTAATAAGGAAAGGCTGACCGACATTACTGCTACCGTCTTTCATCTGGACTGCAAGCAGGTCCTCCTGCAGGAAGGTGACCATTACAAAGGCCTTGCTATCCATCAGATTCTTTCGATACAAGCTTCAGGAGGCGCAGATGACCACTCAAAATGTACATGAGGAACTTCAATTTGACTATTTTTCCCAGAATTACTATCAATTTCAAGAGGATTTTTATCAATTTTCCAATCTTCCCCAGCCTCTGATGGTCATGGAAGATGACATCCTACTCCACATGGCCAGCCGCCAGGTCACTCATTTCAAACTTTCCAAGACCAAAAGCTTGGATAAAAAGGATCATTACTTCCACTTTACCGTCAGTCGACCAGACCAAGCAAACCGACTCTGCATTTACCACTATCAAGGCCAAACAGAAGATATAAATCAATAAGCTCCCAAACTAAGTTTGGGAGCTTATTGTAGGGAACTGTCCATCTACTAGAATCTTCTCAATTATTTATTGCTTTAAGTCAGGTAAATAACTTTAAAGATTTGAGCCAGCTATATTTAAAGCCAAGAAGCGCCATTCTTTTTAGGTTATCTATTCAGTTCATTTGTATAAACTAATTTCATACTAAAAACACCCCAATCGTTAGATTTTCTGTCTAACTTTTGGGGTGCGGGTCATAGCAATTTGTCTTTTCTTTTATTTTATTTTTTATCGATTTCAAAATTTTTACAAGATTTATTCATCAAAAAGTCCTTGCAAACCAGCGAAAGGATTGTTCTTCTCTTTTTGAGCTTCCTGGGCAGCGGCGAATTCTTCTTCTGTCATAACCTGCCAGTCCTGACCTGACAGAAAGCCTTGGCCGGCTTCTTCCTCAGCTGTTAGAATTTTCAGCGGGATATTCAGCAGGATATTATCAGCTACACTCTCGGCTACATTAATCTCGCCATTTTCAATCGGCAGTACCAAGTCCTGATCAATCATATCCTGCGATGCAGCCTGTCCTTCTTCCATGAAAATTTCGTTGACTAGATAAGACTCCTTGAGCTCCACCGGCTCCATACTGCGACTGGACGTCAGAGTGATGGTATAAGACAAGTCATAATCCAGAAAATAGAGGCCGTCTTCATATTGAACCTTGCCTTTGGCTACAATGTCCTGAACATCTAAAATCTCAGGATTGCGCTCTTTTAACTCCTCCGCCAAGTCCAGCTTTTTCTCAAAGGCTAGTCCATCTGGATTCTTCCGAATTTCTTGAATATGCAACATAAGTTCCTCTTTGCTTTTTTTCTTTATATTATATCATGTTTGAGCGCTTCGATGTTATTGAAAATTATTTTGTTATAATAAATTGTAAGGAGGGAAGACAATGGAACATCTAGGACAGGTTTTTAGATTTTTTCGCGAGGCAAGGCACATCTCTTTATCCGAGGCGGCTGGCGGAGAATTTTCAAAATCTATGCTCTCTCGCTTTGAAAATGGGCAGAGCGAACTGTCGGCACAGAAACTTTTTAGCGCTCTCAGCGCCATCCGCACGGAAACGGAAGAATTTACCGTTGCAGCCGGCATCCAGAATCATCATTCTCACAAGGAACTCTTAAGCCACATTCAAGACCTGTTGCAAGCCAATCAGCTTGATCTCTTAGAGGAACTTTATATGGAAAAAGAAAAAATCACTCAAAAAAGCAAGAAGGCTAGCGATTGGGTTGAACGCTTGATTGTAAAGGCCTATCTCTGTGCCCTCAAAGAGTCTGAAAAGGCCTGCCCAGGCGAGCTTGATTTCCTGCATGATTACCTCTTTTCAGTTGATATTTGGGGACGCTACGAGCTCAATCTCTTCTCTGTCTGTACTCCGGTTTTATCCCTAGACTTGTTTTACCAATACACCAAAGAAATCCTCTCAAGAAAGGATTTTGCCGCCTTGTTTGCCAACAATCGCAACACCCTGCACACTACTTTTCTTAATGGATATTTGCTGGCCATTAGTCAGGAAAACATCACACAGGCAGGCTATTTCCAACAAGTCATTGAGCGACACTTCTATGATGAAAATGAGACTTACTTCCGAATTGTCTATCTCTTTGCTCAGGGAGAGTTAGCTTGTTTGAAAGGGCAAAAAGAAGAGGGACTCACTCAAATGAAGCAAGCTGTCGACATTTTCCGAATCTTGAACTGTCAGCATAGCGCTGACTATTATCAAGAAGCTCTTGATACTGCTTTTCAAAAATATAGCAAATAATGCAAATCTCCACTTTTAAACTCAGCGATGTTGAGTTGGAAAGTGGTTTTTTGATGCAAAATACACTCAAATTAATCATTTTAACAATTTCACTTAAAAATCCGTTGAATATATGCAACATTTCCTGTGACTTAGATTTTCTATTTTATACTAAAAACAGAAAGAGCTAGTGCAAGTCACTTTCAGAATTTTACCACTTACTTATGAGACCTAACCAGTTGCCGAAAAGCCCTTGTTTTTGGCTTTAAACGGTCTATAATGGTCATCAGAAAGAGAAAAAATAAAAGCTAGATTACAGATGCACCCAATCAGCTTTTATACAATTGTGCAGTTTAGAAAAGGAGTCTACGATGAAATTATTCTTTAAAAATGGGGTCTATGCCTCACTCAGCCTTTCCCGGATCTTCAACACCTTGGGAGCTTCTATTTTCAATATTGTTTTTGTGGTATTTGCTTCCAGCATGCCCAATCCCAAGTTCGCTATTGCTGTGGCTAATTTTATCGTTCTGGTTCCGACATTCTTTACTATCTTTGCTGGTATCAAAGCTGACAAGACCGTCCATAAAGCTCGTTGGCTGATTCATTTTGGTTATCTTCAAGCCCTGCTCTTTGTCCTTGTCGCCTTCATGACTCGCTCTAGCTCATATCTAGCCTTTTCAGCCGTCTGCTTGATGAATATTCTTTCAGATATTATCAGTGACTATCGAAGCGGTCTCCAAATGCCGATTTTGAAAAAGAATGTTCTGGAGAAAGACCTTATGGAAGCCTTCTCCTTTACCCAGCTTATCAGCTTTCTCTGCAGCTTGGCCGGACAAGCTTTGGGAGTTTGGCTCTTAACCGTCAGCCAGCAAGACTTTTTCCTAGTGGCGTTGGTTAACGCCCTGACCTTTCTCCTATCCTCCACCATCCTCTACCTAGTCCGCCGCCGATTGACCCATGACCCCGTCGTAATTTCTGAGAAAAACGCTCCTCTGAAAGAAGAATTGAAGAAAATGTACACATCGTCCAAGCTCATTTTTGAGCAGGAAGGTTCTAACAATTTTCTCAAACTGCTAGCTCAAATCTTGGTCGTCAACGCTATGGCAGGTTCTCTTATAGCTCTTTATAATCTCTACTTGCTGGATAACCCCATCTTCCAGCTATCCTTTAGTCAGTCTCTTTTGGTTCTTCAGACCACTCTTGTCCTAGCCATGGTCATCGCTAGCCTGACTCCCAATGATTACTTTAGCCGTCTCTCTCTAAATCAACTAACCCTCTGGGCTGCTCTTACCATGATTCTGCTTGCTGTCAGCAATTTCTTGCATCTGCCTGTTTTCGTCGGCATTGCTTTTGGTTTTTTACTAGCTTATATCTCTGGCAAGATCAATCCCAAAATCAACACCCTCTTACTGAGCAAATTGCCTTCTGATGTTCTCGCTCAGACTTCCAGCTTTCTGAGTCTGCTCTTTTCTTTCTCTGTTCCCTTTGGTACTATGGTCTTCAGCAGCCTGGCCCTCTGGAATATGAACGCTAGCTGGCTCATCTTCAGCATTATCGGTGTGATTGCTCTGCTCCTATCTATCGAAAAAAAGAAAGATGTTAAAGAAATGTGATATATTCAATCTTGTTTCTTTTAAATCAAAATTTATTCGCCTATAAGACAATAAAAAACGATAACTTCAAAATAAGAAGTTATCGTTTTTGTCTATTAGAAAGATAAAGATTAAGTTTCAGCTATTTCTATTGCTATTAGTTCCAGCCGAAGCGTCTGCCTCTACCATTGCGGTCAAAGTACATCCAGCTTCCATCTTCCAGCTGAATCCATTTATTGCGCGCCATTTCTCCTGAATTGGCATCAAAGTAACGGTTAGCACCATTGACATAGACAATCTTACCTTTGACTTGCTTGCCATTTTGGTCGAAGTAAAGGG
>JABZYU010000189.1:0-2163 GCA_015264985.1 Streptococcus sanguinis | reverse complement strand
CCAGTACACCCAGTACAGCCGTGCTGCTGTAGGGGTGGCTGACAAAGATATTACCAGTCTGGCCTATGCAGAAGGCCTGCAGGGACATGCCAAGGCCATTGAAGCCCGCAGACAGGAAAAATAGAAGGAGTTGCCATGAGACAAGCTGAAATCAAGCGTAAAACACAGGAGACCGATATCGAACTGGCTGTCAATCTTGACCAACAGGAGCCGGTAGCTATCAAGACCGGTGTCGGATTCTTTGACCATATGCTGACCCTTTTTGCCCGCCACAGTCGGATTTCTCTGACGGTTAAGGCTGAAGGCGACCTATGGGTGGACAGTCATCATACGGTTGAGGATGTTGGCATCGTGCTGGGGCAGGCTCTGCGTCAGGCTTTGGGAGACAAGGCTGGTATCAACCGCTACGGCACTAGCTTTGTGCCTATGGACGAAACGCTAGGCATGGCCAGTCTGGACCTATCCGGTCGCTCCTATCTGGTCTTTGAGGCGGATTTTGATAATCCCAAGCTAGGGAATTTTGATACCGAGCTGGTGGAGGAATTTTTCCAAGCCCTAGCCTTTAATCTGCAGATGAATCTGCACCTGAAAATCCTTCATGGCAAGAACAGTCACCACAAGGCAGAAAGCCTCTTTAAAGCGACTGGCCGAGCTCTGCGGGAGGCTATTACGATAAATCCAGAGATTCATGGAGTCAACTCCACCAAGGGCTTGCTCTAGCTTGCCCTTCTGAGTGAAAGGAGTTGATGTAGAGATGATGATTGTTATTGATTATGACGCGGGAAATACTGCCAATGTTCTCCGCGCTCTGGCTCAGGTCGGAGTAGAAGCGCGTCTGTCAGCTGACCCGCAGGAAATTTTAGCTGCCGATGGCTTGATTTTACCAGGTGTCGGTGCTTTTCCTACTGCCATGCAGGAGTTGGAAAAGCGAGGGTTGGTTTCAGTTATTCAGCAGGCTGTGGCCGATGGCAAGCCTCTCTTGGGGATTTGCTTAGGCATGCAGCTCCTGCTGGAGTCTGGATTGGAGAATGGTCAAAGCTCTGGACTGGGCTTGATTCCCGGTGTTTGCCGCCGGATTCCGGATCAGGCTGGTCTGCCTGTGCCTCACATGGGCTGGAATGACTTACAAATCCGTCAGACGTCTGCTTTGACAGCCGGTCTCGAGGGCAAGTCAGTCTATTTCGTCCATAGCTACTATGCAGATGTTCCGGAGGAGTACTTGGATGTGACGGCTGATTATGGTAGACCTATCCCAGCCATGATTCACCGATGCTCGGTCTTTGGCTGCCAATTTCACCCAGAAAAGTCTGGTGCTGTCGGCCTCGGTATCCTAGAGAAGTTTAAGGAGTGTGTCTATGAAAATACTGCCCGCTATTGATATCAAAGACGGCCAGGCCGTCCGCCTTTTTAAAGGGGATTTTAGTCAGAAGACGGTAGTCAATCCCGATGTCTTGGAGCAAGCTCGAGTTTTCAAAGAAGCGGGCGTTGCCATGATTCATGTGGTTGACTTGGATGGGGCTTTAGAAGGTCGGGCGGCCAATCGAGATTTGATTGCCCAGATTAAAGCGGAAACTGGTCTAGCTATCCAAGTCGGGGGCGGCATCCGCAGTCTGGAGCAGATTGAAGATTACCTGGCGGTTGGCATTGACCGTGTCATTATTGGCTCTATGGCTGTTAAGAATCCTGTCTTTGTTGAGGCCGCGCTAGATCGCTTTGGAAGCAGCAAAATCTTGATTGGCATTGATGCGAAAGAGGGGCTAGTTGCGACTGAGGGTTGGCTGGAAACCAGCAGTCAGGACTATATCAGCCTAGCGCTGGCCATGGAAAAAATCGGCGTCCGTCTCTTTGTCTATACAGATGTGGACCGAGACGGTACTCTGACTGGCCCCAATATCCAGCATTATCAAAAATTGCTGGCAGCTCTCAAGCAAGCTCAAGTCATTGCTTCTGGTGGTATCCAGTCAGCGGATGACTTAGATGAAATGAAAAAACTGGGCTTGGCTGGTGCCATTGTTGGTAAGGCCTACTATAGTGGACGAATTAGCCTAGAGCAGATTAAGGAAGCAGAAAGGGGCTAGCCATGCTGAAAAAAAGAATCATTCCCTGTCTGGATGTCAAAGACGGTCGGGTGGTCAAGGGCATCAACTTTGTTAATCTGACTGA
>JABZYU010000188.1:0-2222 GCA_015264985.1 Streptococcus sanguinis | reverse complement strand
GATCAAACTGCTGTTCCACTTCTAGTTGGTATTGGTCTAGATGAGTTTTCAATGAGTGCCACATCTGTTCTTCGTACACGTAGCTTGATGAAGAAATTGGATACGAAGAAGATGCAAGAACTGGCTCAACGCGCCCTTACAGAATGTGCAACGATGGAAGAAGTTCTTGAGCTTGAAAAAGAATATCTGGACTTCGATTAATCTGAAAATTAAGATCAGGGAGATTTTCCTGGTCTTTTTTAGTTTTCTTCAAAGGCATAGTGAAGTTTGTTCAGAAAGTTGAAATCAAAGAAAATAGAAATAATCAGATATAATATGAACAAACTTAGACAATCTATCTTAATTGTGAAAAAATTCTTTAAATTTATAACTTTTGGTTGAAATTTTCAGAAAATTTGGTAAAATAATATTTAATAACATTTTGGAGGGGACAAGTGACACAATATAAAAACTATATAAATGGAGAGTGGAAAGTTTCTGAAAATGAAATTACCATCTCATCTCCTATCAACAATGAGATTTTAGGAACTGTGCCTGCCATGACTCAGACAGAGGTTGACTATGCGATGGCGAGCGCTCGTGCGGCTTTGCCAGCTTGGCGAGCTCTTTCAGCAGTTGAGCGTGCAGCTTATTTGCATAAGGTTGCGGATATTTTGGAGCGCGATCAGGAGAAGATTGGCGAAATTCTTGCAAAAGAAGTTGCCAAGGGTATCAAAGCGGCAGTCGGAGAGGTAGTCCGGACAGCAGACTTGATTCGCTATGCGGCTGAAGAAGGCATTCGTATTCACGGTCAGGTTATGGAAGGTGGCGGCTTTGAAGCTGCCAGCAAGAAAAAATTGGCTGTGGTTCGTCGTGAGCCTGTAGGAGTTGTACTGGCCATTGCGCCATTTAACTACCCAGTCAACCTGTCTGGTTCCAAAATTGCTCCTGCCCTTATCGGCGGAAATGTCGTGATGTTTAAGCCACCTACTCAAGGTTCAATCTCTGGTCTGCTCTTGGCTCAGGCTTTTGCTGAGGCTGGTCTGCCTGCTGGTGTTTTCAATACCATCACAGGACGTGGTTCAGAAATCGGGGATTACATCATTGAGCATAAGGAAGTAAACTACATTAACTTTACTGGCTCCACTCCAATCGGTGAGCGCATCGGTAAGTTGGCTGGTATGCGTCCAATTATGTTAGAATTGGGTGGTAAGGATGCTGCAGTCGTGCTGGAAGATGCTGACTTGGAGCATGCAGCTAAGCAGATTGTTGGCGGGGCATACAGTTATTCCGGTCAGCGCTGTACGGCTATTAAACGTGTCATTGTCATGGAGAGCGTAGCAGATAAATTAGCGGCGCTGATTAAGGCAGAGGTAGAGAAACTGACGGTTGGTGATCCCTTTGATAATGCGGATATCACACCAGTCATTGATAATGCATCAGCAGATTTCATCTGGGGCTTGATTGAAGATGCTCAGGAAAAGGGAGCGTCAGCCTTGACAGAAATCAAACGTGAAGCAAATCTCATCTGGCCTGCCTTGTTTGACCATGTGACACTGGATATGAAATTAGCTTGGGAAGAGCCATTTGGTCCTGTTCTTCCGATTATTCGTGTGACTTCCGTTGAAGAGGCTATTCAGATCTGTAACCAGTCAGAGTTTGGTCTTCAATCTTCAGTCTTTACAAATGATTTCCCTAAAGCATTTGAGATTGCTGAGAAGCTGGAAGTGGGTACTGTACACATCAATAATAAGACCCAACGTGGTCCAGATAACTTCCCATTCCTTGGAGTTAAGGGATCTGGAGCCGGAGTGCAAGGGATTCGTTACAGTATCGAAGCGATGACACAAGTGAAATCCATCGTGTTTGATGTGAAATAATGAGAAAGGCGGCTTTGTGCGGCCTTTTTTCTTACATTGATGAACTTGTAAATCTAATATGATTACCTCATGATTTGAAAAGAATCAAGCATTTATATGTTTAATTGCTTATTATTTTAAAATGTAAATTTACATATTGGTCTATATCTTTATGAAAATTTTCATCTTTTTCTTGTTTTGGACAGCTCCTATATTTAGCGAAAAAGGAATAAAAACATACTTAGAGGCACAAAATACAGTGTTTTCTCTCTCATTTATTACTAATTTTAGCTAATGTTCGGTTTTAGTGATTTTCCGTAAGGATATTTGAAATTTACTTGAAAAAGAGATAAAAATAATGTAGAATAGTATTATAGAAAACCC
>JABZYU010000187.1:0-2238 GCA_015264985.1 Streptococcus sanguinis | reverse complement strand
ATGCATCTGTTTCTGTTGTGAAGCAACATGGAGACGATGTCTTGCAAGATGCCAAATATTTGTACGAGCAAGAGAAAAAAGAAGAGCAATTAGATAGCCTTATAGGAGAATAATATGTCTTTTAAAGTGCTACATAGAGGATACCAACATATCCGACTATCATCTTCTTTTTCACTCACCTTGGATATTCAAGACTATCTTCGTTCCTTGGCGAGAGATGAAAAGGGGATTGAGTCTATCCAGTTTTACATGGATCAACAGCACTTTACTCTACGCATAAAAGAAGGCTTTTCTGTATTAGATAATGCAGAAGCCTTTTTAAAAAGAATTGATAAAGGGAAAGTTTCTGAGTTGATGACTCTTCCCATTCGTAGAGAAGAGAGTGCTTATTCTATTGTTTCAGGTGCAGCGATTAAGCGTATGATTTTTCGTAGTTTTGTGCCGTATCCTATTCGCTATATATGGACTTGTTATCAGGCTTTGGGTTATATCAGAGAAGCCTATCAAACACTAGCGCGTAAGGAACTAACGATGGAGGTCTTGGACTGTTCGGCGATTTTATTGTCCTTGTTTATGAACCAATCCAAGACAGCTAGCAATATCATGTTTATGCTTGATTTGGGGAATCATTTAGATCAGTGGTCCTTGAAAAAAACTGCAACAGATTTAGAACAAAGCCTTCTTGCAAAAGAGAGCGACGTATTCTTAGTACAGGGGGATATGGTCGTTAGTATCAAGAGTTCCGATGTTCAAATAGGAGATGTCTTGGTCCTATCTCAAGGAAATGAAATTCTGTTTGATGGACAAGTAGTTTCAGGTTTAGGTATGGTCAACGAAAGTTCCTTGACGGGAGAGAGTTTTCCAGTTGAAAAAAGAGAGTCTGATTTGGTTTGTGCAAATACAGTATTAGAAACTGGAGAGTTACGCATTCGTGTAACCGATAATCAGATGAACAGCCGGATTTTACAACTGATTGAGTTGATGAAGAAATCTGAAGAAAACAAGAAAACGAAACAACGCTATTTCATCAAGATGGCGGATAAGGTCGTCAAATATAATTTCTTGGGGGCTGGGCTGACTTACCTATTGACAGGTTCTTTTTCTAAGGCTATTTCTTTCCTATTGGTCGATTTCTCCTGCGCTTTGAAAATCTCTACTCCTGTAGCTTATTTGACAGCTATCAAGGAGGGGTTGAATCGTGAAATGGTGATTAAGGATGGGGATGTTCTGGAGAAATATCTGGAAGTTGATACTTTCTTGTTTGATAAGACGGGAACAATCACAACTAGCTATCCTATAGTTGAAAAGGTGTTACCTTTTGGAGACTATAGTGAGGAAGATATTCTCAGAATCAGTGCCTGTCTTGAGGAACACATTTATCATCCTATTGCTAATGCCATCGTCAAGCAAGCTGAGATAGAGGGAATTGAACATGAGGAAATGCATGGGAAACTCCAATATATCGCAAGCAAGGGGATCAAATCTCATATAGATGGCCAACCAGTTCTTATTGGGAATTATGTCTTGATGCAGGATGAGCAAATTCATATCAGTTCAGAACAAAATGCTTTAATTGAAGAGTACAAGAGTCACTACAATCTCTTATTCTTGGCTTATCAGAATGAATTGATTGGAATGTTCTGCATTCATACTCCTTTGAGAAAAGAAGCAAAAGCAGCCTTGGAGAAACTTAAGGCACAAGGGAAAAAATTGATTCTGGCAACAGGGGACACCCTGGTTAGGACAGAGGAATTAGTCAAAGATTTGCCCTTTGATCAGGTCTATACAGACTTGAAACCTGATGGGAAATTTGAGTTAGTAGAGGAACTGCAGAAAGCAGGTCACACTATTTTGATGGTTGGAGATGGATTGAATGACTCAGCGGCTCTAACCCTATCAGATATCGGTGTGGTGATGAATGAGAGTGCAGATATTTCTAAGCAGATGAGCGATATCTTATTGTTAGATAATCGTTTGGATTTCTTCCAAGAGTTGGATTCGCTATCATCATCTTTGCAAACACTCATCAAGAAGAATATTCAAGATACCGTTGTCGTAAATAGTAGTTTGATTGGCTTTGGCTTGTTTAATTGGCTCAGTCCTTCAAATCTCTCTATCTTACATAATCTAACAACCTTACGTATTGTACTGCGTAGCCTGTCTATTAAGGGATAGGTGGGGACTATTAACAGCAAAAAGGAGTTACCTTTCTCGAGGTTAACTCCTTTTTTATAGGTA
>JABZYU010000186.1:0-2260 GCA_015264985.1 Streptococcus sanguinis | reverse complement strand
CAGTATAAACTTCTACTTCAAGTGTTGGGTTACCGCGTGAGTCTAGGACTTCGCGAGCGTAAACATCAGTAATAATTGACATTTTTTACTCTCCTTTGAGTTAAATTTTTTACACCTCTATGATACCTTAAAAATAAGCGTTTTTCAAGAAAAATAGAGAATCTAAGCAAATTTGAGAATTTTTGCACAAGAAAACGATTCCAAACTTACTATATAAATGTTTTTCCAGCGAGCCAGAACGAATATTCAACCTTTTAGAATTTCTCCTTTTATGGTACAATTTTATTATGACTGATATTAATAAAGTAATCATGGAAAAAGCTCAGGGCGGAGTCAAGCTCAATCCTGATGAACAGCGTAGATTTTTAGGGACTTTTGAGGAGCGAGTGCTGGCTTCCTGCTCTATTGAGCAAGCTAACGAGACTCTCATTCGCAGTCATTTCAAGGAAATGCTCAGCAGCATCATGAAAAACTGCCAACCTGTAATTGTTAAAATTTCCCCAGAAGTCGAGTCTGGCAATCAAATCTTTTATCTAAAAACCTCCAAGGAACTGGGCTGCGAGGCTACTATCGTCTCAAGTGATTACCAGTCTTCTCCATTTGGCCTGATTGTCCATAGCGACCATCTTGTCCAAGTAGATGACAAGGACATGAGCCAACAGTTTGCTAGCCTCCTTCAGCCAGCAGAAAAACCAGCAAAAGAAAAGCGCTCTCTCTGGAAAAAATGGTTTGGGTAAGATGATAAATTTAGAAAAACTTTTTGCCTTCTTTGAAGCAGAAAATCAACGCGATTGGCAAACCTATCAGACCTTTCTTTCTGACCATGTTAGCTGGGAATTAGAGGGTGACACAATTGAAATCATCAAAGGTAAAGCAGACCACTTGACTAATATTCAAAAAGTCTACCATAACAACCCCGTTCAGTTTCGTTGTACTTATTATCAGCTTAGTCCTGACCAGAATCGGATTGTGACTCTTTTAGAAAATGACTTTGGTGACCTGTCTTGTGACATCTTCTTCTTTGAAAAGGGCATGATAGTCAAAGAAATTGAATACCTACTAAAAAAAGCGGACTAACCGCTTTTTTTCATTTTTAGTACATTGCCAATATTTCTGGCCGTGCGAATCAAATTTTGCTCCGCCTGCTCTAGAAGCCTATCCAAACTATCTGCTCGTGCAATGATAGGAAAAGCTGCCTGAATATTCTCAACTGGGAAATCCGGTAAATCATCTGCCAGACTGCCGCAAATCGCCAGTACAGGGATGCCTTCTGGTGTTCGTCTTGCGACCCCGATTGGTGCCTTGCCCGCCAAAGACTGACGGTCCATCCGCCCCTCGCCCACTACGACCAAGTCCGCTTTTTTTACTCTTTCATCAAAATCTAGTAAATCTAGACAGGTTTCAATACCCGAAACAATTTTTCCTCCGGCAAAAGCAACCAGTCCTGCAGCCATTCCGCCTCCGGCTCCAGCGCCACCCATATCAATCACCTGAGGATTGACCAACTGATAGAAATCAGCCATGGCTTGGTCTACTTGAGAAAATAGTAGGGGAGATAGACCTTTCTGACCTCCGAAAACAGTTGTCGCACCGCGCGCTCCACAAAGAGGATTGTCTACATCCGTCAAAATCTCAATCTTAACTTCTTTCAAGAAATCAGGAACCTGCTCAGCAGATATTCGGGCGACCTTTTCCAAAGATGAGCCAATGGGGCGCAATCTATGATTGTCCGCATCGAAAAATTCATAGCCCAGGCCCGCTGCTAGTCCAATCCCACCGTCGTTGCTAGCCGAACCTCCAACACCAACTAAAATTTTTCTAACACCGTCTTCAGCCAGATGCAAAATTAATTCCCCTAATCCTTTGGTTTCTATGGCCAAGGGATTTCGTTTTTCCTCCGGAATAGAGGCAAGTCCTACCAAGTCAGCCATTTCAAAAAGCGCTTGCTGACCATTTCTGGCGTAAGGCATTTTTACCGGCTGACCAAAGGGTCCAGTCACAGTGTGATAAAATTCAGCCCAGACCAAGGCTGCTGTCAGCGCAGCCATTGTCCCCTCGCCGCCGTCACCGACCGGCAGCAAGTCAAAGCTGGCATCTGGCAAGGCCTGAGAAAATCCTGTCTGCAGAGCTTGAGCAACCTGAGCAGCTGACAAACTTTCCTTGAATGAATCCGGCGCAATTAGAATATGCATGCCTCTCTCCTACTCTTTTCTATTGTCTAAAAGATCAATGACCCGATAGAGATTGCATTCTTGAATCT
>JABZYU010000185.1:0-2334 GCA_015264985.1 Streptococcus sanguinis | reverse complement strand
AGACTGGATCGTGCCCAAAGCATCATCGCGCTCGCGGTCAGCCTGATCCAAACTAGCCACCAGCTTGCTAGACTTGGTCTGATGAAGCCCGCCCTGCAGCTGTTCCAGAAGTTTGTCCATCTCATCCAGCTTAGTTGTGTAAATGCCATCCACCTTGTTTTCCTTGATAAATGCCGCAACCTCGCTCCGACTCTCGGACATCAGCTGGAAAAATTCGTTGTTTTCCAAAGTCTGAACATCTACACTAGTAATTCCATAAATTTTTTTCATTTTATAATCTCCTAAATTTTTTATTTATTTTAACTTTAATTCCCTTTTTACCTTTTCTAATTTTCAGAAAAAGTTTTTTGCTTTAAAACTGCTCGCCAGAAAAACAAACGTTCGTCTTTTACTCAAAAAACACTCGCCAGATTTTCTGCCAAACAGAATTTGCCCAAAAATGCCTTATCAGAAAATCTGATGGTCTCACTTAAGCACTGGCGAGCTTGTCAGAAAATCTGGTGAAAGTATGTCGTTAAGAATGTTAAATCCCAGAATTATTCTGTTAATTTTTAACCAACTAATCATTTTCTTCTTCTACTTCTTAGACTTCGTCTTTTATAATTAATATTATAAACCTCTCTTTTCTTAATCAATTGCAAAAATTTCTCTGTACTTAACAATTTCTCTTTATATTTTTCACCGCCATAAAAACAACATTTTTTTAGTTCTCCATAGTCTGGATTATATAAGAGGAGCTGTTTTTCAAAAATTTCTCGAGCTTCTGTGTGACCTTTTGCAACTTTTTGATCAATCAATAAAATTAGAAAAGTATTTGATATTGTAAGTAAACCAACAATAGTCCACCAAAAATTAAGCTCCCACTTAACTTTTAAAATAATACTTGAAATTGTAATAAAGGCTACTAATATATTTGAACCAAACTTCGCTTCTTCCAATTGATACACTGGTTGTTTTTTTACTATTGAATACAAAGACACCCATAAAGACAATGTTGCTCCTAAAAATGTGGCTAATTTAATCATTCTATTACATGCGTAATCTCCAAACACAGAATTTATGTACCAAGAATAAAGCAGAGAAAGTAAAGAAAGTGATAAAAGATGATGGTATTTCTGTATCCATCGCGCTTGAATATTTTCATATAAGAAAGGAACTATCCATTCCACAAAGAAAAATATAAAACTCAAGATAAGAATAATCTGTAAAGCAAGAAAAAGCCAAGAAAAGCCTCCAATTTTAGATATGAAGCCTTTAAAACAAGAAAGAATAGCAATTAGCACAAGACTTGCAAACATTTTTATAAAAGCACTCTCCCATATATTGCCCTGTCTCAATTCGAGATCTTCACGATTATCTAAGATAGAAAAAGATTCTAGAGTTACAATATTTTGCAAACTCAAAATTTTAAATATTTTTTTAACCCAATTAAAAATTTCCTTGATTTTCATCTATTTCCCCCCTAAAACACCATCTCCCCACTCTCCTCAAGCGTAAACTTGACATTATCCTCAATCCACTTGCGGCGTGGTTCGACCTTGTCGCCCATGAGGACATTGACACGGCGTTCGGCACGGGCTAGGTCTTCGATGGTGACACGGATGAGGGTGCGGGTGTCAGGATTCATGGTCGTTTCCCAGAGTTGGTCGGCGTTCATTTCACCGAGCCCCTTGTAGCGCTGAAGCATGGCACCCTTGCCAAACTTGCGGCGCAGGTCATCCAGCTCGCCATCGGTCCAGGCATACTCGACGACTTCGTTCTTGCCCTTGCCCTTGGACATCTTGTAGAGAGGTGGCAGGGCGATATAGACGCGGCCAGCCTCGACCAGCGGGCGCATATAGCGATAGAAAAAGGTCAGCAGCAAGGTCTGGATATGGGCACCATCGGTGTCCGCATCAGTCATGATAATGATCTTGTCATAGTTGGCATCCTCAAGGGTAAAGTCTGTACCAACACCCGCTCCAATCGTGTAAATCATGGTGTTGATTTCTTCGTTCTTGAGAATGTCGGCCATCTTAGCCTTGGCAGTATTGATAACCTTACCTCGTAGGGGCAGGATGGCTTGGAACTTACGGTCACGGCCTTGCTTAGCAGAGCCACCGGCAGAGTCTCCCTCGACCAGATAAAGTTCGTTCTTGGCTGGGTTCTTGGACTGAGCCGGAGTCAGCTTACCAGAGAGCAAGCCCTTGTCTTTTTTATTCTTCTTGCCATTCCGGCTTTCGTCACGCGCCTTGCGGGCCGCTTCCCTGGCATCTCTGGCCTTGATAGCCTTGCGGATGAGATTGGACGCCAGTTCGCCATTTTCCAAAAGGAAGAAAGTCAGCTTGTCAGAGA
>JABZYU010000184.1:0-2356 GCA_015264985.1 Streptococcus sanguinis | reverse complement strand
CTTCAATAGTTGACATAATTCCTCCATCAGCCTCTCGTAGATAAAAAGAAAACCACATGCCAAAAACTCCACTCGGAGCGTTGACACGCGGTACCATCCGTTTTCATCTGACAAGTCAGACCTTCATTTCTAAATCCATGCGCAAGTGAATTCACCCAGCTTTCATATAAAGAGCTTGCAGTCACGGCTCTCCTCCCTGATATACTTCCCTTGAGTTACTAGTCTTGCAGATTTCTATTCAATTACTACTTAGTTTATCAGATTTTTAGTTAAAAAACAAGTTAGATTAGACTAATTTCAATATAAAAAGGAACAAGACACAATGCATTACCTATTTGTAGGATCTGTTTCACCTGCTTTCCTTTTCAATAAAAGAGTTGCTGCTTGATTAAAACCATCACACCAGTTATACCATTTTGCTTCATACTCATCTTGAGATACGATATGATTTTTTAAATCCAGAACAGAGTAATTCTTTCTTTCCTCACAAGCTTGCGCATAGAGATAATACAGTTCATCGCCACCATCTCTATCCCACTCAGCAGAAATCGTATCCCTACCTGCCAATAAAGCCTGATAAGCCCTGTGATGCCCGTCTGTAATCAACAAGCAGTCTCTGAATGCAAGAACACTGATTGGAGCAACATTGATTATTTCTACCGACTGATAAAGCATCTGGATATCTTGTAACTTCTTTTCTGATAAGTATAGTTGAGTCGGATGGAGATCTGTTATATTGACTTTCATTTCTTTTTCCTCAAAGGAATTTGATGCTCACTTCTGCTTGCCTTTAAATCGCCATTGGAAGCGGAGCTTGTCATAGAAGGGAAATTCGATAAACAAGACTCCCAAGCCCACACAGAAACTGGCAAGAACATCTGATGGGTAGTGAACTCCCAGATAGACCCGAGATAGAAGCACACTGACTAGGTAGACCCCAAGGACGATTTGCACAATTTTTCTCCAAACCGGATCTTTAATCCGTTGACTGAGAATGACAATCAGAGTCCCTACCATCAGCGTCACTGCCAGAGAATGGCCACTTGGAAAAGAAAATCCCTTCTCCTCTACCAAGTGTAAAATAGCTGGCCGTGGGCGCTGGTAGATATTTTTAAAGGTCACGATTAAAAGACCAGCTAAGGCTAGATTACCCGCCATGAAGTAGCTTTCTATCTTCCACTGCTTACGATAAAAGATAAAGGCTGCGATGGCAACCCAGGTAATGATTACTGGGATATCAATCAAATGCGTAAGCGCACGGAATAGAACTGTTAAATAATCTGGCAAGTCCCCACGAATAGCTGTCTGAAGCGGTTGGTCAAAACCGACCAGCATTTCGGGGTAAAACTTGACCATATAGCCAAGAAGGACGAAAAGTAAAAGGGCAAAACTGCCCTTCATTAAAAATGTTTGTTTATCTCTCATAATGTTTTAAGGTTGGTTTCAAGAGAACATACAACAACCAGAATGAAACGGAAAAGATTACACCCTCAATCAAGTTAAAAGGTAATACCATGGTCATTAGGTAGTTGGAAAGTCCCAAAATTTTTCCAATATCAAAATTAGCAAACTTAGCGTACAAAGGAACAGCGTAAACATAGTTGAGAACCAACATAGCCACGGTTAAACCAATAGTCCCAGCTAGAGAGCCTAGTAGGAAACGAAGAGTTGTCCGTTCCTTTTTCCAAATCAAAGCAAATACGATGACAAAAACTCCCAAAGCTACGATATTCATCGGCAAACCAATGTAAGTATTCACTCCTTGACTATTAAGAAGCAATTTCAAGAGTGAGCGAAGCAAGAGAATTCCTAGAGCAGCAGGCAAATCCATGACCACCAAGCCCACAAGGACTGGCAAGATACTAAATTCGATCTTGAGGAAGGACGCCGCTGGTAAAAGCGGAAAGTCAAAGTACATCAGCACAAATGAGATGGCTGATAAAATTGCAATGGTCGAAAGTCGACGTGTGTTTGTCATAACAGGTTCCTCCAATTTTCTATAAAATCAGAAGAAGTTGGAAAGGATCCCTCTATCTATTCTCACTTTTTATATCCCAAAAGTTCCCTCTCACTCTATTAAAGAAAACAAAAGCAAGCGGTTACAGTTTAGCTATAAATCTATCAGAACAGACAAAGCTATTCTTTCGTCTTCTCCCATCCAGACTATACTGTCGGTTGTGGAATCTCACCACATCAGCTTGCGCTCGCGGACTTATTTGGCTAAGATATTTTAGATTTATCTAGGCGTCGCAGTCGAAGATAATACTTAAAGTATATCGAGACAAGACAACGACGAGAAAGCTAAAATAGCTGGTCAAATTTACCGCCGGTCGGGAATTTCACCCTGCCCTGAAGA
>JABZYU010000183.1:0-2369 GCA_015264985.1 Streptococcus sanguinis | reverse complement strand
GTAATAGATGCAGTATCAGGCTATGCAAATGGTAGGAGCGACACGACCAAGTATGAATTGGTCTCCCAAACTGGTCACGCTGAGACTGTTCACATCACTTACAATGCCAAGAAAATTTCGCTAAAAGAAATTCTGCTGCATTATTTCCGCATTATTGATCCAACTTCTAAAAACAAGCAGGGAAATGATCAGGGTACCCAGTATCGGACAGGCGTCTACTATACGGACGAAGCTGATCTTGAGACTATTAATCAGGTCTTTGATGAGGTTTCTAAGAAATATGATAAGCCTTTGGCCGTCGAAAAAGAAGCTCTAAAAAACTTTATCAAGGCAGAAGATTATCACCAGGATTACCTAAAAAAGAATCCTAATGGATATTGCCATATTGATGTCAATCAAGCTGCTTACCCTGTTATCGAAGCTAGTCGCTATCCTAAGCCTAGCGATGAAGAGATTAAGGACAAGCTTTCGCCAGAAGAATACGCTGTCACACAAAAGAATGACACAGAGCGGGCCTTTTCTAACCGCTATTGGGATAAGTTCGATGCTGGTATCTATGTGGATGTGGTGACAGGCGAGCCTCTCTTTTCATCAAAGGATAAGTTTGACTCAGGCTGCGGTTGGCCAAGTTTCACACGCCCTATCAGTCCAGATGTTGCGACTTACAAAGAAGACAAGAGTTTCAACATGACACGGACAGAAGTTCGTAGCCGGGTTGGAAATTCCCATCTGGGCCATGTTTTCACAGACGGACCTAAGGACAAGGGCGGCTTGCGCTATTGCATCAATAGTCTGTCCATTAAGTTCATTCCAAAAGCTGAGATGGAGGAGAAAGGCTACGGTTATCTTTTGGATTATGTTTAAGAGCATTTTGATTGAAAATTTGCTATAATAAATCCAGTATAAATAAGGAGTTGAATCTTGTGTATTCAATTATGATTGTAGAGGATGAGTATCTGGTAAGACAGGGAATTGCGTCCTTGGTAGACTATGAACAGTTTGGTATGCAAGTTATTGCCCAGGCTGAAAATGGAAGAGAAGCTTGGCAGAAATTTCAGGAAAATCCTGCTGACATCCTGCTAACCGATATCAATATGCCACAGATGAACGGCCTCGAACTGGCCAAGCTAGTCAGAGATCAGGTTCCTACTTGCCATATCGTTTTTCTGACGGGCTATGATGATTTTGACTATGCTCGGACGGCTATTAAGCTAGGTGCAGATGACTATCTGCTAAAGCCTTTTTCCAAGGATGATGTTGAGGAAATGTTGGCCAAGGTGCAGACCAAGCTTGATAAAGAACGTAAAAAAGCCCAGATTCAAAACTTGGTCGATCAGGGGCAGCACTCTGAGTTGGAAGAGGCTATTCACGCGCGTCTAGCTGATTCAGAGTTAAGTCTGAAAAGTTTAGCTTTCCAATTGGGTTTTAGTCCGTCCTATCTTAGCGTTCTTATCAAAAAAGAACTAGGCTTGCCCTTTCAAGATTATCTGATTCAAGAGCGGATGAAAAAAGCAAAACTCTTACTCCTGACTACAGATTTGAAGATTTATGAAATAGCAGAGCAGGTAGGTTTTGAAGATATGAACTATTTTTCTCAGCGCTTCAAGCAGGTGGTCGGGCTGACACCTCGGCAGTTTAAAAAAGGAGAGGAGAAATGAAACGATATCCGCTTCTTATCCAGTTGATTGTCTATATTTTTCTGCTGGTTCTTTTACTCTTGGGGGTTGTTGGGAGTCTTTACTATCAAACTAGCTCGGGGACTATTCGACAGCTGACAGAGCGGACGACGCGTAATAGCATGGAGCAAAGTGGGCAGTTCATTGCTTCCTATTTGCAGAAATTAAAGCAAACCACCTCTACACTAAGCAAGGAAGAAACGATTCGTAAATTTGCTCAGAATCAAGAAAGCAGCGAAACGGCAGTTCAGTCTTTGATGAAAACCATCATTGAGACAGATCCGGATTTGGTGTCGGCAGTATTGGTTACCAAGGACGGGCGCGTGGTCTCGACAGATTCTCAAATCAGTATGCAGACTTCCTCTGATATGATGAATGAAAAATGGTATCAGGAAGCTGTCCATACCAGAGCCATGCCTATCTTGACCCCTGCTCGCAAAGAGTCTCTGTCATCTGAGAAGGAGAAGTGGGTTGTTTCTGTCACTCAGGAAGTGGTGGATGAAGCAGGGCAGAATCTCGGTGTTTTGCGTCTGGATATCGGCTATAACAGTCTCAAAGCCTATCTGGATCAGCTTCAGCTAGGGAAGAAAGGCTTTAGTTTTATTGTCAATAGCCAGCATGAATTTGTCTATCATCCCAAGAAAAGTGTTTATTCCTCTAGTCAGGAAATGAAAGCTATGCAGCCCTATATCT
>JABZYU010000182.1:2162-2396 GCA_015264985.1 Streptococcus sanguinis | reverse complement strand
GATTTATATCAGTCTGGCTAGTCTGGTCGCTTTTTCCCTGACCTTGCCATTTCTTGTTTATCAAGTCTGGGAGTTTGTCCGACCGGCTTTGCGAGCCAATGAAGCTCGGGCTGTTTTCGCTTATATCCCGGCTACCTTTCTCTGTTTTGTTCTGGGGCTGGCTTTCGGCTTTTACTTTGTGACTCCGGCTATTTTGCAGGTTTTGCTGTCGCTGGGTGAGGGCCTCTTTGAGAC
>JABZYU010000182.1:0-2152 GCA_015264985.1 Streptococcus sanguinis | reverse complement strand
ATTGACAGCGCAGAATTATCTTAGTTTCGTCTTTCATACCACTATTCCGATTGCCTGTCTTTTTGAGTTGCCAGTTCTGGTGTCCTTTCTGACTTCTATCGGTTTGCTCAATCCAAAATTTTTGGTAAAATATAGACGATACGCTTACTTCATTTTGCTGGTTTTAGCTGTTGTCCTGACACCGGCCGACTTTATCAGCGACTTGTCTATGACAGTGCCTTTGATTTTGCTCTATGAAGCCAGCATCCTGCTTAGTCGCATCATTTATCAAAGAAAATCAACGAGGAGAAATTAATGGGACTTTTAAAAGACATCGGTGTACCTGGGGTAATCATTATTGTTCTGGGAGCCCTGCTCATTTTCGGACCAAAACGTCTGCCCGAACTGGGACAGTCTATCGGTAAAATGTTTTCAGAATTCAAAAAAGCAGTCAATCATGCTGGAGAAGAAGACAAGACCGAGAATAAAAATGAAAAAGAGTAAACGAAAAACACGGATAGCCGTGTTTTTCTGCTAGAGTGAAGATGGCTTGTGAAAAGGAAGACAAATGAAAAAATTAGAAGAACGGATTCTCAGAGATGGACAAGTGTTAGGTAAAAATATCCTGAAAGTTGACTCTTTTCTGACCCATCAGGTTGATTTTTCTCTGATGAAAGAGATTGGCCAGGTCTTTGCGGAGGCGGTAAAGGACGCAGGAATTACTAAGGTAGTGACTATTGAAGCTTCTGGTATTGCTCCGGCTGTCTACACAGCTGAAGCTTTGGGTGTTCCGATGATTTTTGCTAAAAAGTCTAAGAACATCACCATGACTGAGGGGATTTTGACAGCTGAAGTATACTCTTTCACCAAGCAAGTGACTTCGACCGTTTCGATTGCTGGGAAATTTCTCAACTCTGACGATAAGGTGCTGATTATTGACGATTTTTTAGCTAACGGTCAGGCAGCCAAGGGCTTAATTACTATTATCGAGCAAGCAGGAGCACAGGTTGAAGCGGTTGGCATTGTCATTGAAAAATCGTTTCAGGATGGCCGTCAACTTTTGGAAACAGCTGGCTATCGTGTCCTTTCTTTGGCTCGCATTGCTGGATTTGAGAAGGGGCAGGTTGTCTTTACTGAAGCCGATATATGATTTCCTTTTCCTTTTGACTATCTGTCTGGCTTATAGTATAGTAAAGATAGTTGATATTCTAAAATCTAAGCTCATTGATTTTACTTGGGTAGAAAAAGTTTTTGAGGAATTTCTATGCACCAAACTCATAATTTACAGCAGCGGATGCGGCTCTTTATTTCTATTTTTTTGCCGATTTTGATCTACCAACTGGCCAATTTTTCAGCTTCATTTGTTGATACGACCATGACTGGTCAGTATGACACCTTGCATCTGGCTGGTGTTTCCATGGCAACTAGTCTTTGGATTCCATTTTTCGACCTGCTGATAGGGATTGTTTCGGCCTTAGTACCCATAATCGGGCATCATTTAGGACAGGGCAAAAAAGAAAAAATTGCTGCTGATTTCTATCAGTTTATTTATCTTTCTTTAGGGTTATCGCTAATTTTATTTGCCTTGGTATTTGTGGGTGCTCCTCTGGTTTTGTCTCACCTTGGACTAGAGCCTTTAGTAGAAGAAGTAGCTAAGAACTATCTTTGGTATCTGGCGCTTGGTATTATTCCTCTTTTGCTCTTTAGCACCATCCGTTCTCTGTTTGATGCTCTAGGGTTGACTAAGCTTTCCATGTATCTCATGCTCTTACTCTTGCCCTTGAATGGCTCTTTCAATTATGCCCTAATATACGGAGCATTTGGATTTCCAGAAATGGGTGGAGCCGGAGCTGGACTTGGGACTTCTTTGGCTTATTGGGTTTTGCTCCTCATATCCTTGTTAGTAGCAGTCAAACATCCAAAAGTCCAATCCTATGAGCTATTGAAGATTCGACCGTTAGAGAAAAAGGGCTTAATCGAAGGCATTCGACTTGGACTGCCTATCGGTGGAACCTTTTTTGCAGAAGTTGTGATTTTCTCGGTTGTTGGCCTGGTCATGGCTAAGTTTTCGTCACTAATCATTGCCAGCCATCAGGCGGCCATGAATTTTTCAAACTTAATGTATGCCTTTCCCATGAGTATTTCAACCTCTCTCTTTCTCTATATCTTACGT
>JABZYU010000181.1:0-2418 GCA_015264985.1 Streptococcus sanguinis | reverse complement strand
GTCTGTTGGCTTCATCTTGCCCACAGCCTGACGATTTGTAATGATATACCACAAGAAAATAAGACAGGTTTGGTTACCATTAATCAGTACCCACTCGCCATCGCTATTCTTACAAGCCATACCTACACGGTCAGCATCTGGGTCAGTTGCGACCAAGACATCTGCACCAACTTTACGGCCCAATTCCTCAGCTAAAGCAAAGGCTGCTTGGCTTTCAGGGTTTGGAGACTTAACAGTAGAGAAGTCTGGATCAGCTACAGCCTGAGCTTCGACAACTTCAACAGAATCAAATCCAGCTTGAGCCAAAGCGCGACGAGCCAGCATTTCACCAGTACCGTGCAGAGGAGTATAGACAATTTTCATGTCCTTGCCGTATTCATCAATCAGTTTTTGGTTGATATTGACATCTTTAACTTCCTTGAGGTATTCAGCATCAATAGCATCGCCAATCACTTCAATCAAGCCAGAAGTTTTTTCAGCTTCAACATCAGCGACCTCAATAGCAAAAGGATTTTCAATAGCACGGATGTAGTCAGTCAATGCATCTGCATCATGCGGAGGCATTTGTCCGCCGTCTTCACCATATACCTTGTAGCCGTTAAATGGAGCAGGGTTGTGGCTGGCTGTAATCATGATACCAGCAAAAGTTCCCAGATGACGCACTGCAAATGAAAGTTCTGGAGTTGGGCGCAGACTTTCAAAGACATAGGACTTGATGCCGTGCTTAGCTAAAACAGCAGCAGATTCAAAGGCAAATTCTGGTGAGAAATGACGGGAGTCGTAAGCAATCGCAACACCGCGTTTTTTGAACTCATCACCTTTTTCTTCAATCAAGCGAGCCAAACCTTCGGTTGCCTGACGGACAACATAAATATTAATACGGTTGGTACCAGCGCCAATCAAACCACGCATACCAGCAGTACCAAACTCAAGATTGGTGTAAAAGGCATCTTCCTTAGTTTTTTCGTCCATACTGTTCAAGTCTTGGCGAAGATAGTCAGGAAGTTCAGCATAATCAAGCCATTTTTTGAAGTTATCTTGATAAGTCATAGGTGGAGTCTCCTTTATTTTTGAAATGAAGAGTTGGAAATTTTAGTAAAAAATCCTGCTCTTAAATTTTCTTAATCGCTTACATTGTAGCATATTTTCATTAATTTTGAAAGAGGTTACCTAGAAAACGATGAAATACTTTTCAAGCTATCGTTTCAAGGATTTCAGAATATTAGAGCTGAATTGCAGCATAAAAAAAGACCAAAGCAAGGCTTGGTCCAGAAAACTAAGTCATCATCATTTTTTGGCTTTTTCAAGTGCAGGAATGATAGTTGCTGTCAAAATCGCAGAAATGATTAACTCGGCAATGGAATTTGCTGATAGAATTACAGCCAGAAGTGCTTTGATATCACCTTGATAAACATTTGCAAAGAGAAAGAAGATACCGCCCAAGACGAAGATGGTATTGGTAGCAGAACCGACGGAACCTGCTACAATCAAGCCGGCTTTATTTTTCATCGCTTTATATACGAAATAAGGAGTAATACCGATGAGAATGCGAGGCCCCATGGCAACAAGAAGCGAAGAAAGGCTTCCATTTGGTACAAAAGGGCTAAAGAGATAGCTGGTTGGCAGCAGCACCAAGGTATTGGTAACAACGCTGATACATCCCATGAGCCCACCTAGAACAGCTCCGACTTTAGGGCCATAGAGGATACTGGCGATAATCACTGGGATGTGAATAATCGTAGGTTTAATCGGTACTGGAAGTAAGTTGAAAATAACCGAGCTGAGCAGGTGCAGTACCAACATGATGGCAAAGAAAATAGCAATTTGAGCAATTTTAGACTGTTTTTTCATAAATAAGTTCCTTTACTGTATTAATAATCGTATCAATTTCAGCTAGAGCACCTGTCCCCTGATCGCCACAGGCTAGAACGGCTTCACGCGGTTGGATAACCTTCCATCCAAAACGCTGTAGACGCTCCAAATTGTGCTGGGTTAGTGGATTTTCAAACATCTTAGTGTTCATAGCTGGAGCTAACACTTTCTTCGTATGAGGTGGCAGAGCCAGGGAAGTAGCTGTCACCATATTGTCAGCTAAACCATTGGCTAGTTTAGCGATGGTATTAGCTGTTGCAGGCGCAAGCAGAAAGAGGTCAGACTCTTTAGCGATGTCAATGTGATTGACCTTGCTAGGGTCAGGTTCTTGCATAATATCAATTGCAACTGGTCTTTGCGACAAGACTTGCAGGGTCAGTGGAGTGATAAATTCTGTCGCTGCCTCAGTCATAAGAACAGCTACTTCAAAGTTTTCTTTCTTTAGACGGCTGGTGATGTCAGCAGCCTTGTAAGCTGATATGCTGCCGCTGACGGCTAAGGTAATCTGTGTCATCACTTACCTCCTTATGGACTATGGATATGCAG
>JABZYU010000180.1:0-2440 GCA_015264985.1 Streptococcus sanguinis | reverse complement strand
TGTGACATCCAGTCTGACCCATAAGGACAGTCCTTTCTATATGATTTTTATAGCCAATGTATTGGGTGATGTTCTCGTCTTTGTCGGTGGTATCCTAGGCCTCCATTTCTTAGGAGGATTTGATTTCTCTAAGTCGGTCGCGGTTGGCCTAACTCCTTTTATCCTGCCTGACTTGCTAAAAATGGTTGCCATCACCATCATCAGCATTCCTATTTTTAAGAGTTTGAAATTCCATTCCTACTTTTCAGAGAAATAGAAAAAACTGATAGAGCTTTCTCTATCAGTTTTTAAATGCATCCACGAGAACTTGGAATTCTTCATTAGAAAGTGTAATTCCCTTGCCCATTTTGCTGTGGTCTGGACTCCAAGTCCGAATATCATACTTAGCTGGTGCTCCGTTAAAGCTAACTCGGTTGAGCTCTTTGGTCCAGCCCTTGTCATTTTCAGACAGGACCAGAAGTTTTTCTTCGATTTCGAATGTAAATTCAGCCATATTTCACCTCTTGTTTTATTTTCCAACTAATAATTCGTAAAAGAATTTACAATTTAGGGAATTTTGTTATATAATATATTGTAACAAGTTATGGAGATTTTAGCTATGAAAAAATATCTCGAAATGATTTTACAAAGAGCCAACGAATTTATCAGTGGCAAAAAAAATGAACAAGGACCAGAGGACAGTGGCCGCATCCTGCGTACCATCGAGCTAGCTCTGCGTAAACAATCTGGTGTCCACGTTATCTTTCTGGATAAAAGCTTCACTGGTGACATTGTCAAATACGATCGCGAGCGCCAGCAGCTGATTATCAAGAATTTCAAGAAAAGTATGACCACTATTATCCGCGTGCAGGACATAAAGCGAATCAGTCTCGTACCCAATAATATCCGTGAAGCCCAAAAGAAAGACATTCGCATCACCAACCGTCGTTTCAAAAGATAACTCTTCTATCCAGCTGGATGGAAGAGTTATTTGTTTGTCTGAAAATAAATTGATCGATGCTTCTTGCATCCTGGATTAAAAGGATGAGAACAGATAGGACAAGCATCCTCACAGCCAAGATACTGAGAAATAGTCAACTCTGTCCTGCAATGGCCACAAAGAACTACTCGATCTTCTGAGCGACTCACAGGATAGGCCAGAAAAGCATGGTCTTCGTAGCGGTCATGACAGAGAAAGCAAGGATAGTATTTCTGACAAGCAAAGCACTTAAGAGCGATGATATCTCTCTCACTATGATAATGCTGGCAGCGAGTCTCCTCATCAAGAATATCTCCGTAAACCTGAATCATGCTACTTCCTCTCTGATAACCTCTATTCATAAAGATGGCTTTTAGATTAAAAAGCCACCTATGAATATAAGATTAAGCTCGGACGGTCACGCTAGTGCCATCTTCCTTGTATAGATTAATCAATCCTTCCTTTCGAGCCCGCACCATATCGCCGGCCTCTACAGGCTGCTCCAAGTGAATGGTCAGAAGCTCCATCGGATTAGGAGCTCGATCAATTTTGTTACCATCAGCATCACGAAGGTCTGTGACAAAGGTTTCAAAATGACGGAAGCCCGGTCCATAAAACTCAACCTGATCTCCTTCATGGATAACATTTCGCTGACGAATAGTCGCTATCTGACTGTCTGCGTCATAGGCTACTACTTCTGCTACAAATTTGTATTCTGGAATCTTGCGTCGCGCTCCGAAAAGCTGCTCATTTTCAGTTGGAGTATGATAGTAGAATCCAGTGGCCAATTCGCGTTGAGCAACCTTCCACATCTCATCGACCAAGTCCTGCTTGATAGCTTCAAACTTTTCAGGACTTTCTAGATAAGCATTTACAGCTGCTTTATAGCAGTTAGTCACCGTAGAAACGTAATGAATAGACTTCATCCGTCCCTCAATCTTCAAGCTATCCACTCCATTTTCAATCATGTCTGGTATGTGATCAATCATGGACATATCAACTGCGGACATGGAAAATTCTTCTGGAACTTCACCCTTCAAGCTCTTACGTTCTTGTCCGAAAGGCATGTCGTAAAGGTCGTATTTCCAACGGCAGGATTGCGAGCAGCCTCCACGATTGGCATCGCGCATACTCATGTGATTGGATAATGTACAGCGTCCAGAGTAGGAAATACACATCGCTCCATGAACAAAGGCTTCTATCTCAACATCAGTCCGTCGGCGAATTTCTGCTAACTCAGCCATAGAAACTTCGCGAGCTAGGACAACACGAGTCAGTCCTAAATTTTTCCAAAACTCCAGCGTTTCATAGTTGGTTGCACTAGCCTGAGTTGACAGGTGGATTTCCAGACCAGGTGCTTCTGATGCTGCAATAGCAATCAAAGCTGGATCAGAAACAATGACAGCCGCAATCCCGATATCTCGCAAACGGCGGAACCACTCACCAGCTCCCTCTTCATTGCCCTCATGCATGACCATATTG
>JABZYU010000017.1:0-27043 GCA_015264985.1 Streptococcus sanguinis | reverse complement strand
GTGTCAGCTGGTGCGTGAGGTCCATCCAGAGATGATAGAACTGGTCATGAACGTCAAAAATCCGACCCCTCAAATCCAAGAAGAGCAAGGCCGTTTCCTAGAGAAATTTGGCCTAGAAGAAAAACTTGTGATAGAAAACTAAACCGCTGAGACGTAAATATCTCAGCGGTTTCTTTATTTTTCTTCTTGTTTGCGGATTTCTTTGATAATGGAGCCCATCTTGACTGACTCGTCGCTGAAATAGCGGTAAAGCCGGCCATCTCCATCTCCCATGTAGCTGATAGGAGAAAAACGGTCGCTGCGGAAAGCATCATTCTCATCAATCAACTCCTCATCTACCACGCGCCGAGTGACACGGGCGATGACATTGGTCAAGGCACCGCATTCGACCATATCCAGCACCTGACACTCAATGGATACAGGGCATTGGTCTACCAGCGGAGCATCCACAGTCTCGCCGATTGTATAGCTGAGACCGGTCAGGGCAAACTTGTCCTTGCGGCTGTTGAAGCCAGCAATTTCAGACTCTTTGGTCAGATCCTTCTCTGGGACATTAACAGTGAATTGCTGGTGCTTGGTAATCTCTGTAATGGCATTTCCCTTGGTACGCATGGCAATAACCATCATACTGCCCAAGGAATAAACTGAGCTTGAGGTCGAAATATTATAGCCGTGCACATCGTCCTTATAGCCTAAAAAGAAGACTGGAAAGCCGAAGTAAAGTTTTCTCGTTTCAAAAGTACGTTTCATATATGTTCCTTTATTTTAAATTTTAAAATTGATCAGCTGGTTAGGGTATGCATCAGCTGAAATGTCCCTTGTCGCCTATCAATTTTTTTGTCACGGGGTGATGAGCCTGGATAGGAAGCTCAAAGTCCTTTATCTCGTCAACGATTTCCCCATCTGCCATGACTAAAATCCGATGGCAGAGAGCGTAGCTCAGCTTGAAATCATGAGAGATGAAGACATAGGTCAGCTGGTATTTCTCCCACAAATCATATAGGAGGCGTAATAACCTTCCCTGAACAATGGGATCCAGACCGCTCAGAGCCTCATCAAAGATAAGAACATCTGGCTTTAAGAGCAGACCGCGGGCGATGCAAATCCGTTGGAGCTGGCCGCCACTGAGCTGGCGCGCTGGCTGATTCAGATAGCTTTTATCCAGACCGACGTCTTCTAGAATGGCTTCTATCTCTTCTCTAGCCACATCCTTTGGCAGAGCCTCTGTCAAGACCTGCTCGACTGTAAAGTGCGGATTGACCGAATGAAGAGAGTCCTGAAAGACCAGCAAGATTCTTACACCTGACTTTTTGACTGAGTAGGGTTGGCCATCCAGTAAGACCTGGCCTTGACTGGGCTTTTCTAAACCAATCAGCAATTTAGCCAGTGTGCTCTTACCGCTGCCGCTCTCGCCCATCAGGCCAATTATTTCACCTTTCTGGACGGTGAAATCGCAGTCTTTGACAACCATTTTGCCATCGAATTTTTTAAATACATGTCTACATTCCAGCATCTTGTCTCACCAACCGTTCGTATGGATTTCCTAAGATAAGGGCTTGGCTATAGGATTGCGAAGGACTTTCAAGGAGCTTGGCCACTGACCCTTCCTCCATGATGGCCCCCTGATACATGACAAGCATCTTACCTCCCAGCTCCCACGCCAAATGATAATCATGGGTCACTGTGATGAGGGTCTTTCCCTTAGCTAGCTGCTCTTTTAAGATAAGGATAATCTGCTCTCGGTTATGGATATCCAGCGCTGAAGTAGGCTCTCATCCAATATAATGGTCTCTGGCTCTAGGCAAAGCAAGATAGCGAGCATGACCCGCTGCAACATACCGCCGCTGAGCTCAAAAGGATATTTTTTCAAAAGTTCTTCCGGCTCTCCCAGTCTGACTTCTTTCATAGAGGCCACGGCCTTAGTCAGACAAACGCTCTTTGAAATCTTGCTATGGCTGCGCAGGGTCTCCCAAAAGTGACTTTGAATGGTCTGAAAAGGATTAAACATAGCCATCGGATTTTGAGACATATAGGCTACTTGACTGCCTCGTAACTGCTGCCAAGCTTTGAGTGAATTTCGATCCAAAGTCATGGTGCCGTAGTGAACTTCACCTTGCATGCTCAAGGATGAGGGCAACTGGCCAATCAATATCTTGGTTAAGAGGGTTTTACCAGAGCCACTCTCCCCAATGATGACCAGAGACTGACCCGCCTCCACTTCAAAGCTGATGTCCTGCAGTATGGTCTTTCCCTCAATCTGGGCTGTCAGTTGCTTTACTACTATTTTTTCCATATCTGTTTCCAGCCTTTCTCTTCAAAGCATTCGGCAAATAGATTAAAGGCGACCACAGTCAGAAAGATAGCCAGTCCAGGCGCCAGCATCATCCAAGTTGCCGTTTGAAAATGGCTTCTAGCATCATGCAGCATCATGCCCCACTCGGTAATGTTGGGCTGGACACCGATTCCCAGAAAGGAAAAGCCAGAAATCATGAGAATGATATTCCCAATATTCATCAACACAATAATCAAAATAGGCTTGTATATAAAGGGCAGGATATGAGTTTTGAGAATATGAACCTGAGAGAGTCCCATGGTCTGGGCAGAAATGACATAGGCTTCCTCCTTGGCACTCTTGACCAGATTGGCCGTCACCCTTGCATAGTAAACCCACTCTATGATGACAATGGCTAGAATCATATTGGTCATTCCTTGTCCCAATATCCCAACTGTAGCTAGCGATAGCAGGAAGCTAGGAAAGGCGGAAATAACATTTGCAAACCATAGGAAGGTAGCTTCCGCCTTTCCTTGGTACCATCCGATCAGCAAGCCGACTGTTACACCGATGACCACTTCCAGCAGACTGATAGTCAAAGATAAAAAGAGGGAATAACGAGCCCCGTGCAGCAGACGAGACAAGACATCTCTGCCCAGCTGATCGGTTCCCAGCAGATGAACAGCGTCAGGTGCCATTAGTTTATTTGAAATCTCCACATGCTGGGGGTCGAAACTCGATAGATAGGGAGCAAAGAGAGCGCAGATAAAGAGGACCAGCAAAATGACACTTGAAAAAATAAATCGTTTAGACATTGCTCCTCCTTTTTCTGACTCTAGGGTCTATCCAGAGCGGCAACTTCTGGGTTAGAATATTATTCCCCAAGAATAATAGGCCAAATAAAAGCATGCAGCACTGGATAATGGGCAGGTCCACAGACTGCAGCGCATCTACAAAGAGGGAGCCGACACCATTCCAGGAGAAGACTTCTTCGACAATTAAGGAACCTGTCAAGAGATAGACCAAGGTCAGGCTCAGGCCTGTCGCAATGGCTGGCAGGGAATTTCTCAAGAGATGATTCTTGACCAGGAAGAACTTACTGACTCCGCGCAGGAGGGCATTTTCGACATGGACACTGTTCATCTGCTCCAGCACAGCCTTGCGGATCAAAGCGGTATATTGGCCAATCAATGACATACTGAGGGTCAGACTAGGAAGAATCAAGCTGCTAAGGTCCTGCTTGCCCGAAACTGGCAGCCACCTCAGCTGAACAGCAAAAATCACAATCAGCATGTAGCCTAGCCAAAAGCTGGGCATGGAAACGCTGGAAAAGGATAGAAAGCGAGTGACCTTATCAAAGAGAGAACCCTTGTAGACTGCACTAAAAATCCCCAAAGGAATGGACGTAAGCAAAATGAGAGCAAAGGATGTCAAGCCCAGAGAAAGAGTCGACTGGAAACGCTCCAGCACCAAGGGCAGGACAGGAACCTTTAATAGATAAGACGTCCCAAAATCCCCACGAAGCGCCTTTGTCAGCCAACCTAGATACTGCTGGGGCCAAGGTTGATTGAGGCCCAGATAATCTCTGGCTTTTTCCAAAGATTGAGGAGTCACTTGAATCTTAGATACCCTTAAATAATTTTCTGCTTGATCAGCTGAGGATAGCTTGGCCAAGAGAAAGGTCAATACTGATATCATCAATAGGGCAGCCAAGAAAGAAACTATTTTTTTAAATAAATCTTTTTTCATAGTCCTTAAAAGAAAAGGGGCGGCTGATAAGCTTTTCAACTCAGAAGCACTACTCCCTTTATATTAAAATTTGCAGTTATGAAGCCAGTTTTTATTTTTTCTCAATATAGCGCAGTGGGAAAGCATTTTCTTCTGGAGCAAAGCGCATGCCATCGAGTTCTCCCTTGCGGTAGACGGAAACAACGGATTGGTAAGTAATTGGGATATAGATAGCTTCATCGTGGAGCATAGTGAGGACTTTCTTGTAGCCTTCATCGACTTTTGTCTCATCTGGTTCGACCAGAGTCGCCTTGATAATTTTATCAATTTCTGGCTTAGATGGCAGAGCTTCTAGGGAAACATTTTCTGGGTGGCCATGGTCTGCTGGTGAAGTCAAGGCAGTCATCCAAGCATGCGGATCCCACGGTGCTCCCCAAGAGAAAGTCAGCATCAAATCAAAGTCGCCCGTCTTAATATTTTCCCAGTAGTCATCTTCTTCCATAGCTTTAAGCTGAACGTCGATTCCGATTTTCTTCCATTCGCCTTGGAAGTACTCAACCAAGTCCTTGTCTGTCGCCTTAGACGAAATATAAGGAACATTTAGACTTAATTTCTTGCCATCTTTTTCACGAATACCGTCAGAGCCTTTCTTCCAGCCTGCTTGATCCAGCATCTTTTCAGCCAGTTTGATGTCATATTCATAGGGAGTCAGATTGGCGTCAGAGTGAGGGGTAGATTTAGAGAAGATGGTATCAGCTGGTGTTTCTGTTCCGCGGAAAATGTCTTTCGCGATAGACTTCTTATCAACCGCATGGTTCATAGCCTGACGGACAGTCTTGTCTTTGAAGATTTCCTGTTTAGCATTCAAAAGCATGAGGCGGCTGGACATTGGCTGAGATACGTCTGTCGTGTACTTGTCATCCTTGGCATACTTGGCAAAGTTATCCAGACCGATAACGCCATTTCCATAGATCAAGTCAACATTGCCAGACTCAAACTCAAGAGCACGGGTTTGTGGATCTGGAATAATCTTGACTGTTACTTCTTTCAGTTTAGGCTTTTCGCCCCAGTAATTTTCGTTACGGGTAAAGGTAATGTACTCGTTTGGCTTCTTGTCTTTGACAACCCATTGACCGGTTCCGATTGGCTTTTTGAGATTGTCCTTGGTCGTGTCGTCTCCGTCAGGGAAGGCAGCATCAGCTATGAAGCGAATCGGACGAATCATTGATAAATCATAGAGAGTCGCACTGTAGGCTTGTTTGAGCTTAATCTCAAAGGTATGCTCATCTACAACTCGATAGCTTTCCAGCTGGTTGGTAAAGTCAAACCAAGTATGGTTTTTCTTATTTTCCTCTGAAAAGACGGTATCGAAATTTCGTTTGACATTTTCTGCGTTAAAGTCAGAGTCGTCTGAGAATTTTGCCTTTCTTAGCTTGAAGGTATAGGTTTTACCATCTTCGCTGATATCCCAGCTTTCAGCTAAGGCTGGCTCGATTTTCCCATTGTCACCGTAGCGGACAAGGCCCTCGTAGACCATGTCCTGAATGACAAATTGGTCTGGATTGTAGCGGTGAGGATTGATATCCCCAAAGTCCTCTCCCCAGACCATAGTGAGTTTGTCTTTCTCATTGGCTTGTTTGGAAGAATTTGAGTTTTGCTGGCAGGCTACCAAGAATAAAGGCAGCAAGAGGACAACTAATAAAAATAGTTTTTTTCTCATTTTTATTGAATCACTTTCTTGTATTCATATTTTTATGATCGCAGTCCCAAGAGATAGGGGGCTGCAGTTTAGCTGGTGTTTTTTGATGATCAATTCATGCGGTTGTACTTGCTGTTCAGAGCGTCTCCGAACTTGGTAAAGAGGAGAATGGTCAAAATTAGCAAGATACAAGGGAAGACCACAATCCAAGGGGCTTCCTGAATGTAAATCCGGCCGTCATTAATCATGGCTCCCCACTCAGGCGACGGTGCCTGAGCTCCCAGACCAACAAAGCTGAGACCAGCGATTTCCATGATAATGGTGCTGATGTCAAAGCTCATAGTCGTCAGGATCTGAGGAAAAAGACTGGGGAAATAATAGTTTTTCAGAGTCGTCCAAAAACTATTGCCATACATTTTCGAGGACTGGATATAGGGTTCATTTTTCAGCTGCAGGGTCATGGAGCGCATCAGGTAGGCATACTTGGTCCAGGCCGTCAAGCAGATAGCGATGAGGGTTTGCTGGAGACCGATGCCCAAGATACTGACGATAGCAATGACCAGAATGATAGATGGGAAAGACTGAAAAGCCGTGATTACCAGCAAGATGAACTGGTCGAATTTCCCGCCGATAAAAGCGCTAGTCACCCCGATAAAGGAGCCCACCGCTGCAATCAGCATCAGAATCAGAAGGGCTGGCAGGACTGTTTCCGCACCCCCGCTTACTGCACGCGCAAAGACAGACCGTCCCAGGGCGTCTGTTCCGAACCACTCACTACTGCTCGGTCCTTGCAAGGCTTGTCCCAGATTGACCTTGGTCAAACTGTCACCCAAGAGACGAGGAGCCAAGGAGGAGAGGATCAAGGCCAGGACGATGAGACCGCCCAAGACCAGAAGTTTTCGATTGATTTTCTTATCCATACGAACCCTCCTTGCTTGCTTTTAATTTCTTCGTGCGTGGCAGCAGTTTGGGATTTTCCTGAGCCAGTCGGACGCGAGGATTGAGCCAAACCGTAAGCAGTTGAAAGACTAGATTTACAGTCAAGACCCCAGCTGTGATAAAGAGGACCGCACCCTGAATGAGGGGATAATCCCGCTTGGCAACTACGCCAATCAGCATCTTACCGATGCCCGGCCAGGAAAAGAGATGCTCAATAATAGCTACACCACCCAAGAGCGAGCCAAGAGAAAGGCTGACTAAGGTGAGAAGAAAGGGCAGGACATTGTAAATCACGTCATGCAGCAGGATATGTCCCTCTCGAATCCCCCGACCCCGTGCACCTTCGACTTCTGGTGAATGCAACACTTCAATCAAAGCGGTCCGCAGCTGCGGGATATAGCGAGTGGACATAATCATGGCCAGTGTTATGACTGGCAAGACCAAGCCCAGCTCATTGGCCGTTGCCTGAATGGGAAGCCAGCGCAGCTGAACGGAAAAGATCAGAATCAGGATAATCCCCATAACAAAGCTAGGAATGGCATTCAGAAAGGCCATACCTGCCATCAGGAAGCGATCAACTGGCTTTCCAGCATGGTAGGATGTGTAGAGAGCTGTCGGCAAGGAAATTCCCAGAGTTGCTAGCAGGGTATAAAAAGCTAGGTAGACTGTATTGGGAAAATAGAAAACAAGCTGCTCCCAGACCGAAGCTCCAGAATTATAGGTCACACCAAAGTCGCCATGGACAATCCTGACCAGCCAGGCCAGATATTGCTCCATAAAGCTGCCATTCAGGCCCATCTCAGCCCGCTTGATTTCCAGCAATTCCTTGGTAAAAGGAATACCCTGAGCATTGAGGATACTCTCAGCCGGATCTCCCGGTGCTAGATAAACCAGCAAAAAGGAGATAAAGCTGACGCAGAGCAGGATGAGGACGAATTGCAGAATCGTTTTGATAATAAATTTAATCATGCGCCTCCCTTTCAGATGTCTGGTAGCTTTCAGGCTTCTTGCTGGCAACGGCCAGCAGCACTTCGCCTTGGTGGACGACCAGGGTCGCTTTCTGGTAGAGGACCAGACCGTCTTCCTTGGCAGTCACCTTTTCTAAAATATTGCCATAAATATCACAGATTTCGCCAATGACCTGACCAGCCTGTACTGTTTGATTGGGCCGGACAAAGCACATCCAGCACCCCGACCTCTGACAGGTCAGATAGTAACTGTCGTCAAAGATCAGCGGCGCCTGCTTATAATAAGGCATGGTCCCTTCAAAAAGATAGCGGGCGACTTGTTTGACTGACTCCTTCATAGCCAGAACATCCTCTGGCAGACAGGTGCCATTTTCCCCCTGCTCCAGCAGGATGCTAGGCAGTCCATAGTCTACTGAGGCAGCGTGGTAGAGATTGCCGCGGTCCTGAGATTGGTAGATTATCGGTGTCCCAGAAGCCTGCAGCATCTGATAGGACTTTTCCATCACCTCTGGATTTGCCCGCAGAGAGTAGTAACCATGCGGTGTCAGCAGTTCTTCCCGATTGCCACTGTGCAGGTCAATGAGGAAATCACTGACACTAAAGACCTGACTCTCAATCACAGACCGAATCTGATAGCTGAGGCTGGAAACTGGCTCTTGATCCTGAAAAATCCTGTTCAGATTGAGGCCGTCCTCAGGTACAAGTGTCGTCTCCCGAGCCCAGAAGCCGCTGACATTGACTGCATGCAGGAGGAGGACAGAGCCCTGAAAGTTAAAGTCCCATTCATGCGCCAAGTCCATCAGCGCCTTAACCCCGACATACTCACAGCCATGGACTGCAGCACTGATGGTCAGCAAGGGCTGGGAGGCCTGTCCTTTGAGCAGAGTGTACTGGATAGCCAGCTCATCCGTGATAGGCAGACTTCCCTGATAGCTACTGCATGGAGCCATAGAGTCTAGTTGTTGCTTAATCCTCATCTTTATCCTCCCTGTACTGACTGAGTAGGAGCTTGGTATAGTCACTCTTGGGAGCAGAGACGACCTCTCGCATGCTGCCCTTCTCCTGCACGATTCCGTCCTTGAGGACGACCAAATCTTCCGCAAAATTGCTGACCAGTGCGATGTCATGAGAGATGAAGAGAAAGGAGGTCTGCGAACGCTTCTTGATATCTGCCAGCAGCTGCATGACCTCATACTGGACGGTCACATCCAGAGCACTGGTGATTTCATCGCAGATGAGCACATCGGGATTAATCAGCAAGGCACGGGCAATAGCTGCCCGCTGACATTCTCCTCCGCTCAGCTGGTGTGGCAGCCTCTGAGCAAGCTCAGGTGTCAGACCAACCGATCTCAGCAAGTCATGGATGACTTGCTTCCTATCAGACGGCTGCTGATAGAAAGAAAAGTTTCGACAGACCTCTTCTAGGCTCTGCTGAATGCTGCGCTTGGGATGAAAGGTCGACTGGGGCTGCTGGGCAATGTACTGGACCCGAGCATAGTATTCCCTATCCTTGTAGGCAGAGACTGGCTTGCCTAGTAGAGTCAGCTCCCCTTGATCTGGCTTTAAAAAGCGACAGATAAGATTGGCAATGGTACTCTTGCCAGATCCTGACTCTCCGACCAGCCCCATAGCTCGTCCCTTTTCCAAGCTAATATCAATATCAAAGACACCAATTCTCCGATTACCAATCTGACCATACTCGTAGGTCAGCTGGCGACCGACCAATACTTGACTCATAGCTGCTCCCCTTCTCTAAACTCTGCCAGCTTGGGCACAGCCTTCAGCAATTTCTGGGTGTAGGCCTGCTCAGGATGGCGGAGAACTTGATGGGCTGGACCGCTTTCGACAATCTGTCCTTCCTTCATGACCACTACCTTTTGCGCCAGATGCTCAGCTACGCTGATATCATGTGTGACAAAGAGAATGGCCATGTTTTCCTCTTGATGAAGCTGGCTCAAGAGATTAAGCAGCTTCATTTTCGACAGGACATCCAGAGCGCTAGTCGGCTCATCAGCCAGCAATAGTTTGGGCCTGCTGGCTAGAGCTAGCGCTACACCGACCAGCTGCATCATACCGCCACTGAGCTCGAAAGGATACTTATTGACGACTTTTTCAGGCAGCAGCCCCACCATCTCTAGGCATTCTTCCAAGGGACGGAGATTTGCTGCTTTCTGGCCCTGATTTTTCACCAAGTCCTGATAATGCTTTTTGATCTTACGGCGGTTATTGAAGCTGAGACTGGCATGCTGACTAATCCAGGCCACTTCTCGGCCCACAAAAGGCAGATAAATGCGGTGGTCCTGGGGCTGAATTTCCTGCCCCTCAAAGGTAATACTGCCCTCTGTCACTGTCAGCCCCCTATGAGGGAGGCCCAGCAGCATCTTGAGCAGGGTAGACTTGCCACTGCCACTCTCGCCCACAATCGAAAGGGACTCCCCCTCTGCAAGAGAGAGGGAGACCCGATCGAGAATGACTTTATCTGCTGACTGCACCAGCAGATCTTTCATTTCCAGCATGCTTTATTCCTTTGATAGTTTGTTGCTGACGTGATAGTAGTCTGTTGGATGGGATTCCAAACCAGAGACGGACTTGTCCATTACCAGAGCGACCTTGAAGAAGCCGATAATGGTAAAGCCGTAGTCCTTATCCATGATTTCTTGGATTTCCTTGCTGAGCTGATTGCGCTTAGCTGGATCCGTTTCAGTCGCCAGCTCTTCGATTTTCTTGTCTGCTTCTGGGTTGCTGTAGTGACCGATATTAGCTGCTCCGTTTGTCTTAACAGCGCTGTTGAAGAAGGCATACGGATCACCAATAGGAGCTGCTACTACTGCGTAAGGCGTGAAGGCATAGTCCTTTTCACTGGCAACGGCACTGACTTCAACTTTCTTAATAGTCGCTTCAATTCCGACTTCCTTAAGCTGTTGTTGGCTTGCTTCTACAGCCAGCGGCATTTCAGGCAGACGAGTGAAGGACAGCAGCTCAATGCTGACTTTTTGACCGTCTTTTTCACGGTAGCCATCGCCGTCAGTATCCTTGTAGCCAGCTTCATCCAAGAGTTTCTTAGCCTTGTCTACGTTAAATTCATGGACGCTCTTTTGCAGGGCAAAGGCAAAGCCTGTAGGGAAAGGTCCAACAGCTGGCACAGCTGAGCCTTTAAAGAGGGATTCAGAGTAGGTCTTCTTGTCTACCAAGGTATCTAAAGCCTGACGGAACTTGTCATCTGCTACGTAAGGATTTTCGAAGTTATAATAGTAAGCTAGGTAGCGGGAACCTTCTACTTCAGAAATTTTGTAGTTCTTATCGGAAGCATAAGTACTTAGATTTGCATAAGGCAGACCATAGACGGCATCAACTTCCTTAGACTTGAGGGCTGCAGAAATAGCTGTCGGATCAGAGAAGTATTTGATCTTCAGATTAGCAACTTTTGACTTGCCATCCCAGTAGCCGTCATAAGCCTTGAGCTCTGCTCCGCTCTCAGGAGTGTACTTAGTCACCATGTAAGGTCCCGTTCCGACAGGAGCCTTGTCAGATGCGCTCTTTCCAGTCGTATCGACAATGGCGGAGTAGGGCTCTGCCAAGAGATTCGCCATAATCGGCTGCGTAGCCTTTGTCTTGATGGTCACAGTTTGACCCTCCGCAGAGATACTGTCAATGCCCATATCTGATGCTGCCCGTTCGCTGGTCTTAATCAAGCGTTCCAGAGAAGCTTTGACCTTTTCACCGGTCATTTTTTCACCATTTTGGAAAGTCACCTTATCCTTGAGGGTAATTTTCCACTCTAGGTCTGAGACTGCTTCGATTTTCTCAGCCAGCCAAGGTTTTACCTCAAGTTTGTCGTCCATCTTAAAGAGGGTTTCTCCCACTCCGTAACGGACCGTGAACCAGCCATTGTATTCCGCTGCTGGGTCAATATTTTCTGGAAATTGAGTATAGCCGATAGTTACAGTCTTGCTGTCACCATCGCTAGCAGACTCGCTGGTTTTGCTAGGGTTTACACAGGAAGCTAGGGCTAGGCCTGCCAAGGCTAAAACCATTATTTTTTTAAAATATTTCATAAAATATTCAAATTCCTTTTCTATTTTGTAAACTACTTTTAGACGTTCTGTCCTAGTCAAATCTAAATACGCTTCGCTCTCTGTCTAAGGTGGTTCTATGTCCTGAAGATGAGAGAGCAGACGAGTGAAAAACAAATGATTGCTCATCCTCTTTCCTCCTTGGGGATGTGCTTGTCTTAATCTTTTCCTTCCAGATAGCTTCTAGCATCTTCGACAAAGGCAGTTGGCAAAGCCAGGTCAGCCTGCAACTCATCGCGATAAGTTCGGATGACTTCTTCCTCTCGGCCGGAGACAACCTTTTCAGCCCAGTCTGGGTCTAGGAGCAGGGCCTTGCCGAGGGCAAAGAGCGGAATCCCCGCATCCAATACTAGCTGGGCATCCTGCTTGGTCTTTATCTGACCGACACCAATAAGGGGTACTCTACCATTAATTTTTTTGATAATTTTCTGAATCACTGGCTCTGAGTCCTGAGAATCTCTGATAGACGAGCGCCAGACATCAGAGGTCGAAATATGTAGATAGTCCACTTGATGATAGATGAGCTGCTCCAGCAACTGCAGGGTGTCATAAAGCTGGATACCTGGCTCTTCAATCTCTTCTGGAGAAAAGCGGTAGCCAATCAGGAAGGGGCGGTCGGCCTCTTCTTTGACTAGTTGCTTGGCTCTTTTCAGCAAGGTCTTTGGAAAGCGCAGGCGGTTGTTAAGACTGCCGCCCCACTTGTCCTTACGAACATTGGAATGAGGAGAGACAAACTGCTGGATCAGGTAGGTATTGGCGCCATGAAGCTCGACTCCGTCAAATCCAGCCTGAATGGCCCGTCTGATAGCTGACAGAAAATCCTCTATCACCTGCTCCACTTCAGAATTCTTGAGCGCCCTCGGCTCTGCCAGATAGTCGCGCGGAGCCTTGACAGCGCTGGGTGCTACTGGCTGACCGTCAATCAAATCAGGCAGAACCATACGACCACCGTGATAGAGCTGAACAATAGCCAGAGCCCCTTGGTCCTTGATGGCCTTGGCCAGACGGCTAAGCCCCTCAATCTTATCGTCCTCGGCGCCGCTGAAGCTCTCCGCAAAGGACTTGCCCAGAGGATGGACATAGGTACTGCCAGTAATGACCATACCAACCGACCTAGACCGGCGGACAAAAAAATCAATATCTGCCTGAGATACATAGCCACCCGGCTCACTAGCGCAGATGGTCATAGGAGCCAAGACAACGCGATTGCGCATGGTCTGACCATTTTTAAAAGTAAATTTATCCTGAATCTGTGTATTCATCTGGTCACCTCTTTCCCAAGATAAATCATGTCGTTTGTTTTTAATAATAAAGCCTTAGAGTAAGGTCGCCTGCCAAGTCTGGTCCCGCTCTTCCAAGAGCAGCACTCGTCCTTGGGGGACATCAATGTTCCAAAAAACAGCCTCTCCATCAACCAAATGCTGGTAAATTAAGCGAAGGACTCCCAAATGAGCCACTAGAGCGATTGACTCATCAGCAGTATCTAGCAGGCGGTCCGTTGCTGCCCAGACTCTGGTCTGAAAGTCCGAGAAAACTTCTGCCTCAGGAGGCGTGACCTCAAAGGGGGCTTCCAGCCAAGCTTGCCAGACTTCTGGAAAAGCCGCTTCAATCTCATCAGCTGTCAAACCTTCCCATTGTCCAAATCCCCGCTCGTCAAAGTCAGCTATGGGCTGGACTTGCCTGTCTGGAAAAGCCAGCTGGGCTGTTTCCTGCGTCCGCTTGAGACTACTAGTGTAGATTGCATCAACCGTACGCTCCTGCATCAGAAGCTCCAGCTGCCTAGCATCCTCTTGGCCCTGCTCGTTGATAGAGACATCATGGCTGCCGTAGAAACAGCGTCTGCGGTTATAGTCTGTCTGACCATGCCGCATCAGATACCATCTTTTCATCCTAGCACCACCAATCCCAAGAGATAGAGGAGCTGGGCAATTTCTACGTAGGCTCCTAACGTATCGCCTGTGTGGCCATCAATTTTATTATAAACAAAACGGCGATAGCCGATTGCTCCCAGAAATACCAAGCCATAAGCCAGAAGGCCTCTCCAGCTGAAAACCAGCAAAGACAGGAGCAAGGGGAGAAGCTGGGCAAGCAGGATATGACTCGTCTTGCTGCCACTGAAGAAATTCCCCGAGCCGCCACCTTCTCTGGCATAGCTCATCCGGTAAAGCTGTAGGCTCAGACCGGCCTTGCCAATCATGGTCAGACTAGCCACGATAAACCAGCGAGGCTCTGGCAAATAAGTATAGAGAACCAGCATCAGAGCATAGTAGAGAATGAGTGCCAGTACGCCATTGCTGCCAATCCGGCTGTCCTTCATAATCTCCAGCATCCGCTCCTTCTTACGAGAGGAGAAGAGACCATCTGCCGTATCCGCCAAGGCGTCTAAGTGAAAACCACCTGTCAGCAGAACATCGAAAGCAAGGGTCAGAATCCAAGCGACAATCCCTGGCAGAACTAAACTCATCAGGAAATAAAATCCACCTGAAATCAAACCCAGCAAGAGACCAAAGAGGGTCAGAAAAGGGAGGCCCCGTCGTAAATAGGAAATATCCACTGCCTTTGGAATCACAATCCGGCTAAAAAATTGGGTATAGATAATCAATGCCTTTATCATTTCAACTGCTGAGCGAGGCCGCAAATAACTAGATAAGCCTCACTCGCCTCCTTTGCAATCAGTTGGTTGATCTTGCCCTGCACATCACGGAAGAAGCGTCCTAGTCTGGTCTCTGGGATAATTCCCAGGCCAACCTCGTCCGTTACAATCCAGCACTCAGCATTTGTCTGACGGATTGCAGATAGGAGCTCTTGCCATTCTTCTTCCAAGAGCTGCAGCAGGAAAGACTGCTCCTGCCGACTGAGAAAATTTTCTTCCGTCAGCTCCAGCTTGTCTGGAAAATGCTGAGCAATCAAATCAAAGAGGCGATTGCTGGTCAGAAGCGTGGCACAATCCAGCAGATAAACTGGATGCGACTGCTCTCGCAGCCAGTCGGCCAGCCCTGCATACTGCTCTTGAGTCGTCCAGGAAGTCGGCCGGCGTTCTTGGTGCAGCCGAATCCGCTCCTGCCATTCTGGATCTTCTCCTCGGGGTAGGCCGGTCGCAATATAGCAAACTCGCTCTCGATCCGCCAACTGCTCCTCCGCAAATGCCGACTTGCCGCTTCTGGCCCCGCCTGTCACTAACACAATCTTAGCCATTTGCTTCTTCTTTCATTGCATGAAATGCCCGCTCAAAGGCTGCCAAGGTCTGGTCTAGATCCGCTCTAGTATGGGCACTGGACATAAAGTTGGTTTCATACTGAGATGGCGCCAGATAGATGCCCTCTTCCAGCAAGAGACCGTGCAGTCGTGCAAACTGTACATGGTCAGCCGCCTTAGAATCCTCAAAGTTGCGGACTGGCTTCTGGCTGAAGAAGAAGCCAAACATGGTACCTTTTGATACGACTTGCAGATCAATGCTGTACTTGTCTGCTAGATTTCGCAAGCCATCACAGAGGTAGCTTGTTTTCTCTTCAATCTCATCAAAGAGTTCAGGTGTTAGCTGTTTCAGAGTTTCATAACCGGCCGTCATAGCGACTGGATTCCCCGACAAGGTACCAGCCTGGTAGATGCTGCCTAGAGGCGCTACCTGATCCATATAGACGGCCTTGCCGCCAAAGGCTGCGACGGGGAAGCCGCCACCAATAACCTTGCCCAAGCAGACCAGATCTGGCTCTGTCTGATAGAGGCCGACTGCCCCCTGATAATGAGCTCGGAAACCACTCATGACCTCGTCCACGATGAAGAGAGAGCCGTATTCCTGAGTGAGGGAGCGAATAGTACTGATAAAGTTCGCATCCGCTGGAATCAAGCCCATATTGCCAGCAACTGCTTCTAAAATGACACAGGCAATGTCATCTCCGTACTTTTCAAAGCAAGCCTTGAGAGCATCTTTGTCATTGTACGGCAAGGCCAGAGTTTCCCCAGCTACCTGAGCAATGACTCCGGCAGAATCAGCAATCCCAAAGCTGGCCAAGCCTGAACCAGCCTGAACCAAAAAGGAATCACTGTGGCCGTGATAGCAGCCGATAAATTTAACAATTTTAGATCGCTTGGTCACTCCACGTGCTACCCGAATGGCGCTCATGGTCGCTTCCGTTCCCGAATTGACCATCCGCATTCTTTCCATGAAAGGCAGACGCTCCTGCACCAGCTGGCCAAGAGCGATTTCTCTGGGACTCGGAGCACCAAAACTGGTCCCCTCCCAAATGGCCTCCTCAACTGCTGGCAACACATCCTTAGGAGCATGCCCCAAAATCATAGGCCCCCAAGACAGGACGTAGTCAATATAGCGGTTGCCATCGACATCATGCAGATAGGCTCCGCTGGCTTTTTCGATAAAAAGCGGATGGCCGCCCACAGCCTTAAAAGCCCTGACAGGACTGTTGACACCGCCGGGAAAGAGCTTTTGAGCCTCTGTGAAATATTGGTTGGAATGTTCTCTCTTCAAGTTGGTCCTCCTTATCTAGAAAACTGCTGATTTTCCGCAGTCTCTATCCTTCTCTCAGATAGCCGGCTGCATCCTTGGCAAAATAGGTGATAATCAAGTCTGCACCAGCCCGCTTCATACTGGTCAAGGTTTCCATGACAATGGCTTTTTCATTGATCCAGCCCTGCTGAGCTGCTGCCTTGACCATAGCGTATTCTCCGCTGACATTATAGGTCACCAGAGGCAGCTGAGTTTCCTGGCGCAGCTCTCTGAGGATATCCAGAAAGGACAGAGCCGGCTTAACCATGAGAAAGTCTGCTCCCTGCTCCTCATCGCTCCTGGCTTCTCTTAGAGCCTCCAAGCGATTGGCCGGATCCATCTGATAGGTCTTGCGGTCGCCAAAGGCCGGAGCACTCTCGCCAGCATCTCGGAAAGGTCCATAAAAGCTAGAGGCAAACTTAATCGCATAGGACATGATGGGAATGTCTTCAAAGCCAGCCGCATCAAGTCCCTGACGGATAGCTGTCACAAAACCGTCCATGGCATTGGAAGGCGCAATGACATCTGCTCCAGCCCTGGCTTGGCTGACAGCGACTTCTGTCAGTCTAGTCAGAGACAGATCATTGTCTACTTCTTCCCCTTGCAAAATACCGCAATGGCCATGACTGGTAAACTCACAGAGACAGGTGTCTGCAATGACGACCGTCTCAGGGAAATGCTTCTTGATCAGACGGATAGCTTCTTGGACAATGCCATTTTCAGCTGAAGCCTGACTGCCTATTTCGTCCTTTTCTGACGGAATGCCAAAGACGATAAAAGCCCGAATGCCCAAGTCTACACATTCCTGAACTTCTGGCAGCAAATCCTCGAGGGAGAACTGATAAACCCCCGGCATGGAAGCTACTTCTTGCTTTTCAGTCAAGCCTTCCTTGACAAACAAGGGTTGGATAAAATCATCCACAGACAGCTTGGTTTCTCGAACCAGCTGCCGCAGACCGCTGCTTCTCCTCAGTCTGCGATGTCTATAAAATTCCATGCTTCTTCTCTTCTTTCTTGATTATTTCCTTGACCATTTCCTCAACAGAAGGACTCTGGGGCTGGTAATCTACCCCATAGCCGGACTCCTTGACTGCCTGAGCCGTTGTCTGGCCAATCACTGCAATCTGATGGCTGGACGCTAGATGGGGCTTAATAGCACAAAAACTCTGCCAAGCCGATGGACTGGCAAAGGTCCAAATCACATCCTCTTGGGACAGATAGGTCTCGAGCTGGTCCTGACCAGCAGGATTTGAGGTTGTTTCGTACATAGGCCAAGCCCAGACCTCATGACCTGCTTCTTTTAATTTCTCGGCCAAACTGGGATTGGACAAGCTGCTCTGAGGTAGCAAGATCTTCTGCGTTGGCAGAGCCAAATCCAGCCACTCCTGAATAAAGTCGAGACCATAGTGGCTGCTGGCCTGAAAATCACAGGCTCGGCCTAGCTTGTCCAGCGCCTGACTGGTCTGCGGCCCAATGGTCGCAATCTGGTAGTCAGCTTTCAGATAGGGACTGAAAGCCTCCACTGCGACAGCACTGGTAAAAAAGACCCAGTCAGCTTCTGGCAGAACTGCTTGGACAGTTTCTGGCAAGGGCAAAGACTGACAGCGAATGAGAGGGACATGATGTGTCTCAAACCCAGCCTGTCTGATTTCTTCTAGCCAGGCAGAGTCCGGAGCCTGCTCTCTGGTAAAGATTATTTTTTTAACCATGGCATTCCTACTGCTCCCTTATCGGCTAATTGGCGCACAGCCTGCTCTGCCAATTCCTGGCCATCCTGCCCTTGAAGGCTGACAAAGATGCATTGACCGTCCTCCTTGGCCAGCATGGCCTCTAGCTGATAGTCCTGACCTTTTTTCTGGGCAAAAGCAGCGATAGGGAAGGTGCAGTCTGCATTCATCTGAGCCAAAACTGCCCTCTCAACTGCTACTTCAGCAGCTGTCTTATCATCCTGAACAGCCGCTAACAGATGCCGCAGTTCCTTATCCTCTTCCCGGCATTCCACTGCCAAAGCTCCCTGAGAAATAGCTGGCAGGCAAAGACTGGTCTCTAAAGGCTGAATGTGAAGACGGCTTTGGTCCAGCCAGCCCAAGCGTTTAAGTCCAGCCATAGCCAAGACAATGGCGTCGTATTCACCTTCTTCCAGCTTCTTGATGCGTGTATCAATGTTGCCCCGAAGTGGCTTAAAAGTCAAATCCGGTCTCTGAGCCTGCAGCTGAACCTGTCGGCGAATGCTGCTGGTTCCTATAAGAGCGCCCTCAGGCAGGTCAGCCAGCGTCTGGTCAGCTTGACAGAAAATCAAGCAATCCCGGACATCTTCTCGCTGACTAATCGCACCGAGCGCACAGCCCTCAGCTAGCTTAGCCGGCATATCCTTGAGACTATGGACTGCCATATCAATCTCACCAGCCAAGAGAGCCCGCTCAATTTCCTTGACAAAGACTCCCTTGCCGCCAATTTCCTGGAGGCTGACATGGGTCAAACGATCTCCCTTTGTAGTATAGGGAACAAGGACAAAGTCCCGCTCTGGATGGAGCGCCTTGAGCTGGTCCACTAACTGTTGGGTCTGGGTCATGGCCAGCTTACTCTTGCGGGTTCCTACCTTAATGACCTTCATCTTTTCCCCTTTCTCTGTGCAAGCCAAATATCTTGGCAATCAAGGCAATGTCATAGTCTGAATGCTCACCGACTGACAGCTCTTTGAGCTGCAAGATTGGCTCCTTCAAGACTTGGTTGATAATACTCTTCATGTGCTTGGAAATCTGCTTCTGCTCCCGCTCGGTCAAATCCGGAATCTTGCGATTAAGGCTTTCCATGGCCGAAGCTTGAGCTTCCAAAGCCTTATCCCTGATTTCCTGAATCAGGGGAACAATACCCAGCTGCTGACGCCAGTCAGCAAACTTGACCAGCTCCTCATCAATCTCCAAAGCAATCCGACCGGCAATCTCCTGCCGCTCCGCTTTGTATTGCTCCAGTTGATTGGTTAGATTTTCAATATTATAGAGCTTCAGAGACGAGCTCGGATGGCAGGAACGAGGCAGACAGAGGTCAAACACGACCGCATCCGCCTTAAGCATGGAGGGAAAGATGATGTATTCTTCCGTTTTAACCGCTGAAAAGACTACATCCGCATCCGCCAGCACCGCTTCCAATTCATCCCAGCCATGGGCAGATACCCTGTCCTCTGTCAGAAAAGGCTGGGCCTTGCTGACCGTCCGGTTGAGCAGCATGACTGACTTGAAAGGCCGCTGTAAAGCATACTTGGTCACCAGCTGACCAATCTCTCCCAAACCGATAACAGCTACCTTTTTAGTGCTGCAATCCAGCCCCAGTCGGTCCAATTCTTGGATAGCCGTCAGGCCGATAGAAATAGGCCGGTCATTGATTCGATAAGAATCATGCATTCGCTTGGCAAAGGTCAGCGCCTGCTTAAAAGCCTGATTGAGGACAATTCCAGTCGTACCAGCATCTTGCGCTGTCAAGAAAGCCTGCTTGAGCTGGCCCAAGACCTGACTTTCACCAACAATCTTTGACTCAAGTCCAATAGAGACCCGCAGCAGATGCCGCAGAGCCTCATCCCCCTCACGAAAGACTAAATACTCTTCCAGCTCCTTAACAGGAATCTGAAACCAGTCCGCTAAGAAATGCTTAGAATAGTAGCGGCCAGTGTGCAACTGGTCCACCACCAGATAGAGCTCGGTCCGGTTGCAGGTGGACAGGATGATATTTTCCAAGATACTTTTTTCTCTTTTCAGGAGCTTTAGAGCTTTGAGCCCCTCCTGATCTGAAAAATGCGCTTTTTCCAAAATTGTCAGCGGCGTTTCCCGATGGGTCAAACCCACATATAATAGGTGCATGCTTCTTTCCTTCTTTTAAAGTTGGTCTAAAATTGCTTCTATCTTCTTGCGAATCTCCTTGGAGCGACTAGGCGAGAGACCATTGGTCGAGATCATGACAGATACGTCCTTCTTTCGCGCAATGGCTACATTATAAAAGTCAGAGAAGGTCTTGTCGCCCGTATTGTTGACCAGCTGACTGGGTGCCGCCTCCTCCATAATCTGACGGTTGACTTCCTCCTGATCTGTACAGGCAAAGACCAGCTTAGCGCCTTCCAAATCACCTGTCTGGTAGGGTCTAGCTAGCCATTGGACCTCCGACTGCGGAATGTCAGCATGCAGGGTCGGACTGACCACCGTCACAGCAGCCTGCTCAGTCAACAGGGTCTTAATCTTCCGCGCTGCGACCTTGCCGCCTCCAACTACCACGACTTTCTTCTCTCTGATATTAATCATGACTGGATACATGCTAGCTTCTCCTATTTCTTTTCCCGAAAGATTTTCGCGCTGCGTTTGTAGACTGTATCCGGCTCCTCTAGACGATCATTGACCAAGCGAGCCAGTACAAAAAAGTAATCCGAAAGGCGGTTGATATAGATTAATCCTACCTCATTGACCGCTTCTTCTGCCTCTATAACAGCTACCATACGGCGCTCCAGACGTCTGGTCATGGTGCGGGCCACATGCAGGAGACTCGCAATCCGATGGCCGCCCGGAATGATAAATCGGTCGATTTTCGGAGGGATATGCATATACTCATCCATCCGCTCCTCCAGCCAGCTGACATTGGCTGGCTCTTGCTTGTAGGGACGCAATTCCCTCGGTGTCGCCAAGTCGCTGCCACAGTCAAAGAGATGCTGCTGGATTTCCTCGCATTCCAGACGCAGGTCGTCCAAGATAGGATAGTCGCGCATCTCAGATACGACATAGCCTAGATGAGAGCATAGCTCATCCATCGTTCCATAAGCTTCGACCCGAATATGGGTCTTGGATACTCGATCCCCACCGTAGAGCCGAGTAAACCCTTTGTCTCCGTATTTCGTATAAATTCTCATTTTTCTTCTCTGTTGATGATTTGATAAATCTGCTCCATGTCCAAAGACTGGCGCAGGACGTCTGCCAACTTATCATACTCTCTGTCTTTAAAGTCTTTGATACTGATAAGCTGGGCCTCGAGCGGTTCTAAGCCCTTAGCCAGACGAAGTTCATTGAGGTACTGCCGAGTCCATTCTAGATTGTCAAAAACCCCATGAAGGTAGGTCCCTTGTACCTGCCCGCCATAAGCCACTGCTCCATCCAGTCGCTCGGCTGCTTCACCATTTTGCTCCTTGATGACGGAGAATGGCTCCAGACTATCCGCAAGCTGGGTTTCCCCCATGTGAATCTCGTAGCCCTCTAGCTCTTGTCCCTCATGCAGGGCTCTGACCTGAGTCGTCCGCTTGACTGGCTGAAGCACCGTCTCTGTCTCTAAAATCCCTAGACCACTAATCTCCTCTAATTCAGACTCAAGGTGCAGCGGGTCGCTAATCTTCTGCCCCAGCAGCTGATAGCCGCCACAGATACCAAAGATTCGTACGCCCTGCTCCAGACACTCGAGAATCTCGGCTTCAAGACCAGACTCGCGCAGATAGTTCATATCTTCGATAGTGTTTTTGCTGCCCGGCAGAATCAAGAGATCCGGCCGGCCGATTGCATCTCCCGGCTGGACATAGCGGACAGAAACATCTGGTTGGATTTCTAGACTGTGAAAATCCGTAAAGTTGGACAGGCGCTTGAGGCTGACAACTGCGATATCCAGACTCTTTCTGCTATCAAAGCGCCGGCTTTTCTGCACCAATGCGACGCTGTCTTCGCTGTCAATATCCAGCTGGGCATAAGGCACGACCCCGATAACCGGCACCTGGGTCAGCTCCTCAATCATATCAATGCCAGACTGCAGCAAGGCCACATCGCCGCGGAATTTATTGATAATAACCCCCTTGATCCGCTTGCGATCCTCAGGCGGCATGAGCTCAATCGTTCCGTAGATAGAGGCAAAAACGCCTCCCTTATCAATATCCGCCACTAAAATCACTGGCGCATCAACCAGCTTGGCCATGCCCATATTGACAATGTCTCGGTCATTGAGATTGATTTCAGCTGGACTGCCAGCGCCCTCAATGACGATGATATCATTCTCAGCGCCCAGCTCCTCATAGACTTCCTTAATCTTAGGCAGGAGCCGCTGCTTGTATTCATGGTATTCGACGGCATCCATATCCCGCAGGACACGTCCTAAAAAGACGACCTGAGACTTGCGGTCAGAGGTTGGCTTGAGCAGGACTGGATTCATGCGGACATCTGGCTCCTTGCCAGCTGCCTCAGCCTGAACGACCTGAGCCCGGCCCATTTCATCTCCTTTTTTGGTGATAAAGGAATTAAGCGCCATATTCTGCGACTTAAAAGGCACCACTTCTAGGCCATCCTGCTTAAAAATCCGACAGAGACCCGCCGCAATAATGCTTTTTCCAGCATCTGAGGCAGTTCCCTGTACCATCAATGATTTGACCATTTTACATTTCCTCCTAGCTGCTCAAAGAAAGCAGCTTCATTTTCTGCCAGTGGCGTCTGGATAGTCTGATGAAGCTTGACAATCCAAGGCACAGCCAAGCCTGCCTCTACTAGCAGATTTCCCTGCTGGAAGAAATCAAACTTGCTGCCCTCCGCAATCAAATGCCCTTTCTGCAGCAGGTAGGCATAGTCGCAGCAGTCATACATCAGATCCATGTCATGGCTGGATACGATGATGTTTGTCCCAGCCTGAACCAGCTTTTTCATGGTCTCGGCCATCTGATCCCGCCCTTTGGGATCCAATCCTGCCGTAGGCTCATCAAGCAGCAGATACTTGGGCTGCAGGGCCAGCATGCCAGCAATAGCCACCCGCTTTTTCTGGCCATAGCTCAGATACTGCAGCGGTCTGTCCTTCAGATGAGAAATGTCCATCATCTCTAAAGCCGTCGCCACTCTGCTGGTTATCTCGTCTTCTTCATAGCCTAAGTTTTCCAAGGCCATGCCAATATCGTCCTTCACAATGGTATAAAAGAGCTGCTGCTCTGGATTTTGAAAGACCATATTGACATGCTGCCGATACTGGAACAAGGCCTTCTTAGAGTCGCCTACAGGCTGACCATCATATAAAACACTGCCCTTCTGCGGTTGGAGCAGTCGGGTGATGATTTTCATGATGGTAGACTTACCTGAACCGTTGACTCCCAGAATGCCAGTAATCCGGCCCTCTTCGAAGTCCATAGAAATATCGTGCAGCGTTGGATTTTCGTCATACGAAAAAGAAATATTCTTTACTTGTAACATCTATGTTTCCTATCTACTTTCCATTATAGTATAAAAGCAGTCTTATTGTAAATGCGCTTTCATTATTCACTGTGCTCTGCATCAAATCTTAGCGTCAGTACTTCATTTAAATGCTGATTATCATCTAGCAATTTAACAAAAAGAGTATTGGCTAATCTGCCCCAAGCTTGGTGTTGCTTCCTTTTATTGTAAAAGGAGAATTTCAAGTCCAAGGTATCCCGAATGGTCACAAACTCATAGAAGACCAGGAAAATGAAGCGATACATGAGGACAATCAAGTCTAGCAGTACCCGTGGAACATGCATAGCTTTAAAAAGCCGCAGCATCTGAGCAAAAGGCACCGTCAGGACAAAGAAATAAGTCGAAACCAAGGATGAATAGATGCGCAAGAGGATAAAAATGGTCTGCTGGACAGAGGATTGGCTGATGCCCAGATAGCCCTGACCCAAAGGCAAGGCCAGCAAGAGCTGCTCCTGACTATTCTGATAGGTCAAGACAAAGGTCAAGAGACTAATCAGGATAAAGATACTGGCATGCAGATACCATTTCAGATAGCGCAGCCACGGAAGCCGAGCCACATAGCAAGTCAGAGGCGCCATCAAGACGATAAGTCCTAGCTGCAGACTCCTGACACCAGAAAAGCTGACAGCTAACAAGAGCAGATAGATGACAAATTTATAAGCAACCGGCAGATTTTTCAGCCGATTTTGATAGGCATATTTATCAATCGCAAACAAGTGGAGGTACTCCTTTCTAGCTTTGTTTTTACCACGCCCCCAGTACAGAGCAGCTCCGGTCCCAAACAAGCTGAATCGCTATCAAGAACCAGAGCTCGCTCATACTGTTGAAGGCTTTTATTTATGTTCAGAGTTTTCCTTTTGTTGGCCTTGCTTTTTCCCTTTGTGGTAGCCAATGACATAGAAGATGATACCCGCTCCGATACTGCCTTGCAGGGTGAAGAGCAGACTTTCTACTTCTGGACCCGCTGGCTCAAAGATTGGTGAAAACCAAGGCTCATAGTCCTTTTGGATAGAGCTAATGGTTTTTTCAGCAGCGTCATCTGTTCCACTGTATTCCACACCCTTAGGTGCAAAGATAAAGGCAGCTAGAGTGACTGCTACTGCAGCCAAGATTAAGATGATATTCTTGTATTTTTTCATTTGAACAGACCTGCTCTTTCTTTGACATTTTCTGAGATTAAGTTATAGAGGACAACTGTCAGCAATCCTTCTACGATAGCGATTGGGATTTGAGTAGTCAAGAAGACACCCATGAATTTCAGTGCAGAACCAACAAAGCCACTGTTAGCATCAGGGAAGACCAAACCGAGCTGGATAGAAGTTGTCGCATAAGTCGCCAAGTCCGCAATCACAGCACAGATAAAGATTGAAACCGGTGTAGAAAGCTTGATGGATTTAGCAAACTTGTAAACGAAATAACCAACAAATGGACCAACCACTGCCATTGAGAATGCATTGGCACCCAGAGTTGTCAAGCCGCCGTGAGCCAAGAGAAGGGCTTGGAAGAGCAAGCAAATGGTTCCCAAAACGCTGATAACGGATGGGCCAAACATAGCTGTCCCCAGACCAACCCCGGTCGGATGCGAACTAGATCCTGTAACAGACGGAATCTTCAAAGAAGACAGGATAAAGATAAAGGCACCGGACAAGGCCAGCATAGTCTTGGAATTTGGATCCTCTGCAACGATTTTCTTGATGCGCATCAATCCTACTACAAAGAAAGGCAGGAATACGGCGAACCAGAAGATACACCAAAAGAGTGGAAGATAGCCTTCCATGATATGCATAGCTGACACAGACTGGGTACTCAGTACCGCCAAAATAGCCAGCAAGGCAACAAAAGTTACTTTTTTATTTTTTAATAGTTTCATGTTTTTTTCCTTTTCTAAGAGCCTGAGCTCACAAGAATGAATCTTCATCCTTGAACATAGACTCTGATTTTAAAAAATCTTCTTTTTCACGAGGAAGGTAGTAAAATAAGGCAGCTTGGTTTCTGGTGTGATTCCATCGAGGCCCAGCAGAGTCTGCTGCTTATCTGTCGAAGAATTGCTAACCATGAAAGTCTGCTGCAAGAGACCGAGCTTTTCAAGCAGAGGCAGGACTGTATCCAGGTGATTGGCCACCTTCATGATCACAATCGAGTCATGCAGCTCAAGCGCCGCCTCAATCTTCTCAGCAGAAGCCGTAGCCGGCATGACCGCTAGAGACTCCTCATCCATGGTCAGGGGCTGACCTAGCTCAGAAGCCATGCTGCAAAAAGAGGTAATGCCAGGGATGGTCTGACAGTCGATTTCCTTTTCCAACAGGGCCAGCAGATAGCTGTAAGTGCTGTAGACCATGGGGTCTCCCAATGTGACAAAGCCAACATTCTTGCCAGACCTCACATCCTCTGCGATTTCAGCAGAGATAGCCTGCCACTGGACTTCCTTGGTCGAATTGGAACGGACCATAGGGAAATGCCGCTGCTTGATTTCCAGATGCTCTTTCAGATAGGGCTCCGCAATGCCTAATGCAAAGCTCTTGCTTCCCTTCTTAGCCTCTGGTGTATAGAGAATATCTAAGTCTTCCAAAAGCCGACTGGCCTTGACAGTTACTAGCTCGCTATCACCTGGTCCCACACCAATTCCGTAAAATTTCGCCATTCCTTCCTCCTATTGGATGATTTCTTCTAAATGCTGGATGTAGAGCTGCTGAACTTCAGGGTATTCCCCTAGACCAACCAGATGGGCCTTGACCTCATATCCCTGCTCCTTAAAGAAGCGATACCAAGAACCTTCCTCATCTGAGCTCATATCATTGGTCGCATGGTCGCCCGCTACCAGCATGAAAGGTGCCAGGTGAACTTCTCGGACACCCTCTTGCTTCAGTTCCTGCTCAATCAGCTCAACCGGAGGATAGCTTTCTACACATCCGATATAGACTGAGCTTCCCTTCATCATATGATCCAAGGCCGCATAAGCTGTAAAGGCATAATGCTGACTGCCATGGCCCATCAAAACTGTTGCTGCACCCTGACCCTCATGGCCATACCGTTCCAGCAGAATATCCTTGACGGCCTCATAGTCTTCCTGACTGTTGAGCAGAGGCTTGGCAACGACCAGCTTTTTAAAAGCTGATTCAAACTCTTTGGCTTGGGCAAGAATCTTTTCATACTCGCTGCCCAAAATGACATGGAGAGGTTGGATATAGACCTCTTCAGTGCCCGCTTCCAAGAGCTGTTCCAAAACCTCTTTGACCGTAGGAATATCTAGACCTTCCTGCTTCTTAATCCGCCGTCTAACGACATTTGAGGTAAAAGCTCGGTGGACTGGATAGTCTGGAAAATGTTCCTGAATGGCCTGCTCACAAGCCTCGATTGTTTTGCGTCTGGTCTCGGGATAGGTCGTTCCGAAACTGACTACTACTATAGCTTTACTCATGACCTGCATCCTTTCAGAGAATTTCCCGGCATTTATCGATGATGGAAGCGATGGTCGCTTCATCTGTCTCAACAATCTTGCTAAAGCCTGCTTCCTCTAAAACAGCCCGTGTGCTGGCACCCATGACAACGATAGGAACTTCCTTCCAGTCATATCCAGCTTCTTGACTGGCTGCCACAAAGTTCATGGCCGCAGCAGAGTTCGGAAGACAGACCACTTCAATCTCTGACCAATTGT
>JABZYU010000179.1:0-2455 GCA_015264985.1 Streptococcus sanguinis | reverse complement strand
GATTTCAATACTATTCATAGAGAAATCAGTAATCGAGCTCCACATATTGAATGGATTTTTCCGGAATAATAGAAAAGATTGTAGGAAAACTAATTATGGAAAATTCAAACCAAATATCCCAATGTCAGACTCTTTGGGCTAGAAATAAATATCTGGTTCTCAGTCATTCTAGTAAGATCTATCTAGAAATCCGTCAGTATCTAAAAAGCGACTCGGTGGAAGCAGCACATGTTCAAGGCTTGATTGACCAGGCGGTAGCCTTGCCTGAAAACCGCGGTCAGGTCTGCAATGCCTTTCAGCATGTTTGGGGCTATTTTAAGAAGAAAGCCAGCTCAACTGAAAAAGAAGATTTTATGCATCTTTTGCTTCGTTACCAATCCGGTCAGGCTGAGCAGAAAGACTTGGTAAGAGTTGTAAGGAACCTGCTAGTCAAGTATCCCAACCCTTATCTGCAGCAGTCGACCTTGATATTTGGGAATGAGGCATGAAGCTCTGAAATCAAGGGGAAAGAATAAGCTTGCTCATCTAGAAGCTTTGATGGGTGGAGATGATAAGAATAATTTGTTAGGCTCATAAACAATATTATTTTGACTGGTTTCGATAAAGGCTCCACCTCGAGCAAAACGTGTCTTTAAGGTATGATTGGAGAAAAAATGTTTTTTACTTATCAGGGAAATAAATTATACTATAAAGTGATTGGTCAAGGAAAGCCAGTCTTGGCAATTCATGGTTTGGGCTGTTCATCTGAATTGATGGAAGGATGTTTGGAACCTATTTTTGAGAAACATGCTGACTATAAAAGGATTTATTTAGATTTACCTGGCATGGGTAGGTCTGATGGCAATCCTGCTTTTGCAAGTGCGGATGCGATTTTAGAGATGCTCTTGAACTTTATAGAGACTGTAATCGGCGGACACAGCTTTCTCTTAGCTGGAGAGTCTTATGGTGGCTATCTTGCTAGAGGAATTTTGGCTAATAAAAGGTCAGAGATTGATGGTTTGCTGCTTATTTGTCCAGTAGTTGCACCCAATCCGCAAGAAAGAATTCTGCCAAAAGACAGCTTGCTAATTAGAGAGGTAGGTTTTGATATAGCAGGCAAAAGCGAAGATTTTGTTGATTTAGCGATTTTGCAGACTAAAGAAACTTATCAACGGTTTGAAAAAGAAATCCTAGCAGGGCTTCAGATGATGAATGCTCCCTTTGTCCAAAAGCTGCAAGAAAACTATTCTTTTTCGTTTGAAGTGGATCAAGAGATACAGGAAAAGGGCTATGACAAGCCCAGCCTTTTTATAGCAGGAAAGCAGGATCAAGTCGTGGGCTTCCAGCAGTTAGCCCAGCTGTCTCGCTATTATCCAAGGGCAACTCATGCTGTAATGGATCTTGCTGGCCACAATGCACAGATAGATCAAGAGGCTCTCTTTACGGCCTTGGTTGAAAATTGGCTCAAGCGAATTGAACTTTCCTGATACTACATGATTTAATATATTGAACGGATGTAGATGAAACTGGAGTTCATCAAAGAAATCTAATTCAGCCCCAAATTGATTTTAAAATCATAGAAAAAAGCGGTCATACCGCTTTTTTGCTTATTATCCCCAGAATTTCTGGGCGATTTCTTGGCCTTGTTTTATTTTGGCCCATTGTTGCTCAATGGTGAGTTCGTTTCCAGAGTCACAAGAGGCGAAGCCGCATTGGTGGGAGAGCAGGAGACGCTCTTTCGGTAGAACGGTTGCTGCTTTCTCGAGGAGGTCTAGGACACGCTTTTCATCATCCAAGCCTGTCGTCTTACTGGAGAGCAGTCCTAAAACAACTTCAGCATCCTTGTCTTTCAAAGCTGCTAGAGCTGATACATCACCAGCTACATCGCTGTCCCACTCTAGGAAGTAGCGATCATAGTGTTGGTCGCGCAGGAATTTTTCCGCGATAGCTTCGTAGGTACCCTCGGCAGCAGAGCGGCTTTCGTAGTTACCACGGCAGTTGTGGGTCCAGACAGTCAGTCCAAGCTCATGAGCGTAGTCTACGACTTCATTGTTGATGGCGACAAACTCGTCTGCCAGGTCAGCCAGACTAGCATTGCCCTCCGCAAAAAAGCTAGCAGGATTGGACTCATCAAAAAGCTCCCAGAGGCAGTCGTCAAACTGGATAATCTGTCCGCCAGCAGCCTTATAGTCGTCCAAAAATTCCTTATAGGCTTGAATCAAGCCTTTTTTCAAATCTTCATTGGTCTCATAAACTTGTCCTGGTCCAGCCAAGCGGTCAAAGACAGCTAACTCAGTATAAGCGTGGGCAGGCCCCCAGACAGTCAGCTTAGTATCTTCACCAGCAGCCTCTTCCTTGACTAGCTTATAAATCTCGATAAAGTGATGGTTTTTACCAGATAGTGGTGCTGTGATACGGATACCAATATCCTTGCGGGTCTCGTATTGCCCGCCGTCGTGGTCCTTGAAGGTATAGC
>JABZYU010000178.1:0-2456 GCA_015264985.1 Streptococcus sanguinis | reverse complement strand
CATCGGCGCTATCAGTATGCGCATGCTGACTAAGATTATGCATAAGGAAGAATTGGAAGAACGCGAAGTTCTCCTGGCTCACAGTATTAGCGAGCGTAAATCAACTCGGAAATAAGCGGTGAGCCGCAAGTCTGATTAGGAACTTCTCTGAACTCGAAAAGTGAGTGAAGAGACTAAGTCAATGACTGCTTTAAGAAATTTTCACTATTATTGAGCGAGGCTGAGGTGTAGTACCTCAGCTTTTTTGTGTTTCCATTCAGTTAGAGCAGTTTTCTAAGCTTTATCAGGCTTTGGATGGATTTTTTACCTCATTTGCCCTTGTGGTTTTCCTTTTTATTTGATTTTCGGTATAATAGGAAGTATGAAAGTATTACTGTACCTTGAAGGAAAGTCCGTTTTGGAGAAATCAGGAATCGGCCGAGCCCTCCAGCATCAGATGCATGCCTTGGATTTGGCTGGGATTCCTTATACGACGGACGTTTTAGGAGATTATGATGTGGTCCACATCAATACCTATGGTCCCCGTAGCTTGCTTCTCCTGCATGCTGCCAAGAGGGGCAATAAAAAAGTGATTATGCATGGGCATTCAACCAAGGAGGACTTTGAAAATTCCTTTATTGGTTCCAATCTTTTTGCTCCGCTCTTTGGTAAATATCTGACGCACATGTATAAAAAGGCGGATTTCATTATCACGCCATCGGAGTATTCCAAACAGCTTATCCAGTCTTATGGGGTCACAACACCCATGGTGGCTGTGTCAAACGGTATTGACTTACCAAAGTATAAGAAAGATGCTCACAAGGAAGAGGTTTTTAAAAAGTACTTCAAGATTGAAGAAGGGCAGAAGGTGGTCGTCTGTGCTGGCCTTTATTTCCGCCGCAAGGGGATTGAGGATTTTGTAGAGGGTGCTCGCAGGATGCCTGATGTGCGCTTTATCTGGCTGGGCTCTATCAATCTCTGGTTGATTCCGCGCAAGATTCGCCGGCTGGTCCTCTTTGACCATCCTGATAATGTCGAATTTCCTGGCTATTTTAAGGGAGCGGTTTTCCAGGGAGCCATGTCTGGAGCAGATGCTTTCTTTTTCCCGTCCTATGAGGAAACTGAAGGAATTGTTGTCCTGGAAGCCTTGGCTAGTGAGCAGAATGTTGTGCTGCGTGATATTCCAGTCTATCAGGGCTGGGTGGATGAGCGTTCAGCCGAGCTCTGCCATAATGTAGATGAGTTTGTCCAGTCTCTGAGAAATGTCTTAGATAAAAAGGTGGACAAGCGCGAAGCAGGCTATCAGGTGGCTAAAAGCCGGTCTATTGACGATGTTGCAGATCAGTTAGTTGAGGCTTATCAAACAGTTTTGGAGATGTAAGATGCGTATTGGTCTTTTTACAGATACCTATTTTCCTCAGGTCTCTGGGGTTGCTACCAGTATTCGGACTTTGAAGACGGAGCTAGAAAAATTAGGTCACACAGTATTTATTTTTACGACGACGGACAAGGATGTCAATCGTTATGAAGATTGGCAGATTATTCGGATTCCCAGCGTACCTTTCTTTGCCTTTAAGGACCGAAGAGTGGCTTACCGAGGCTTTTCTCATGCCTTAGAAATTGCCCGTCAGTACCAGCTGGACATTATCCATACCCAGACTGAGTTTTCACTAGGGCTGCTGGGGATTTGGATTGCTAAAGAGCTGCGGATTCCGGTAGTACATACCTATCATACCCAGTATGAGGATTATGTGCACTATATTGCTAAGGGGATGGTCATCCGTCCTAGCATGGTCAAATATATCGTCCGTGGCTTCATGAGTGACTTGGATGGGGTTATTTGCCCTAGCGAGATTGTTTATGACCTTTTGGTTGATTATAAAATCGAAGCAGAAAAACGGGTGATTCCGACAGGGATTGAGCTGGCGAAGTTTGAACGGCCGGAAATTTCGCGTGAGGATATCAAAAAGCTGCGTTTCAAGCTAGGACTGGCTGAAGATGAGATAATGCTGCTCAGTCTGTCCCGTATTTCTTATGAAAAGAATATCCAGGCTATCGTTGAGGCGATGCCTGCTGTTCTTGAAGAAAATGACAAAGTCAAGCTGGTCATTGTCGGCGACGGCCCCTACGCGGAAGACTTGAAAGAACTGGTTGCTAAGCTTCAGATTGAAGAAGCGGTCATCTTTACGGGGATGATTGCTCCCAGTGATACGGCCCTTTACTATAAAGCTGCGGATTTCTTTATCTCTGCCTCAACCAGTGAGACTCAAGGTCTGACTTATCTGGAAAGCTTAGCCAGCGGTACACCGATTATTGCACATGGCAATCCTTATCTGGATAATGTTATCAGTGACAAGATTTTTGGAACCCTTTATTATCAAGAGCGGGATTTATCAGGCGCTATTTTAGAGGCAATAATTGCGACGCCTGATATGGATGAGCAGAAGTTAGCAGACAAGCTCTACGAGATTTCAGCG
>JABZYU010000177.1:0-2505 GCA_015264985.1 Streptococcus sanguinis | reverse complement strand
CGGCAAAGCTGGCTGCTGCTACCACAGATGGCTCTTCTGTCACAAATGGAACTTGATAGGTCTTGCCATCCACCAAAAAGTCTGGCACCAGAGAGTAGGGTAGGGCCAGAGTGGCCAGTACATTTTCGCTCATCTGATTGGCTGTTTCCAGAGGCAAAGTCTGCTGACTGTCTAGCAGCTGCCAATGTTCATCTTGTAAAAGTCCCTTTTCTTTCAGCATCTGCAGCCGTTCAGCAGGAGTTTTTTTGGAAAATCCAGTCCAGTTTACTTTCATGATGATTTCTCAACTTTGATGTACTTACGCTGATGCTCTGCAATTTCAGTCAGAGCAAAGCTTTGGTTTTCATAGCCAGAGAAGCTGGCATTGCCTTTCGCATCCAGCTCAGCTTCTTCAAAAAAGATGCGCTCGTAGTCTGTGATGGAAAGAGCCTGACGCTGGTCTAATTCCTCTAAGCGTGTCTGGGATAAATGCTTTTCATAGCCCTCTACCAAATTGGCACTAAAGATTTCAGAGACAGCTCCGCTGCCATAGCCGAAGAGAGCAATCCGGTCGCCAGCCTTGAGGTTGTCAGAGTTTTCTAAAAGAGACAGGAGGCCTAGGAAGAGGGAGCCTGTATAGATATTTCCAACCTTCTGACTGTAGAGAATGGAGGCTTCAAAGTTCTCTCTGAGCTGGTCTTGCTGTTCTTGGGGCAGGCTTTTATCCATGATTTTATTAAGGCCTTTGAGAGCTAATTTTGGATAAGGCAGGTGGAAGCAGTAGGCCGCAAAATCTTTGAGAGCTAGCTTGTGGCGGTTTTGGTATTCCGTCCAAGTTGTCTTTAAGCTATCCAGATACTGCTGAGTTGAGTAGAGCCCGTTGACATAAGGTGTTGTTGAGTAATTTGGGCGCCAAAAATCCATGACATCGCGTGTCTGGGCTACATTATCATCATTGAAAGCGAGGATCCGGGGATTGCTGCTAATCAGCATAGAAATGGCTCCGGCTCCCTGTGTTGGCTCGCCAGGTGTGTTAATGCCATATTTGGCAATGTCGCTAGCTAACACCAAAACTTTGCTGTCTGGATGTTTTTCGATATGGAGCTTGGCATAGTCCAGTGCAGCAGTTGCCCCATAGCAGGCTTCCTTGATTTCAAAGCTGCGGGCAAAAGGCTGGATGCCCAAAAGGCCGTGGACAAAAACGGCTGCCGCCTTGCTCTGGTCAATCCCTGACTCAGTGGCCACGATGACCATATCAATCTTTTCTTTGTCCTCTGCTGTCAGGATGGGCTCTGCTGCCGCCGCTCCCAAGGTAACAATATCCTCAGTCAGAGGAGCAATGCTAAGTTCCTTGAGTAAGAGCCCCTTGCTAAGCTTTTCTGGGTCAGTCCCACGGGCTGCAGCTAAATCATTTAATTTTAAGACATAATTACTGGTCGCAAAACCGATTTTGTCGATTCCGATTGTCATTATAAGACCTCTTTAAATCCTTTTATTCTAGTATATTCCGAAGACTATTTTACCATACTTAGGAATAAAACTCTTACAAAAACATCTAATCTCAGCTAAATCAGGCTTAAGATGTATTTTCCAAAAGAAAAACAGCAGATGGTTCTACTGTTTGTTTACTGTGAGTTTGGTTTGGCGCTTTTTTAAATAGTGATAGAGTTTGAGTACGACAGTGCCGCTGGCCATACCAATTGAGATGACTAAGGCCAGAATGACTACCAGAGTGGCGTGAATCATAGCCTGGCTGTAGTCACCAGTGACAAAGAAGGCAGTCGTCCGATAGGAAATATAGCCTGGGACCAAAGGCGCTAGAATAGCCAAAATAAAAACAACAGCAGGCGTTTTATAGATGATGCTGAGAATTTGGCTGACGCAGGAACCGATGATAGCAGCTACAAAGGTTGCTATGATGACATTGGTCGGTCCTTTGAGTAGGAGATAGAGTAGCCAAATAGCCATGCCCAGCACTCCGCCGGGAATCAGCATACTGCGCTGAACATTTAAAACGATTAAAAAAGTAATGATAGCCAGTAGGCTGGCAACTGCTTGCAGTAAGAAAGTCAAGATTGTCATAGGCTTATTTCATAATAAGGAGGGCAACAGAGGTACCTGCACCGAGAGCAAGAGTGATGAGGAGCGATTCAAAGAGCTTGCTCATCCCAGAGTTGATATGGTTGGTCATGATGTCACGCACAGAGTTGGTCAGAGCAATGCCAGGCACAAAAGGCATGACAGAACCCGCAATAATCAAATCGTCTGTGGAGTTAAAACCGGAATAACGCGTCCAGATATGAGCCAGCAGTCCGAAGACAAAGGCTCCGGCAAAAGCTGTCACAAAAGGGATACGGATATATTTGTCAACATACAAAGAGAAAGCAAAGCCAAAGAAGGTAGCAATGGCAGCCCCCAAAGCATCGTAGAAATTTCCGCCAAACATGATGGAGAAGAAGGGAGCACTGAGCGTTGCGGCAGCAATCAGCTGCTTGTTATTATAGGGCAGCTCCTTCACCTTGAGGC
>JABZYU010000176.1:0-2511 GCA_015264985.1 Streptococcus sanguinis | reverse complement strand
AGTCAGCTCACGCACGACCACGAAGTCCACACCAGCAATTCTTTCAGCTTTCAAAGGCGACAAATGCTTAAGAGCATCGAAAATCTTAACTGGACGAAGATTGGCATAGAGTTCAAGCTCCTTGCGCAGAGCCAGCAAGCCTTGCTCCGGCCGAACTGGAGCATTATCATACTGGGGACTGCCGATAGCTGCTAGGAGAATTGCATCTGCTTCCTTGGCTGCTTCTAGAGTAGACTGAGGGAGAGGATGACCTTCCGCATCAATACCAGCACCTCCAAAAGCTTTCTCCGTGATATGATAAGTAAAACCGAACTTGTCCGCAACAGCAGCCAGCACTTGGAGACCAGCCTCCATGATTTCTGGGCCGATACCGTCTCCCGCCAGAGCTACAATTTCTTTTGTCATAGTCACTTCCTTCTAATTATTTGCAGGCAAATCGCGGTAAGATACCTGATGGCCGATTTCACCAGCATTTTCCTTTTGCACAAAGGTATTAGCATGGATATAGGCAATGGCGCTGGCCTTAAGAACATCAAAGTCAATACCAGAGGAGTTGAAAATCGTATCTGTATCCGTATTTTCAACAGCTACCAAGACACGAGCCTGAGAGTCAATACCATCCGTCACCGCCTCGATGTTATAAGACAAAAGCTGGACAGACTGGTTAAAGAATTGATCGATGGCATTAAAGATGGCTTCAACGCTTCCCTTGCCTTCTGCCACACAGTTAATTGTCTCACCATCGCCATTAACCAGCTGCACATCCGCTGTGATGGTATGGTCGTCATTGGTCGTCAGCTGCAGATCATCAAAGTGGAAACCTTCAGGATTTTCGACCGTTGTTCCGGCAATCAGAGCCCGAATATCAGCATCCGTGACTTCATTTTTCTTATCAGCCAAGACCTTAAACTTAGCAAAGAGATCATTGATTTCAGATTCTGCAAAGTCCAGAGCTAGTTCTTTGAGTTTTTCGACAAAGGCATGGCGGCCAGACAGTTTGCCAAGCGGCAGTGAATTGCGCTTAACCCCAACCAGCTCAGGTGTGATGATTTCATAAGTCAGTGGATTCTTAAGGACACCATCCTGATGGATACCGGACTCATGAGAGAAGGCATTGCCACCAACGACCGCCTTGTTCTTAGGCACTGGAATACCTGAGAAGCGGGACACCAGCTCAGAAGTGTTGATGGTTTCATTAAGGACGATATCCGACTCAACCTGATAATAGTCTTGACGAATCTCCAATGCAACTGCTACTTCTTCCAATGCTACATTTCCAGCCCGCTCACCGATTCCATTGATAGTTCCCTGAACACGACCAGCACCGTGCTTGATAGCTGTCAAACTATTAGCCGTTGCCATACCAAGGTCATCATGGCAATGAACACCAAATACCACCTTATGATCAGAAGTCACATTTGCCACTAGGTAGTCGAAAATATTTGCAAACTCTTCTGGCGTGGTAAAGCCGACTGTATCTGGAATATTGATATAAGACGCACCTGCATCAACCGCTGTTTGTACCACCTGAAAAAGGAAATCCAGCTCTGTTCGTGTCGCATCCTCTGGTGAAAACTCGACTATATCGAACTTGGAGCGCGCGTAGGAGACATGCTCTTTCACAGCTTCTAAAATCTCTTCCTTGGACTTTTTCAGCTTGAACTCTCTGTGAATAGGACTGGTCGCAATGAAGACATGAATCTGTGGATGCTTAGCATCCTTGAGCGCTTCATAGCAGGCATCAATGTCTGATTTAACCGAACGCGCCAGCCCAGTAACAGAAGCTTTTGTGATGACTTTAGCAATCTCCTGCACCGCCGCAAAAGAATCTGGACTCGCAGCAGGAAAACCGGCTTCAATGACTGAAATCCCCCACTTCTCTAACTGCTTGGCAATAGCCACCTTTTCCTTGATAGAGAAATTCACTCCTGGTGTCTGCTCACCATCCCGGAGGCTGGTATCAAAAAACTCAACTTTGCGTGTCATAGACAACTCCTTTTCTAAGATACATAGACCATTTAGGAAAAACTCTTCCCCAACTTCTAGGTCGTGTTCAATGACTGAGACGGTATAAGACAAATCGATTTCAGAAAAATCAAGATGTAGCCCCACTCCCGTCGCTCCTTTAGAAACCATTTCTTCCTCATCAGAGCTTGAGGTAAGATAGGTGAAATAAAAAACATCTCACTTGAGGAACAAGCGAGATGTTGATTTACTCCCGCTTGGTAAGCCAAACAGGACTAATGCTTTTGCACTAGCCCGAGTACCTCAACAACAAAGCAAATTGATTAAACTTAGCTGTTTTCATGTTTGACTTTCTCCTTCGTTTGATATCTTGTTTAGTATTTTAGCATAGCTAAAAACACTTGTCAAGAAAAAATCCATTATTTTCTGAAAATTTCTTCAGTAGAGAATATTTTGCTAATTGAAAATCATTGAGAATGCTTGAAATATTTCATTTTTTAATCGTTAAATTCCAGCTTCTTTCTATCAATTTCAGTACTTCTTCAT
>JABZYU010000175.1:0-2513 GCA_015264985.1 Streptococcus sanguinis | reverse complement strand
AGTCAGCACCGTCCACTTCTCCAGGACGTTGTGCGCGTGTCGTCATCGATACAGAGTATTGAAATTGATTCTCAGAACTCTCAAAAATCTCTCTTCTAACCGTTCCTTTCCCAACTCCTGAAGGACCAGAAAAAACGATTAGCAAGCCTCGGTCTGCCATTATGTCTCCTTTAGTTAGTCTGTGAAATAAAGTAAAATTTCTCTCGGATACTGATGATAGCGTCAGTTATCCTTCTACAGTCTTTCTATCTAGTGTAACAAAAAAGCAGTAATTTTTCAACTGCTCTTTCTTATTTATTTAGCATAATCTACTGCACGAAGTTCGCGGATCACGGTTACCTTGATATTTCCTGGGTAATCGAGATTGTTTTCAATTTTCTCACGAACTTTGTGAGCCAAGATTGTGACTTTGTCGTCCTTGATTTGTCCTGGATTAACCATGATACGGATTTCACGTCCTGCTTGAAGGGCGAAGCTATTTTGCACTCCTTCAAAGCCATTGGCAATTTCTTCCAAATCATGTAGACGCTTGATGTAACTTTCAAGAGACTCGCTACGAGCACCTGGACGCGCTGCGCTCAAGGCATCTGCTGCAGCAACGATCACTGCAATGACGCTTTCGGCTTCAACATCACCGTGGTGACTAGCAATCGTATTGACCACAACTGGGTGTTCCTTGTACTTACGAGCCAATTCCATACCGATTTCAACGTGGCTCCCTTCAACCTCACGGTCAATAGCTTTCCCGATATCGTGAAGGAACCCAGCACGACGGGCAAGAGCCGCATTTTCACCAAGTTCACTAGCCATAATACCAGCCAACTTAGCAACCTCAATCGAATGACGCAAGACATTTTGTCCATAAGAGGTACGGAACTGCAAACGTCCCATAATCTTCATCAAGTCTGGATGAAGGTTTGGCGCACCAATCTCATAGGCTGCTGCCTCACCGTATTCACGGATCTTATTGTCAATCTCTTGACGGTTTTTCTCAACCAACCATTTCTTCAATACGAGCTGGATGAATACGACCATCTTTGAGCAACATTTCCATGGTCATACGGGCAATTTCGCGACGAATCGGGTCAAAACCTGACAAGGTTACCACTTCTGGTGTATCGTCGATAATCACATCAACCCCTGTCAAACTTTCAAAGGTACGAATGTTACGACCTTCACGACCAATAATGCGTCCCTTCATAGTATCGTCTGGCAGATGAACCGTTGAGTTTGTTGACTCCGCTACATATTCACCAGCGATACGTTGCATAGCTTGAACCAGGATGTCCTTGGCCATTTTGTCAGAACGTTCCTTGACCTCTTGCTCAGCTTCGCGAATGCGACTGGCAATCTCCTTGGTCAAGTTTTCCTCTGTCTGAGCCAAGATAATATCTCGTGCTTCTGCCTGAGACAGAGCACCAATACGCTCTAACTCTGCTTCTTTTTGTCTTTCGACTTCCTCTAATTGCTCTTCACGCGCATCAAGGTTTTTCGCTCTATCAGAAATACTTTGTTCTTTTTGTTCAAGTGTTTGTTCTTTACTCGTCAAATTGTCGTCCTTACGGTCGAGGCTAGTAGCTCTCTCTGTCAAACGACTTTCGATTTGTTTGAGTTCTTGACGTTCTGATTTGAATTCAGCGTCCACTTCTTCACGGTATTTTCTGGCTTCTTCTTTGGCCTCCAATAGTGCTTCTTTTTTAAGAGACTTGCTTTCGCTCTTGGCTTCATTTAGCAATAAATCCGCTTCGCGCTCAGCTTGTCCTCGTAAATTAGTTGCTTCTTGTTCAGCATTTAGAAGCATCAACTCTGCAGCCTCTTGAGATGATTTCATCTTAGCTGAGATGCTGACATATCCAATGACTAAACCAATGATGACGGCAAAAACAGCAATCGCAAGTGTCATGATTTCCATGTTTTTACCTCATTAAATTTGTTTATCGAATGACATACATTCCTTAATATTCTATCATAAAAAACCGATTTTCACAAACCCAAATTGAAGAGTTTTGTGTGAATTTTGGAGCTACAATTCCTTAGATTTTTGAGGAAGCAATTCATTGTCACTATCAAAAAGTTCCACCGAATCTCTACAGCTATGGATTACCTATTATTGTACCAAATAGTGTTCTGCTAGATTCAAACATTTTGCTTTCAAGTCTTTGAAAATTCACTTTAGGAAATTACAGCTTCTCTTCAAGGTCAAATTTGTCATAAATTAACTGTTTTTTATTTAATTGTTTCAGTCTATTTCTTAAGTATTAGTTTATCCTCATCGAGAGCTTTTAAAATATACTCATTAATCAATTTATTATCTTCTTCATTTTTTGAAAAATAAGTTTTAATATTATTGGGAGTTCTATATTCTAATAGACGATGGATAACATCATCACTTCTATCATGGAACCAGGTCCAATCTACTTCAGGATAAAGTCCTCGAATATCTTCTTCAATATCTTTTAAAATCTCAAAATCAGAAAAATATCCTTTTCTACTTAAGTTGTATAAATCTGATA
>JABZYU010000174.1:0-2529 GCA_015264985.1 Streptococcus sanguinis | reverse complement strand
AACCACGCGTAATAAGATTATGGGGATTTACACGACGGATAAGGAGCAGATTGTCTTTATCGACACGCCGGGAATCCACAAGCCCAAGACAGCTCTAGGTGATTTCATGGTAGAATCAGCATACAGTACCCTGCGTGAGGTGGACACTGTCCTCTTTATGGTTCCAGCGGATGAGCCGCGTGGCAAGGGTGATGATATGATTATCGAACGCCTGAAAGCGGCTAAAGTACCAGTTATTTTGGTAGTTAATAAGATTGATAAAGTCCATCCGGATCAGCTTTTAGCGCAAATTGATGATTTCCGTCAGCAGATGGACTTCAAAGAAATCGTGCCGATTTCAGCCTTGCAGGGCAATAATGTTTCTCGTCTGGTTGACATCCTCAGTGAGAATTTGGAGGAAGGCTTCCAGTATTTCCCAGAAGATCAGATTACCGATCATCCGGAGCGTTTTCTGGTGTCAGAAATGATTCGGGAGAAAGTCTTGATGTTGACACGGGAGGAAATTCCCCACTCAGTCGCAGTGGTTGTTGACAGCATGAAGCGAGACGAGGAGACGGACAAGGTCCATATCCGAGCGACCATCATGGTGGAGCGTGACAGCCAAAAAGGCATTATCATCGGTAAGGGCGGATCCATGCTGAAGAAAATCGGATCTATGGCTCGGCGCGATATTGAGCTCATGCTGGGGGACAAGGTCTTCCTAGAAACCTGGGTCAAGGTCAAGAAAAACTGGCGGGACAAGAAGCTGGACTTGGCGGACTTTGGCTATAATAAGAAGGAGTATTGAGGTTTTCTAAGCTAGTTTGGAAAAATTATGTTTGAAATAGCAGTGAAAGAGAGCATAACATTTTGTTATCTCTTTTTACTACAAACGAGCTGCAAGATAGAAAATTGTTGATATTACGTTATTTAATATTTATTATCCTTCCGTTAATCTGCAAATATTGTTCCGTTAACCCTCGTATTGTTCCGAACTATGGTATAATAGAGGGAGAAAGTGAGGAGTACTCATGTATATGACAGTGAGGCAGGCAGCTGATCTCTGGGGGATTTCTGAACGTCGAGTTCGCTCTCTGTGCAGTCAGGGAAAGATTCCGGGTGCTGTTCAAGAAGGGCGTTTGTGGAGGATTCCCTCAGATGCCAGAAAGCCAGCGGATGGCCGTTATAAGAAAGCAGAGAGTCTCTTGCCTTTGATTGATGAAAAGATGATGCAGTTATCAGAACTTCGCCCTTTGACGGATGGAGAGTTGGAGCGGCTGAATGAAGAGTTCACAGTCGAATATACCTATAACTCGAATGCCATTGAGGGCAATACTCTGACCTTGCGTGAGACAGATTTGGTGCTACGTGGGTTGACTATTGACCAAAAGCCTTTAAAAGATCATATGGAGGCAATCGGTCATCAGGAGGCTTTTCAGTATGTTCAAAGGCTTGTTGAGGAGAACCAGCCTTTGTCAGAACAGATGATAAAGGATATTCATTATCTAGTATTAGCAGATAAAAAAAATGACCGAGGCATTTATCGCAGAGTTCCAGTGCGCATCATGGGAGCAGCTAATGAACCGGCTCAGCCGTATATGATTGCTCCATTGATGGAAAATCTCCTAGTGGACTATGCTGCAAGCCAAGAAAATATGGTGACCAAACTAGCTCAGTTTCATATTGCCTTTGAGAGTATCCATCCGTTTATTGACGGCAATGGTCGAACGGGTAGGCTCTTGGTGAATTTGGAGTTGATGAAGGCGGGCTATCCACCGATTGATATAAAATTTACGGATAGATTGTCCTATTACCAAGCATTTGATGACTTTCATTCAAAAGGAAGTTTATCGGCAATGGAGGATTTATTTGCCAAATATATAAATGAAAGATTGGATATGTACTTGGAGATTTTATCTCTTGATGACGAAAGATAAGGAGATCAGATTTATAGTTGATATAAATCTTTCCAATCCTGCTTTCTTTGTTTCAGGTGGGAAAGAAGCCGCAACTATTCATGACTGGCACCGCATGTTGGCACAGAAAAATGCTATGTCTGAATGGGCCTATTATCCTGACAAAGGGCATGCTTGTCTTTTTAGTGATGTGGATACGCATATTCAGCTACTGCGCTATTTCTTTCAAAATGCTGCCTTCCCAGAGAAATTGAAAGGATTTTGATATGGACTATATTTCCTATATTCGCTCCAAGGTGGGGCATGACAAGGTTATCCTGAATTTTGCTGGTGGGATTCTGGCAGACGAGAAGGGGCGTACGCTTCTGCAGTTGCGAGGCGATAAGAAAACATGGGCGATTCCTGGTGGAGCTATGGAGCTTGGGGAGACTTCTCTTCAAGCAGCTGTGCGTGAATTTTACGAAGAGACAGGCATTTCTGTTGAAGCCAAGCGCTTGCTGAATGTTTATACTAATTTTGATGAATCTTATCCTAATGGTGACAAAGTGCAGACGGTTGTCTTTCTGTATGAATTGCAGGCACTGGAGAATTTTGATATTTCCAATTTTCACAACGAGGAAACACTGTGTTTAGG
>JABZYU010000173.1:0-2556 GCA_015264985.1 Streptococcus sanguinis | reverse complement strand
GGACTGGCAGGCGCGGGATATTGATATTCATGTTCACGGTGATGAGCGTGGCTGGGAAGCACCAGATGAAGAGCGCATTTATGATATGGACAAGATTGAACCTATGATGGAGCGCTTGGGCTATCGCTTAGTCGATCTGCACGAGCATGAATTTCAAAAAGAAGATCTATCTATTGAGTTTGGAGCCATGGAAACCTTGGAGGCTTTTTCAGGTGTGCCAATAGCGGAGCTGACTCAAAAAGAAGTTGAAGGTGTTCAGTTTCTACTGCCAACTGCAGAGCAATTTTTAGCAATCTACCGCGCCTCTTCCCAAGATTCTTATCGAAATGAAAATAACAATCATAAGGATTTTGCTAAGATTGCTTATTTGAAAAAAATGACAAAATGATGGATAGACGGGAATTCTCCTGTCTGTCTTTTTTACTATCTTTTTGTTATAATGGTCAGAGTGAAAATCTAGAAATATCCAAGGGAGAGTATCATGTCATCATCCTATATCAATGTTATCGGTGCTGGTCTGGCTGGTAGTGAAGCAGTTTACCAGATTGCCAAGCGTGGCATTCCAGTTAAACTTTATGAAATGCGGGGTGTCAAGTCGACGCCTCAACACAAAACTGCGGACTTTGCAGAACTGGTCTGCTCTAACTCTCTGCGAGGAGATGCGCTGACCAATGCAGTTGGTCTGCTTAAGGAAGAAATGCGGCGGTTGGACTCGGTCATCTTAAAGTCAGCAGAAGCGACTCGGGTGCCAGCAGGTGGTGCTCTAGCGGTTGATAGAGAAGGTTTTTCTCAGATGGTAACAGAGCTAGTGACCAATCATCCACTGATCGAGGTCATTCGTGAAGAAATCACCGAAATTCCGGAGGACGCCATCACAGTCATTGCGACAGGACCCTTGACCAGTGATGTTTTAGCAGAAAAAATTCACGCGCTCAATGGAGGAGACGGTTTTTATTTCTACGACGCAGCAGCGCCAATCATTGATGTTAATACAATCGATATGACCAAGGTCTATCTCAAATCTCGTTATGATAAGGGGGAAGCGGCCTATCTCAACGCACCCATGACCAAGCAAGAATTTATGGATTTCCATGATGCTTTGGTCAATGCTGAGGAAGCACCGCTCAATTCCTTTGAAAAAGAAAAATACTTTGAAGGCTGTATGCCTATTGAAGTTATGGCTAAGCGAGGCATTAAAACCATGCTTTATGGTCCGATGAAGCCGGTTGGTTTAGAATATCCAGACGACTACCAAGGACCTCAAGATGGTGAATATAAGACACCATACGCTGTGGTGCAGCTTCGTCAGGATAATGCAGCTGGTAGTCTTTACAATATCGTTGGATTTCAAACTCATCTCAAGTGGGGTGAGCAAAAGCGAGTCTTTCAAATGATTCCTGGGCTTGAAAATGCAGAATTTGTCCGCTATGGTGTCATGCACCGTAACTCTTATATGGACTCTCCAAATCTGCTGGAACAGACTTTCCGCTCTAAGAAACAGCCAAATCTTTTCTTTGCAGGTCAAATGACTGGTGTTGAAGGGTATGTAGAGTCAGCAGCTTCTGGCCTAGTTGCTGGTATCAATGCCGCTCGACTCTTCAAGGGAGAAGAAGCACTTGTTTTTCCAGAAACAACAGCAATCGGCAGCCTGCCACATTATGTTACCCATGCTGACAGCAAGCATTTCCAACCTATGAATGTCAATTTTGGCATTATCAAAGAGCTAGACGGCCCTCGGATTCGTGATAAGAAAGAGCGCTATGAGAAAATTGCTGAGCGAGCATTAAAAGACTTACAATTTTATCAAGAAATTTAAAAAAAGTTAGGATTTTCTTGAATTTTTCTTGATTTTGTGCTTTAATAAATAAAAAATTTGGAAATCGGACATCAATGACCAACCTACAATCTCAAATTAGGAGGAGAACATGAACCAAAAAGTAAAAAATCTGCTGGATGATTGGCTAATTAATAATCCTGCCTTGTATGAAATCGCCAATAGTGTGCGCACGAAAATACGGCAACTGTCAGATACGGTAGTCGAAGAAGTGAAATATGGCGGTATTTTGTTTGCCGCCCCCGAACCGTTTTGCGGCATTTTTGTTTATAAGCAGCATGTAACTGTGGAATTTGGTCGTGGCGCCGAGATGGCAGACCCATACGGTTTGTTGGAAGGCAAGGGTAAAGGCCGTCGCCATTTGAAATTACATACGCTTGAAGATATAGAAAACAAGCATTTGACGGATTACTTGCGATTGGCTCAAAAAGCAGCAGAATAAAATTGCTGAACGCGCCTTGCAGGATTTACAGCCGTATTTGGATAAATAATCTATTTTCTATCATTATCTAATAAAAATCATCAAAAAGTTAGGAAATCCCTAACTTTTTTGCTTAATTTGTGATATAATAAATAAAAATTTTGAAAATAGAAAGTTTTCTGAAAATGAATAAATCCTATTTTTACCTTGAAATGAAAACACATGAGTTAGTCGTTCCTTATACCAAGCAAAAGCGCCGTGTCCGCGTCTTGCTTCCAAAGAACTATAGTCAGGACACAAA
>JABZYU010000172.1:0-2616 GCA_015264985.1 Streptococcus sanguinis | reverse complement strand
TGCACCAGCTGTTCAATCCCCTTATGGAAGGATTTTTGCTTCATGACATTCTTAGCTGAAACCTTCATAAAGATCTCTGGAGTAAATGTTGGCAGAGGTTCAAATTCAAACTTATTCTTGCCTACAGTCAAGGTATCACCGACCTGATAAGTCCCCGTATCATAAACCCCGATAATATCACCAGCTACAGCATTGGTCACATTTTCCCGACTTTCTGCCATAAACTGGGTAACATTAGACAGCTTAGCAGACTTGCCAGTGCGAGGCAGATTGACACTCATACCGCGCTCAAACTCGCCAGAAACGATACGGACAAAAGCGATACGGTCACGGTGGCGCGGGTCCATATTGGCCTGAATTTTGAAGACAAAGCCTGAGAAGTCTGGGCTGAGTGGCTCGACTACCTCACCGTCTGTCTTCTTATGGCCATGCGGTTCCGGAGCAAACTTGAGGAAGGTTTCCAGGAAAGTCTGGACGCCAAAGTTGGTCAGGGCTGAGCCGAAGAAAACAGGTGTCAGTTTGCCCTCCAAAATCGCTTCTTCTGAGAATTCATTCCCAGCTTCGCTCAAGAGCTCAATATCTTCCTTAACTTGCTCATAGAAAGGATTGGAAGCAAACAGTTGGTCACCTTCTGCCAGAGTCGCAAAGCGCTCCTCGCCCTTATAAAGCTCCAGCCGCTCATTGTAGAGGTCATAAAGACCTTCAAAGCTCTTCCCCATTCCAATCGGCCAATTCATTGGGTAGCTGGCAATTCCCAAAATATCTTCCAGTTCTTCCAGCAAGTCCAAGGGCTCGCGACCATCACGGTCCAGCTTGTTCATAAAAGTGAAGACTGGAATACCACGATGCTTGACAACCTCAAAGAGCTTCTTGGTCTGAGCCTCAATCCCCTTGGCCGAGTCAATAACCATGACCGCAGCATCCACCGCCATCAAGGTCCGATAAGTATCTTCTGAGAAATCCTCGTGTCCTGGCGTATCCAGGATATTGACCCGCTTACCATCGTAGTCAAACTGCATGACAGAGGAAGTCACTGAAATCCCCCGCTGCTTCTCAATATCCATCCAGTCAGACTTGGCAAAATTACCCGTCTTTTTGCCCTTGACTGTCCCAGCTTCACGAATCTCGCCTCCGAAGTAGAGCAACTGCTCCGTAATAGTCGTCTTCCCCGCGTCCGGGTGGGAGATAATGGCAAAGGTCCGGCGTTTCTTAATTTCTTCTTGTAAAGTCATCTTCTTCTCTTTCTTTCATTTAGGATAATGGTGAATCTTAGTATTTTTTTATTTTACATCGGAGTATTTCAATCCTTTCAACCTACCTATTATAGCGGATTTAGCGCTTTTTTTCAATTATCTAAAGAAGATAAAAATCGCCCTTTCGAGCGATTCTATTCTCCTATGTCAATAAAATTTCCCTTAAAATCTGACAATGACACAAATTGCAACTATTAAGTTCAAACCCAGTAAATGGAGCAGGCGTTTTTTCTGGTTTCCAGTTCTTCTTTCTCTTCAGCTGTCACAGAAGCGTCTAGTTGAACCAACTTAAAGAGTTGATAGACAAACAGTCCATTTGTTACTAGAAGCAAGTCAAGTCATGATAAAGCTCTCTAATTTAAGAAAAATCCTGCCACATTAACTTGACAGGAGCTATAAATTTAAAGTGAATTAACTGCGGACCAGACTTAACTGCTTTTTCCACCGTTTCTTAAACAATATATCGAAGAGAACCAGGGCCAGAGAAAGGATGACCGACACAAGAAGGTACTTTATCCATAGGGGGGCATCAGGGATGAAAGGCGGACTTTTTAGCAGACCGTAATTACCTCCCGTCCCTTGATTAACGCCGACTAGGAAAAGGTTGAGTCCAAAGGTGTAGGCTACAATCATGTATTTCTTGAGCAGGCTCTTGTCGTAGTGATTCATCAGATAAATCAAGGAATTAACCAAGAGTGCATAGTGGCCAATCAGGAAAGAAAAGCTGGTAATGTGCGGGAAATCATAGGGGTCAAAGACTGGATAGCCCAAGGCAAAGACCGCTCCGCTAGCTCCTAAAAGAGCAAAATACTGCTTGCTGCGCCATTTGTCTGGCAGAAAGACCACCGCAAACATAGCCAGGCGGCAATGATAGAAGGGCAGACTATTGGAAAAGGGAATTCGAAAACCAAAATACCAGCTATAAAGCATCAGCAGCTGAGCAATCTGAATCCACTTAAAAGCTTTAACAAAACGCGGATTATCATGGTATTTGAGCGAGCTCCAAATAGACAGCAAGACCAGAGCAATCATCACAGCATACCATAAAATCGAGATAGGCGGTGCCACCGTTTTTGTCGTAGTTAAAAAATCTTTCATAAATCCTCCATGAGATAATTAAGTTAGGGAAACTGTCTTGGTCTGCTCCACGCGCTTAAAAATTTCAGAAACCAAGCAAACTGCTGCACTTAAGACAATTGAGACAAGCAGATAATTGAGCAGGAGTCCGTGATTGCCAACAAGCGGCGGATCTGTAAGAAATCCATAAGAACCCTTTGTCAACATATTGATAACAAGCAAAAAAGCATTCATCATAAAGGTCGTCCACACCACTCGCTGCCAGCTCATAGAGAAAGTATGATAA
>JABZYU010000171.1:0-2637 GCA_015264985.1 Streptococcus sanguinis | reverse complement strand
ATCTTGGACTTCAAATGATTGGCGATAACAACGATATGCTGTCCCTTAAATTCAAACTCAGCTGCCAAGGATTTACGAACCTTTGTAAAGGCAGGATTTGTTGGAGCAATCCGGGCAGGATTCTTAACCAAATGGCCACCGGAGAAGCTAGCAGCTTCGTCACTCGTACCAGCTTCTCTTTCAACTAACTTCACCCGATTTGGATCGTAGAGAAAGGCCACGCGGATATTAGAGCCGGGCTTACCGCCATCTTGACCGTCAAGTGGGGCAACTTCGGTGTACTTGTAAGTTTTTCCGCCCAATTCTTTGATGCGGGCCGCTAGTTTCTCACCGCTTTTGACACCGCTGGTCGTTCCGTCATTAACGCTGCCATTCTCATCTTGAACCTCGATGAGCGTGATGATATCTGGACTATGGATTTCATTGATAAAGGAATTGGCGATTCTAGTCACTTTTTCCTCAGGTGTTTCACCTTTTTTAGCATTAGCAGAAAAATTCTCGATATTGTAGGAAGCAATAGTCAGCTTGTCCTCACTTGGATAGATAGGAGAGACCTGTCTCTGCAAACCACCATCCACCAAATCAGGCAGCTGAGTCGGCTCCAACTTGTAAATCTTCCCACGATAGGTCACAACTCCGACCACATCACCATTGAAATAATCCTTGGCCTTGGCAATGAATTTATTGCCAACATAGACTGGAATGGTTGCGGTATTTTGAGCGTTTGGACGAAGATTGAGACCTCCGATATTGTTTAATGGTTGGGCTTGGTAGCCTTCAGGTAAGAGATAAATGTCTCCACGGTACTGCGGGCCTAAAACGCGTGGCCTCTTCACCGTCGTCAACATTCCTTCCAAACTTTCCCAGTAGTCCAACGCTTCACTTTGAGGCTGATAATTATTAATATCGTTATCGACCGTATCCTGAGGCATATTAGCCACGATGTCTACCGGAGCAGGTAAGTCAGTTTTCCCTTCCTTGGTCACCTTGGAAGCCATCAGCATGGTAACTGTCAAACTACCACTGGGCTTGTTGAAAGTTTGTCCCTGACGAACGCTGAGATCTTCCATGTAGCCTTCTTTGACGCGTCCTTCAAGACTAAGTTTGTCTCCGACATCGACTTTTTCTTTAGAAACAACATAAAGAGCATCAGAAGTCCTGCTATTTCCATCAGGAGTCACGTCTTGAACATAAAAACCATAGCGGTCTGTTTTCGTCACAACTACATTGGAAACTTGAACTTCTCTGTCCTCATAGGGAGAGGTTTGTGATTCTCCCTGAATGGTTCCCACATTGGGCACAGCTTCTGGTCCGCTAGCAGCAACTTGTGCTGCAGCAGGAACTTGGCCTTCCTTTTCCACTGCCTCTGTAGAAGCTGCCTTTGGCTCTCCTGATTCTGCTGATGCACTCTCTGCTTGACTGGCAACCGACGCATCACTTACAGGTGGATTCTCTGTAAGAGCTGCCGCATCTGAAGTCGACGAACTTACTGCTTCTTCTGCTCCGACCAGTTGGACAGAAAAAAGCAGGGACAGAAAAGCAGCTAGCAAGACCACTGTAGGAAAGAGCTGCCTGTAAGAAACTTGTTTTTTCATGAATTTCTCCTTTTCTGTATAAATGTATATTATCCTATTTAATTTTTATTATAAAGAAAAGAATCAAATTTTGCAAAGGCTTTCTTAAAATTCTGTATTAGTTTCTCTCACTTCAGAAAAATACTTGTCTAGCCTAGCCCAACACAGAAAAAAATCTGGAATTTTTTCCAGATTCTTTCGAGACTTTAGTTTTCCCCTACTAAGATAGCCAAGGTTTCATATGGCTGCAGTGTCATCACATGGTCAATCTGAGTCTTGTCGTAATTGGATAGGAGAACCTGACCATTTTGATAATCCGGCAGGATGTCCACCGTAATCGGATCAGCATAGAAGTTGTTAAGGACTAAAAGCTTTTGTCCTTGCCACTCCCGCTCAAAGGCATGGACCTGAGGACTGTCCTCATAGGCTGGCTGATAGCTGCCCTCTGAGATGATAGGCAGTTCCTTACGCAAGCCAATCAATTTCTGATAAAAGGTAAAGATCGGTCCCTTGATTTCATTTTCCACATTGATGAGAGGATAGGATTTGCCCGCCTTCAGCCATGGAGTTCCTGTTGTAAAACCTGCATTGGCTGAATCATCCCACTGCATAGGCGTCCGAGAATTGTCACGAGATTTAGCCTTGATAATCCTGAGGGCTGCTTCTGGCGATTGACCTTCAGCAAGCAGAGTCTGGTAAGCATTGAGAGACTCGACATCCACATAGTCTTCCATGGACTCGAAGTCAGGGTCCACCATGCCAATCTCCTCACCCATATAGATATAAGGCGTTCCGCGAGACAGATGAATACTGGCTGCCAACATGGTCGCCCCTTCATTGCGGAAATCCTCTACATCAACAAAGCGGTTGAGAGCTCGCGGCTGATCATGGTTGTTCCAGAAAAGGGCCGACCATCCTTCATGATTACTCATTTCCTTGCCCCAAGTATGATAGAGACGCTTAAGCTCTTCAAAATCAAAGGGAGTAATGGTCCATTTTTGACCATCTTCATAGTCTACTTTAAGATGATGGAAGTTAAAGGCCATAGACAACTCGTGACGCT
>JABZYU010000170.1:0-2683 GCA_015264985.1 Streptococcus sanguinis | reverse complement strand
GTTTATAGCCGTCACCACCAAAGAATTTGATACCATTATCCAAAGCCGGATTGTGGCTGGCAGAAATCATGACTCCGGCGCTAGCTTTCTCTGACTTGACCAGATAAGCCACACCAGGCGTTGCAATGACACCCAATTTATAGACATGAATCCCAACGGACAAAAGTCCTGCAACCAAGGCGCTTTCCAGCATTTCTCCTGAAATTCGAGTATCCCGGCCAACAAAGACCCGAGGAACTTCACTTTCGTGCTGGCTCAGAACATAACCACCAAAGCGACCGAGTTTAAAGGCCAATTCTGGCGTTAATTCCACATTTGCTTCTCCGCGAACACCATCGGTTCCAAAGTATTTACCCATTATAAATAGTTTCCTTTCATAAGACCTGGATGTAAAGATTTAGGCTGCAAGCAAGGCAGACCGCTTTAATCCAAGTTTATTTTCAAAATTTTATTTAGTTTTTATTTGATGAGCTCGTATTCGAGCTGCTGTTAGAGGAGGACGAGCCAGAGTTTTCTGCTGTTTTAGTGTTGACACGCATAGTTGTCTCAAATGGTGTCACCACGCTTGGCATGACATTTCCCTGTCCATCAACCGCCTGCAGCGGTACTGTCCCGCTGTAGTTGCCAGTGATAATGACATTGGTCGGGAGAATAGCTACGACAGACTCAATCTTAGAAAGGGTCTCCTCGTCACTAGTTACTGTAGCTTCCTTGTTTTCCAAGGTCACACCGCTAATAGACACATTTTCAGCCACCTGGCTGTCTGTGATGAGGTAGCGGACCTCAACTTTCTTGCTGGCTTTTTTACCAATCTTAACCGAAATCTTTTGCGGAGTGACTGTAGCAGTCAGACCGCTTGGCAGATTTTCAACCTTTAGTGGGATTTCTACAGTGCCTTCTGTAGCCTTTGAAAGATCAGCTACAACTCGAAACTTCCGAGTACTTTCCTGCATTTCACTGGCTAGATTGACCCGGTTGGAGCCTGTCAGGGCGACGGAAACTTCAGAAGTGAAGCCGCTGATAAAGTAATTCTCGCTGTCATATTTGATGTCAATTGGCACATTGGAAACCGTATTGGTATAAGTTTCAGATGTGACCTGTCGAACTCCAGTATTGTTTTGATAACTGCTAGAGGTTGCATAGACAAAAAGCACTAGGGCAAAGAAAAACGAAGAGATGATATAAAGAATTTTTTTACGTTTTTTCATTTCTTCCATCCTCCCATGAAGCGTTTTTTCAAACCTACTGGCTTGTCCTGCTCTGATAAGAAGACCTTTCTCAGCTCTATCTCAAACTCATCCAAAGTCAAATCATGCTTGAAAATTCCATTGTGTGTAGTGGAAATACCGCCGGTTTCTTCGGAAACGACAAAAGTAAACGCATCTGATACTTCAGACAGGCCAATAGCTGCGCGATGCCGAGTTCCAAACTCCTTAGAGATGCCGCTGCTTTCTGTCAGAGGCAGGTAGGCACAGGAAGCCGCAATCTTATTGTTTTTTATGATGACAGCTCCATCATGCAATGGCGTATTGGGGATAAAAATGTTGATTAGCAGCTCTCCGGACACATCTGCATCCAAGGGAATCCCTGTCGCAATATACTCCTGCAAGGTACGGGTTCCCTGAATGGCTACCAAAGCCCCGATTTTCCGCGGACTCATATAGGCAACAGACTTGACAAAGGCCTGAACCATTTTTTCTTCGTTACTGATGGGCGTTGTAGAAAAGATATCCGTTGCTCGGCCAAGTTTTTCCAATCCTGCCCGAATCTCAGGCGAGAAAATCACCACGGCCGCAATAACCCCGTAAGTGATGACCTGATTGATCAACCAAGAAATGGTAGTCAAGCCGATGATATTGGCAAAAAACTGTGCCAAGATAAAGAAGAGCACACCTCGGACCAAAATCATAATCTTGGTACCAGCAATGGCCTTGATTAGATAATATAGAATCCATGCGACGATAGCGACGTCAATAATATTAATTACAATCCTCCAAGGGTCAGAAAACAAACTGGCCCAATATTGGAGATTGGTTAGTTGTTGAAAATTCATACTTAGACTTCCTACTCCTCTACAAGCAAAATCAAACAGCTGTAGCAACAAATCGAACTTATTAAATCCAGTATCAGCCTGATTTTATCTTGTACTTAGAGTTTACTCAATTAACTTCTCTCTTTTTATTATACAGTGGGTCTTAATGCTTAAAGACTTACCAACCCATTATATCACGTTTGTCAATATTTTTCTGTAACCTTCTTTACTTTTTTATGATAAAATATTTCTTATGAAGATAAATACAGCATTGGGCCTCTTGGCAGGCAAGTCCTCCCACTTTGTTCTCAGCAAAATGGGACGCGGCTCGACTCTGCCAGGGAAAGTTGCCCTGACATTTGATAAAAACATTTTACAGAACCTAGCGAAGAACTATGAGGTCGTGGTTATTACCGGAACCAATGGGAAAACTCTGACTACAGCTCTGACGGTAGGCATTCTCAAGGAAGCCTTCGGACAAGTGGTGACCAATCCCAGCGGTGCCAATATGATTACCGGGATTACCACAACCTTCCTGACCGCTAAGAAAGGCAAATCTGGCAAGAATATCGCTGTGCTAGAAATCGATGAAGCCAGCCTATCTCGGATTTGTGATTATATCAAGCCTAGCCTCTTCGTCTTTACCAATAT
>JABZYU010000016.1:0-27143 GCA_015264985.1 Streptococcus sanguinis | reverse complement strand
GTGATAAGTTTGAGTCGGCGCTTGCGGACGGCTTGGCAAAGCTTGATAGTTAGGTTCAACTGGCTTTTGAGGAAGCTCTTTATAGTTCGGCTTGTTAGGCTCAGCAATCAAAGGCAGGTTACTTTCTCTGACAGGTGACTGGGGCTCAGGCTGAAGAACAGGTTCTTGAGGGCGCTGTGGTTCCTGCAGATAGCTTGGCTCCTGGGGCAGGTCCTCTAAAGCAATTTCTTCTTTATAAACAGGTGGTTTCGGAGCTTCTCCCATGATTGCTTCAGAATCTTTTTGAGGTTTTTCTGGTTCTTTCAAATAAGATGGGAGCTGAGGTGCCTGTGGCAGTGGATCTTCGACCGGTGCTTGCGGAAGGCTCAGCAAGGGCTGCTCCTTCTCATAGGTCGGCTCTTCAACTGCAGTCGGCTCTGTCAATAGAGAAGGGGAGCTAGGTTCTTCTGGCACTTCCTGATAAACTGGCTTTTGAGGTTGAAGCGGCTCAGGCAGATAAGTTGGCTCTTGCGGCAGACTTTCCAAATCTCTTTCCGGTAGAACTGCTGGCTCCTCAGGCCGATTTGGAAGAGGAAGAGGCTGAGTTTCTGTCGGCTGTTTAGGAAGTTCTTGATAGGTCGGCTGAACTGGCTCTTCTGGCAAAGGTTGATAGACTGGCTGACTCGGAAGAGGCTGCAAGGCCTTGACTTCCTCATAAGCCGGTTCCTGAGGTTGAGCAACTTCTGTCGGAGCAACAGGATTCATTGGAACACCTTTGGCTTTAATATCAGAGTTAAATACAAACCAAGCAGAACCCCGATTTCGTGAACCAATATCAAAGGAAATGACATCGCCCTGTGCCTTACCGACGATAGCGCCATACCAGTTATAGGGACTGTTCGGCGAGTCCCATTTGTTATACTCAAAGCGAGAGCCTTCCCGCTCAAAGTTAATTGAAATATCAGCGTGAACACTAGTATCTGGGTGAACATTAATGGCAGAGCCTGTAATAGGAATATATTCACCATTAAAATTCTTGATATATTCAATCGCAACTTTGTTCGTATTTAAAGACGAGAAGCTGACAAGCGAGCCTGTCATATCAAGCCTTTCTCCTGCCTCATCGAAAAACTCAGCTTGCACATTGACCCGAGAATGGCCATGAAAATCCAAGGTCCAGACAGTCAAGGTCGGATCCTTAACTAAGAAAACTGGCAGCTTATCCTGACTCTTCGTTGATTCTTTCAGAGTATAAGTGTAGACAACTTTAGCGATTTTCTTGCCCTGAATACTGGAATTTTTGATATTAGTATAAGTAGCTACCAGAGGCACATCTTTTTGTAAAATGACTTTAGTCTGATGTTCTTTCCCTTTTAAAACACTGGTCAAAGCAGTTATTCCTTGTTGATCCATTCCCCAAGAACGAACCTCATCAGTCAGCTCATCATTGGTATAGGTTCTAATAGAGGGATCAAGCGTCAAGACAGCCTGGGGCTCAGATTTGAAAACAAAAGGCTGGCTTTCAACCTTACTGAGATAGCCTTCTTCATTTTTCTTAGCTTCAGCTTCCTGCAACTCTCTCTCAAAAGTTACAAGAGCTGCATCATACTTAGTTTTGGCTGTATCATAGGCAGCTTTTGCCTTCTTATATTCTTCTAAGAGCTTATCATAGTCAGCTTTCAAGCGGGCATTTTTTTCCTTAATGCTTGCATTTTCCTGCTCAATCACTGCGTTCTGTGCTGAAATAGAAGCAAGGTTTGCCTCATAGTCTTCTTTTAGTCTTTGATTTTCTGCTTCAATCCTTGCAAGATTTTCTTGGTAGCCCGCTAAGTCAGCCTGATAAGCAGCTAATTTATTCTTGTTTTCCGTTTCAATCCGAGCAGTCGCCTCCTGATAGGTAAGTAAGGCTTTCTCATATGCTTCCCGACTTTTCTGGTTGCTTTCAGTGATTCGAGCCACATCCTGCTCATATTGAGCTAATTGATTTTTATAAAGCTCTTGTTTTTCCTGATTTTGCTGACGAATCTGGGCGTTTTCAGCTTCAATGGCAGCATTACGGGCTGTTACTTCTGCTTTTTCTTTCTCATAGGCAGTTTGCCGCTTCTTATTTTCAGCTTGGACACGCTCAAGTTCAGATTGATAGGCAGTCAAAGCTGCTTGATGATCTCTTTCTTTGGTCTCATTAGCAGTTTCGATTTGAGAGCGATTCTTTTGATAAGCAGCTAATTTGCTCTCATAGTCTTTCTCTGCCGCTTGATTTTTTTGACGAATCTCAGCCAATCGCTCTTGATAAGCAGCTAAATCAGCCTGATACTGCTCCTTTAAGGCTATATTTTTCTTCTGAACAGCTAGATTTTGCGCCTCAATCTCTTTGTTCTGCTCTTGGATTTTAGCCAAGGATGTCTCATAAGATTGTTTAGCTGCTTGATTTGCTCTTTGAATGCGTTCTACTTCCTGCTGGTAAGCCCTTAAATCTGACTGATACTGTTGCTCTAGCTCGGCATTGTCTTTCTGAACCCGAGCCAATTCTTTCTCATAGTCAGCCATGGCTGCTTGATAAACAGCTTCTTTTTCTGCCTTAACCTGAGCCAGTCTGGAAACTTCAGCTTCATACTGCTTGACTGCTTCTTGATAGGCTTTTTCAGCTGCCTGATTTCGTTCTGCAATGGCTGCATTTTCAGCTTGGGCAGCTTTATTTTGAGCTGAGACCTGAGCAAGCCTTTCTTCATAGCGACGCTTTGCTTCAGCATTCTTCTCCCGAGTAGTTTTCAGCTCTGTAGCATAGCTCTCCATAGCAGTTTGGTAGGCAGCTTTCGCTTGAGCATTTTCTTGTAAAATCCGTGAACGCTCCTCTTGATAGGCTGCTAAAGCTGCTTGATAGGAGGCTTCTTTCTCTTGATTGATTTTTACTATACGGCTCAATTCTGCTTGATAAGCCGTACGTTTCTGCTCATATTCCGCCTGAAGCTGAGCATTTTCAGCTTGAATACGGCTGGACTCTTGTTCATAGGAAGCTAAAGCCTTGTCATATTGGTTTTTCAAGGCTTGATTGGCAGACTCTGTCTGATTAAGCTCTTTCTCATATGTCTTCAACTGCTCCTGATAAACTGCTGTGGTTTCGCGTATTTCCTTGACTTGGGTCGCATAATCAGCTAGCGCTGTCTCCCGTTTACTCGCAGCTTCTTCTGGATTTCTAGCTGTTCCTAAATCAACAGGCGGCTCCTGCTTTAGCTGAACTCCTGCTTTCTCGGCCTCTGCCAAAGCTTGGTCCATTTCTGCATGAGAAACCTCCAAAGGAAGCTTATCTTGACTTACAGGCTCTGACTGAGTAGGGGCAGCAGTTGGCTGGGGTGCTTCGGTTAGTGAAAGTGCAGCTTCAGAAAGGGCAGACTGTTCTGCTGCTGAAGATACCTTTTCCTCTGCTTGAACTGATCCGGCAGCTACCAACAAAGCCGCACCCAAAACAGCTCCGCACAAGCCCTTAGAAAGACGGCTCTTGCGGAAGCCATAGACTATTTTCTTTTCCATATACACTCCATTTCTCCTTTAAACAGTTTCCTGTTTATTTCACATACTTTTCTATTTTATCAAAGCAAAGGCATATTAGCAATGTTTAAATACTCAAAATGATAAAGAAAAAGCCTGAGATAGATAATATCTCAGACTTTCTAGTCATTTTAATCAAATCTATCATATTGTAGCTCGAATTGCTTTTTCCACTGCTTCTTTCTCTCGCTTCACCAGTTCAACACGCGCAGCAATTTCCTTGATCCCCATGCTGATATTCCGGCTAATCGCCATATCATCCAACTGTGGCTCAAAGAAGGCTTTGTATTCTGCCAATCTCTTCTCTGTCTTGAAGACCACTGCTGGGCTAATGACAAAGCTATCAAAGCTCATGTCGCCACCTAATGCAGCTTTAATCCAGTCCCAATTCTCACGCGCCCAAGTCCAGACTGCTTCTTGAGTAAAATCCCGGCTGAGGAAACGGGCATACCAAGCTGACAAATCCTGCGGTTTCACAGTAAATTTATCCTTCCAAGTCGCTAAAAGTTCATCCAAGGTTTCCTTGTTCTTCGTATAAGAAAGGGCTGTAGAAAGTGCATTTTTGAAGCTTCCGTCATTTGAAGCGACATATAGGTCCAGATAAAGCTTAGTCAGCTCTTTGCTTTCATGATGCTTAATCTGGTTGACCAATACCTGCAAGCGAATAGCGGCAGGGAGTTTTTCCAAATTATCACGATACTTGTCAAAAATCTGGCTTGCTTGAGCTTTAGCTGTCTCATCGTCTGCCTTAATCATATTACTCACAATCAGCTGACGAACCATCTCATCCTCATCGCTTTCACCTTCCTGTTTTTCAAAACCAAGACGGTCGAAATTACTTTGACTGAGAATTTTCAGCAGTGCTTTGTAATCTTCTTCTGTCTGACTGCCTTCATCCACAAAACGATTCAACCCTTCCAGCACTTGGGAAACAGCTGAAACTACCATATAAGAAGTTTCATTTGCTAACTTGCTGATAACTGGCAGCAGATCCGCATAAGAAATCTTACCTGACTCTGCCAGAAGTCGGCGCTCCTGCACGATTTGCAGTTTACTAATATTGTCCAAAGAGCTGAGATTATTCAGAAGAGCATCCAGCAACTCACCCTGATAATCTGTAATATAGTGAGCAGTGTTTTCTGTATTGAGACGCAGGGCTCCTTCATTTTGCGCTGCTAGGGCTGCATAATTAGGAATTTCCAGTCTTTCTGTCGTCAGAGTATCAGGAAGTCCTTGCCAGTTACTGTTAAGAGGCACTGGCCAGAGACGACCTTTGTCTTCGTGCTCCCCAATGAAGAACTGCTTCTGTGTCAAAATCAAACAGTCATTTTCAACCTTAGCAGTGACAACTGGATAACCCGGCTGCTCCAGCCAAGCATCCATAAAGGCAGCTACATCACGGCCAGAAGCTTGAGAAAGAGCATCCCAAAGATCACGACCGATGGTATTTCCATACTGGTGCTTCTCAAAGTAGGCGCCTAGTCCCTTACGGAAGGCATCGTCTCCCAGCCAACGGCGCAGCATGTGCATGAGACGGCTACCCTTAGCATAAACAATCGCTCCATCAAAAAGAGTATTGATTTCATCTGGGTGCTTGACCTCTACATGGACCGACTGAACGCCATCAGTCGCGTCACGCTTGAGGGCATAAGGGGCTCCACTGGTCTGGAAATCTTCAAAAATCTTCCAGCTAGGCTCAATTGCATCAACTGAAACATACTCCATCATATTGGCAAAGCTTTCATTGAGCCAGAGGTCATCCCACCACTTCATGGTCACTAGATTTCCGAACCATTGGTGGGCTAGTTCGTGCGCAACAACCAAGGCAACTGTCTGGCGGCTTAGGGCTGTTGAATTTTCATCTACCAGCAGATAAATTTCCCGATAGGTTACCAAGCCCCAGTTTTCCATAGCACCAGCAGAAAAGTCAGGCAGGGCCACATGGAGGGACTGAGGAATAGGGTACTTGACTCCGTAGTATTCCTCGTAAAATTCAATACAGCGAACCGCAATGTCCAAAGCAAACTCTAGATTGCTCTCTGGGTGGGCCTTGGTCGCATAAACTCCTACTAAAGTTCCATTCTTGGTTTTAGCGGTAATGCCTTGCATATCACCTGCAGCAAAAGCCAAGAGATAGGAAGACATACGTGGAGTCGTTTCAAACTTCCAAACGCCAGTTGCCTTGCGGTTTTCAACATTAATTTCCGGCATATTAGACAGAGCCAACTCACCCTCTGCTTGGTCAAATTTCAAAGCCAAATCAAAAGTTGCCTTAGCCTCTGGCTCATCCACACTCGGAAAGGCTTCGCGGGCAAAATGGCTCTCAAACTGCGTAGAAATAATCTCTTTTTTCACACCATCCACCGTGTAGTAAGATGGGTAAATCCCTGTCATATTGTCCGTAATCTTACCAGTATAAGTTATGGTCACCACTACAGAGCCAGCTGCTTCCAGCTCGATATAAAGTGCTTCATTGTCCTTATCAAGAGTGAAAGGACGAGCTTGGCCAGCCACCTCTACAGCTTCAACTGTCAAATCTTTTTGATGTAGGGAAATCTTACTCGTCTTAGCTTCCCCGGTAATGGTCACCTTGCCTGAAAAAGTCTTATCCGCACGATTCAAATCCAAAAAGAGATTATAGTGCTCAGGAACAAAAGTTTCAATAAAATGTTTAACTGCTTGCATAAGCTTCTCCTCATCTAGCGAACATCATAGCAAGATTACTCTGCTATCCTTATCCGCTTATAATCTGTTATTATTGTATCATATTTAAAAGATTTCGTTGCAGAATAAATGCAAACAAAAAGACAGGGGAATAACCTGTCTATGTAGTTTATGAAAATGGAAGAAAGGTCAAGAGTTCTTCTTTTCTTTCTCAAGTTCCTCTAATTTTTTATTATAGATTCGATTTTCTTCGTGATAAGTTTTGTTTAGCCGTTCTTCATAACGCTGAATTTTTCTGTCAAAAATTTCTCTATTTTCTTCTATTTGTCTTAATTCATATGAGGGCACGGTATCAGGACTATTGCAACAAAAAGAAAATATCCATTCGCTCATTTCCTCTGAAACATTTTTAGCCTCTCGTCTCATATCTTGGTAATCCCATTCATACTCACTAACTTTCTTTCGAAAAGCTATGTGATCGTCATCAAGACGATCAATCTTTTTCTGAATATCCATAAAGCCTCCTATAAGATAGGGCTGGTCAAACTAGGCTTAGGAACAGCGCCTAGTACCTCCTTGATTGAATCTGCTGCTCCACCTGTGAAAGCTCCAGATAAGTCAGCAGGTACTTGAGTAGAGGCAAAAGTTTTCATAGTATCTGCTTGACTATCTAGCCAACTCTGCAAAGCTTGACTTTCTTCAAGAAGGACAGCTATTTTAGCTGAAATTAAACCACGAATAGCAATACGTTCCTGAATCTTTAAATATTCTTTTTTTATACGTTCGGCTTCAGCTCGATCTTCTGTATTTGGTTCAATCATGCGTTTCCTCCTATTTTTTTGTGAAAATCTGGGCGCCTTTTTGATCAATCGCTACGATATTATCAGCGGCCTTGTTTAAATTACCAGCGATTTCCGTCATTTTAGTCGTATATTCACTTGCTGAGGCGAGAGTAGAGGCTTCTGTTCCGCCATTCCAAGTTTTGGATAAGGTCAGTTCAGACAAGAGATCTTCTACTTCTCCAGATGAAAGGTTGTGAGCTAATGTAAAAGATGCGTTTCTTAGTTCTGAGATGTGCGCCTCAACTTTTGATTTTGCACTTGCTAACTTATCTTTAATCTCTTGCTCATAGACCTCAGCTTGAAGCTGAGCAGTTTGAGCACTTGTACGAACGAGTTCCTCTCTTAAACTAATTGTTTTGTCGCCAGAACTGGTTCTTAACGAGGCATGCAATTCATCAATGTATTCTCTATTTATAGCGATTAAATCCTGCTTAGAAGGCTCAGGAGCGAAGTCTCCATATTCCTTTAAATACTCAAGGACATAATGATCAGGATTTTTTTTTGCATAGTCTAATCCATAATTTGCGGTTGCGGCATTTATTTCGTACATTTTTGCTTTAAGTTTTGCAATCTTTTTGACTTGCTTTTCGGTCATGCCAGAGCAGAAAAGACCATTTTTTTCATACCATTCAAAATCTGGCCTATTACCTTTAATCTTTGGTAACCCAGCATTATGATGTTTTCCCTCTACAGTAAATACTTTTCCATACGGAATGATCCCTCCATGACCATCCCAACTTGTTAAATCTTTCCCTTGATCACTGTATGAATGTAAGTGTTTATTAATATATGCTAATTCTTCATCACTAATACCTCTATAGTCGGCTGTATTTTTTGTCAACGAATTCCACGCACCCCAGTCCATGAAATTTGTAATCTTTTGGACTTTCATTTCCGCAGCTACTTTAGCAACTGCTGGTCCCGCTTGACTAAATCCCGACATATTACTGATATCAACTTCTTGTCCTTTGCCAGCTATTTTTTTAGCACTAGCTAATGATTGATTATAAAATTCTCGAACGTCCTTTGTCTGTTCTGTTAATTGATTTCTTGCCAGTACCGCATTAAATCCAGATTCTATAACATGGTTATTATTTTCGTTATTAGGTGATTGAGTACCAGCAACAACAATAGTAGTTTGACTGAAATCTGGATTCCCTTCCTTATCAAGAGGCGCAACAGCAATAGCTTGGGTGGTTTCATTGATTTCGTTGATTAAGACATATTTTTGTCCTCCCCTTTTTAACGAAAAATCTTCACCAACATCATGGTCTTTAATTATTTTTAGAACTCTTGTTTGCAATTGCTGTACCTGTTCATCATTCAACGCCATTCCCACTCATTTCCTTTCCTAATTTCTGTATTATAGGCAACTTCTGCTTCTAGGCTGCCTTTTTCACTTTTAACCACATCTTTTAGTTGTCCATCTTTAACAAGTGCTTCAATATTTTCATCCATTGCGGGGTTGATTGTTAATTTAGCTTTTGGAGGCAAACTTTTGTAATTCGTTATATCAAGAAATTTACCATCTACATCAATTTCAATCACTTCCTCATCAAAACCATTAAAATCTAACCGTAGATCTCCTAAAAGACCGTAGCTTGCATATCCATGCTTACCAACTTTTCGCCCTAAATAGGCCTTATTCCCATGATTGTCATAAATTACGGGAACGATATTAGCATCGAACATAGTCTGCCCATCCCCACCTTGCACAAAAATTGGTGAAAACTCAATTTTACTAACTCCTGAATAGTGTTCTTTGATATAAGTTGCTAGTTGTTCTTCCAACAAACGAAATCCGCGTTTGTAAAGTTTTACTCCTTTATCGTCTAAAACATCACTAACATTATACGGCGAGTTTTGATGTTCAATCCATTTTGTCATACAGTATCCCCCTCCTGAAACTAAGGTAATTAATACAGCTATAATTGCAAGTTGTTTTTTCTTCATTAACTGTCACCTCTATATCTAAATGAAAACGAATCCATTTTTTCTGTTTATAGTATATCACAATATTGTATTTTTTGCCGAGTACTTCTGCCATATTATCCATAAACAGAAACCTCCCCATTTAATCAAAGATTATCCCCATTCTGAATAACTCCCTCTTTTAATTTATAAGTTGTAGTCTAATTTCGGCATTCGGACTTCCTACATCTGATTCCTTAACATCTTTTAGCCTTACTAAGTGTTATTTAATATAAACAATGCCATTCTATCAACGCCATTCCAAATGGTTTCCTTTCCTAATTTCTGTATTATAGAGAATTTCCGCTTTTTGACTACCTTTTTCACTTTTTACCACATCTTTTAGGTGACCAGCATTGACAAGCGCTTCAATATTTTCATCAATTTCTTTAACAGAATTAAGTTTTGCATTTTCAGGTAAACATTTACTATCAGATATATCAATAAATTCACTACCAACTCTTATTTCAATGATTTCTTCATCCCAGCCATTAAAATCGAGTCTAATACTACTAAAATCATCATAATGAGCAAATGTTTGATTTCCAATTTTTTTACCTAAATACGCCTTATCTCCATATTCGTCATAAACTATAGGAACAATATTGGCATGAAACATATATCGTCCGTCACCTCCTCGAACTAGTATAGGTGAAAATTCTATTTTAGTGACTCCGGAATAGTGCTCTTTAATGTAAGTTGCCAGTTGTTCTTCCAACAAACGAAATCCTCGTTTGTAAAGTTTTACTCCTTTGTCGTCTAAAACGTCACTAACATTATATGGCGAATTTTGATGTTCAATCCATTTTCTCACACCAAAGATTCCACCTGGAATGAGAAGCATCAGAACTGCCAAGGTGAAAATGATCTTTTTCTTCATAAACATTCTCCATTTTTTGCTCATATAAAAAAAAAATTTTTGACGCTACTTCCGTAGTATAACATAGTTAGTTGTAAGTTAAAACACAAAATAGAATGCTAACTATACTTGAGATTATACAAAAAAGATACGAAACAAATCGTATCTTTTATCATCACAACTCAATAATTTTACCTGTTTCAAAGTAAACAACCCATTCACAGATATTCTTGGCATAGTCGCCGATTCGTTCCAAGTAAGAGATAACTTGGAAATAATCGCGGCCAGTCACAATCAGCTCTGGATTTTGTTTGATTTCCTCTGTAGCAAGATCGCGAATATCATCAAAGTATTGGTTGATTTTCTCATCCATAGCTGCTACAGCATAGGCTTGGTCTACATTTCCATTGAGGTAGACGTTCAGAGTTTCTTCGACGAAATTCTTAACATCACGCCCCATCTTGCTGATAGCATCCTCTACAGACTCGATGCGGACTTCTCCCTTCATCCGAACAGTAGCTTTGGCGATCGATACGGCGTGGTCGCCCATCCGTTCCAAATCACTGCTAGCCTTCAGCACGGTGATAACGGTTCGCAAATCCTGAGACACAGGTTGCTGCAGGGCGATGATTTCCAGAGATTTTTTCTCCAGTTTCACTTCGTATTCATTGACTTCGGCATCGTCTTCAATGACCTGACGAGCCAGTTCACGGTCATGTGTAACAAAGGCACGCACCGTCCGATTAATCTGCGATAGGACTTCGTTTCCCATCGCGTAGAATTGATTATGAAGTTTTTCTAAATCTTCTTCAAATTGTACTCTAAGCATAAGATTCCTTTCTGTTATCCGAATTTACCAGTAATGTAATCTTCGGTCTCTTTATGGGCTGGATTGAGGAACATCTTCTTGGTTTCATTAAATTCAATCAAGTCTCCACCAAGGAAGAAGCCTGTTTTTTCAGAAATCCGAGACGCCTGCTGCATGGAGCGAGTGACCAAAAGCATGGTATATTTGTCTTTTAGACTGTAGAGGGTTTCCTCGATTTTCCCAGCTGAGATTGGATCCAAGGCTGATGTTGGCTCGTCCAAGAGAATGATCTTAGGACTAGTAGCTAGCACGCGAGCCACACAAACCCGTTGCTGCTGACCACCGGAAAGACCGATAGCGGAATCATGCAGACGGTCCTTGACCTCGTCCCAGATAGAAGCACCAATAAGGGAGCGCTCTACTGCTTCGTCCAAAACTGCCTTGTCCTTGACACCATTAATCCGAAGTCCATAGACCACATTTTCATAGATGGTCATAGGGAAAGGATTGGGCTGCTGGAAAACCATGCCGATTTCCTTGCGAAGCTCTACCGTATCTGTCCTCGGACCATAGATATTGTGACTGTTATAAATGACCGTTCCTGTAGTTGTTACTTCCGGATTCAGGTCGCCCATTCGGTTGATGGCCTTAAGCAAGGTTGACTTACCTGAGCCTGACGGTCCAATCAAAGCCGTAATCTCATTTGGCATGAAATCAAGTGAAACGCTATTAAGGGCTTTCTTTTTATTATAATAAACCGACAAGTCCTTGACTTGCAAAATAGGTTCTGTCATACGTTTTTCCTTCATTTTATTTTACATTCAACCAAAGACTAAGCTTGTTGAATCGTGATGAATACGGACAGCTGCTTAACCAAAATGACCTGAAACATAGTCATTAGTGGACTGAAGCTTGGCATTTTGGAAAATATTGGCCGTCTTATCGTACTCAATCAAGTCGCCCAGATAGAAGAATCCAGTGTAGTCACTAGCACGGGCAGCCTGCTGCATATTGTGGGTCACAATGATAATGGTATAGTTATTCTTAAGTTCGAACATGGTTTCTTCCAGCTGCATAGTCGCAATCGGATCCAAGGCTGACGCTGGTTCATCCATGAGAAGGATATTTGGCTTGACCGAGATAGCACGGGCAATGCAGAGCCGCTGCTGCTGACCGCCAGAGAGGGTCAGGGCTGACTTGTGCAAGTCATCTTTGACCTGGTCCCAAAGAGCTGCTTGTTTGAGCGAAGTCTCCACAATCTCATCCAACACCTTTCTATCTCTGACACCAGCCCGTTCATGAGCAAAAGTGATATTTCGATAGATGGACTTGGCAAAAGGATTTGGCCGCTGGAAAACCATGCCGATATGCTTGCGCATTTCATAAACATTGATTTCAGGGCGGTTGACATCAATCCCCTCGTAGAGAATCTCTCCAGTCACATTGGCAATATCAATGGTATCGTTCATGCGGTTGAGGCTGCGAAGATAGGTTGATTTACCTGATCCAGAGGGGCCAATCAAAGCAGTGATTTTGTTTTTTTCAAACTGCATATCAATGCCCTTGATGGATTCCTTTTTACCGTAGTAAACATGCAAATCCTTGGTCGACAGGGCTACCTTTTCTTCAGGAAAAGTAATGATATGTTTTTCATTCCAATTATATTCTGTCATTTCTTCTCCTTTAAGCAGAGGTTAATTTCTTATGCAGATAGCTGCCCAGTTTGCGGGCTCCCAGATTGAAAATCAAAATGAAGATCAGGAGAACTGCTGCTGAACCTGCAGAAACAGCCGTTCCATCAGGAATTGTTCCCTCACTGTTGACCTTCCAGATATGGACAGCCAAGGTTTCAGCCTGACGGAAGATAGAGATAGGACTAGTGACGCTGAAAATATTCCAGTTGGACCAGTCAAGAGCTGGAGCTGATTGACCTGCTGTATAAATCAAGGCTGCTGCCTCACCAAAGATACGACCAGAAGCTAGTACAATACCTGTCACAATACTAGGCAAAGCTTCTGGGATGACCACATGCAGGACCGTTTCCCAGCGGGAAATTCCCAAGGCCAAACCAGCTTCACGTTGTGTATGATGGACATGGCGCAGGCTATCTTCGACGTTCCGCGTCATCTGAGGCAGATTAAAGACGGTCAAGGCCAAGGCACCAGAAATGATTGAGAAGCCATACTCAAACTGGACAACAAAGATCAAATAACCGAAAAGCCCAACGACTACCGAAGGCAGCGAAGAAAGAATTTCAATACAGGTACGGACAAAGTTTGTCACTGGGCCTTTCTTAGCATACTCTGACAGATAAACCCCAGCCCCCATAGAAAGAGGAACAGAGATAATCAGAGTAATCACCAGCAGGAAGAAGGAATTGTATAGCTGAATCCCAATACCACCGCCAGCTTGGTAAGAAGAGGATTTCCCTGTCAAGAAAGACCAGGAAACATGCGGCAAGCCTCTAACTAAGATATAGAGGATGAGAGAGGCAAGGATAGCAACAATGACACTCGCTATTGTGTAGAGAACACCAGTCGCCAATTTATCTAATTTCTTAGCGTGCATAGTTTTTCTTACCTCTTTCTTTTGTAATTAGTTTAATCACACTGTTAAAGGCTAAGCTCATCATCAAGAGCACCAGAGCCAGAGACCAGAGAACGTTATTGTCCACCGTTCCCATAACGGTATTTCCGATTCCCATGGTCAAGACAGAGGTCAGTGTGGCTGCTGGTGTTGTCAAAGAGGTTGGAATCACCGCAGAGTTACCAACGACCATTTGGATAGCTAGGGCTTCACCGAAGGCACGCGCCATTCCAAAGACCACAGCTGTAAAGATACCTGAGCGAGCAGCCTTGAGTGTTACCCGCCAAATGGTCTGCCAGCGTGTTGCGCCCATAGCCAGACTAGCTTCACGATAGTGGCGCGGCACAGCACGCAGACTGTCCGTCGTCATAAAAGTTACTGTCGGCAAAATCATGACAAAGAGCACAAAAATACCAGACAAAATCCCAAAACCAGTACCGCCAAAGACTGTACGGACAAAAGGTACTACGATTTGCAGACCGATAAATCCATAAACAACAGACGGAATACCAACTAAAAGTTCAATCGCCGGTTGCAATATCTTTGCTCCTTTTGGAGACACCTCTGTCATAAAGACAGCTGCACCAATCGCAAAGGGAGTTGCTATCAGGGCTGACAAAATGGTAACGATAAAAGAGCCTAAAATCATTGGCAGGGCACCGAATTCCTTACCAGAAGGATTCCAGACACCACCAAAAAGAAAATCAAAAACATTAACGCCGTTGACAAAGAAAGTAGATAGACCTTTCTGAGCAACGAAGATTAGAATCATGGCCACAATCACTACAATCAGTGACAGACAAGCAAAAGTCAGATAGCGGCCAAACTTCTCCAAGCGAGAATTTTTAGAAGGCGATAACAACTTTTTGGTTAATTCCTCATTTTTCATTTTGAATCTCCTTCTATTGCTGTGACATTCCCATCAGCATCCTTGCTGACTTTCATATCGTTGATTGAGATATAGCCCATGCTTGTAACAACCCCTTTTTGAACATCATCTGACAGCATGTATTCAAGAAACTCAGCAGCCAGACCAGTCGGCTTGCCTAGTGTATACATATGCTCATAAGACCAGAGCGACCAATTATTGGTAGCAACATTTTCTGCTGTTGGCTCGTAGTTATTAAGTTTCAAGGTTTTTACAGACTCGTCAACATAGGCAAAGGCTAGGTAAGAAATCGCACCAGGAGTTTGCGAAACGATATTTTTGACCATACCGTTGGAATCCTGCTCCTGACTCTGCACAGCTGATTTCCCATCCATGATGACACTGTCAAAGGTTGCGCGGGACCCAGAGCTAGCCGCACGATTGATAATCGAAATCTCCAAGGCCTTACCGCCCAGCTCTTTCCAGTTGGTGATTTCACCAGTGAAAATTTTCTGCAGCTGCTCGGACGTTAGATTATCCACATCAACTTCTTTATTGACAATCACAGCAATACCGGCCACAGCGACCTTATGGTCCACCAAGTCAGACGCTTTGATTCCTTCCTTCTCTTCAGCAAAAACATCAGAGTTCCCGATTTCAACAGCTCCTGACTGCACTTGAGACAGACCTGTACCAGATCCACCACCCTGAACATTGACTGTTTTACTGATGTTGTTAGAGCCAAAGTCATCAGCTGCCGCTTCAACTAAAGGCTGCAGGGCAGTTGATCCTACTGCTGTCATGGATTCACCACGGTCAATCCATGATGAACAAGCTGATAAGGTGAGTCCTAAGCCCAGAGCTGTCAGCGCTAAAGCAAATTTTTTCAATTTGTTCAAAAGATTTCTCCTTTAATAAAATCAAGAGGATGGGAAGTATCTTTAGTATTTCTTACTTAGCAGAAAGAAGCCTTTTTTCAATACATTCACATCTTCAACTATATCATATAATACCAGCTTTTCCTAATATTTTATCTAAATCTCAGGCCTTTTGGAAAATAATTTTTCAGGGTTTTTCCAGTGACTTTTGCAAAGCCAAGACCGTTCCCGCCAAGGACTAGTTGGTACCAGCCGTTTGGCTGCGGTCCTGCCAGTTCAATCGTCTCACCTGCCGCATATTTCTTGAAGACCTGATTACTGATTTCAACTCGATTCAGAACTTCGCTGGGCTTCATAGCCAATCCTAGGGCAAAGCTAGGCTCAAAGCGATTCTTCTTAAACGTTCCTAGATGCAAGCCGTTACGGGCAATCTTTAGCTTGGACAGGTCTGGCAATCCAGCTGGCAACAAATAAAGATTGTCCCCAAAGGTCTGCAGTTCTTCAGTCAAGATTGTTTTTAGATGCTTGCTCTCAAAGTCCTGCCAGAGTTTTCTTTGCTCGCTCGTCAAACGATTCTTACTTGATTTAATCTTCTTGCAGCTATTCTCACCAGTAAAGCGAAAGTGAGCTGCAAACTGACCTTCACCTTTGAAGCGATGCGGATACATCCGAGCTGTCTCAGGAAAGCCAATCCCTTCAGTCATCCCGTTTATCTTAGGAATATCAATCAGTTCAAGTGGAAATTCTTTCAGTAACCAAGCAACGATGTCTTCATTTTCTTCAGGAGCCCAAGTACAGGTCGAGTAAACAAGGCGACCGTCCTTGGCAAGCATGCTCATAGCAGCTGTTAAAATCTCTCGCTGGAGCTGAGCGCATTGGGCTGGGTAATCTGGAGTCCAATACTGGGTAGCATCCGGCTGCTTACGAAACATGCCCTCGCCCGAGCAAGGAGCATCCAGCACAATCAAATCGAAATAACCTTCAAAGACCTGAGCCAACCGCTCAGCAGATTCATTGGTAACAAGCACATTTCTAGCACCAAAGCGCTCAATGTTCTCCACTAAGATTTTTGAGCGTTTGCTATTGATTTCGTTGGAGACCAGTAGGCCTGTATTGTCCAAAAAAGACAAGAGATGGGTAGACTTGCCACCTGGTGCTGCCGCCAAATCTAAGACTTTCATCCCCTTAGATGGTGCTGCTATCTGAGCCACCATCTGAGCTGCTGGCTCCTGCGAATAAACCAGACCAGTCACATGCTCAGCAGACTTGCCAGACACCTTGCCATAAAAGCCCCAGTCTGTCTGAGGAATGGCATCTGAGAAATTCTGCTGGCCTTCTTTTAGAGGATTGCTGCGAAAGGCCGAAATCGCCTCCTCGTCAAAAGTCGCAAAAAATTCTGCTGCTTCTGCGCCTAAAATCTGCTCATATTTTTCTTTAAAACCTTTAGGAAAGTCCATCTACTGCTTCCCCTTTTCTAAATAAGGCGTCAGAGCCGATAGTTTGCACTTAGGCGCCATCATGACAGGCTGCCGAGTCTGGAAATTTAGCTGACTGCCATCCAAGGTCTGGACGATAAAGCCTAGCTTCTCCGCCATAATCGAAGCCGCCGCATAATCCCAAGGCCAGTTGTAGGAGAAATAAGCTAAGAGACCGCCAGACAGTACCTTGCTAAAGCTAATCCCAGCACTGCCATAAACCCGAACCCCTAAACACTCTCGGGCCAAGTCTGCCAAGCCCCAATCATTGGCTTGCAGCATACCGGCATTGGAAGCCATGAGAAAATCTTGAAAAGGCCGGTCCTCAAAAGCAGGAAGTTTCCGGTCGTTACAATAGACATCAAAGTCTCCGCCACCATGATAGAGCTGGTCTCTAGTCACATCATAAATCAAGCCAAAACGACCAATGCCCTCTTCAAAATAGGCAATCATGACTGCAAAATCAGCCTTCTGAGTGATAAAGTTGGTGGTTCCGTCAATCGGATCGATCACCCAGACATTGCCATCAGTAATATTATGTCGGAGTCCATTTTCCTCCGCTAAAATAGCATCCTGCGGATAGCGGGCTAGAATCTTAGCCACCAAATCATCCTGAACCTTCCGGTCCATCTGGGTGACCAAGTCAGTGGCACTGGTCTTTTGACTCACATCCAAATCATCATAGAGATGTTCTCTCAAAAAAGCACCAGCTTGGTAGATGATTTCTTTAGCAAAATGAAATTTATTTTCCAAGAGAAATGCTTCCTTTACCTTTACTTTTTGCCTCTTGAACAGCATGATAAAGCGAATAACCGCTGACGTTTTCAAACTCACGGCCGATTCGCTTCTCTTGGCCCTTGCTAGGAACAACTTGCTTGAAAGCCGCATAGGACTTCAAGAGCTTTTCTGCTTGGACTTTCTGTTCATAAGCTGCTTCTACATCATTAAAAAAAGAGAGCACCGAAGCAAGCTCTTCAGTGCTCCACGATAAATCTAGTGGGTAACTATAATTTTTGTTCATCTTTACTGAATATCTGCCCGCATGGTTGCGGATCTTAACTCTTCCTTACGATAACTACGAGGTAGGAAAGCACGAATTTCATCCTCGTTAAAACCGATTTGCATTCGTTTACCGTCTAAAATAATTGGGCGTCGCAAAAGACTGGGATTTTCCTCAATCAACTGAATCAAGGTTGAAATGGACAAATCCTCCACATCCAAATCTAATTTCTGAAAAATTTTTGAGCGAGTTGAAATAATGTCGTCTGTACCGTTCTCTGTCAGAGAAAGAATGTGTTGCAATTCGGGAGCTGACAGAGGGCTCGTCATGATATTATGTTCCTGAAAGGGCACTTCATGATTTAGCAGCCAAGCACGCGCCTTGCGGCAAGAAGTACAACTCGGCGATAAAAATAATGTAATCATGCGTTTCTCTTCTAATTCTGTATAATAACTACCTCTATTATACTAAATTTTATTTGGCTTGACTATATTTTTTTGAAAATTACTGCCGAATGTCATGAAAATATAAATTTTTCAACTATTTCGATAACCAGTCCAACTTCTAGCGATCCGTTCATCGCTCTGCAGCTGAGCAACCAAACTGTCAATACCTTCAAACTTAACCATCTCGCGAATCTTATCCAGCCAGAAAATCCGAATGGTATCTCCATAAATATCCTGAGAAAAATCAAAGATATTAACCTCAAAACGGAGTTCATCACCATCAAAAGTGACATTTTTCCCAACACTAGCCATACCACGATAGCGCTGACCATTGTGCTCAACATCCGCGACATAGACGCCATCTCCTGGGAGATGGACTCGATCCAAGGGAGCTAGATTGGCTGTTGGATAGCCAATCGTCCGTCCTCTGGCATTGCCATGAACCACAATGCCACGCGTAGATAGAGGATAGCCTAGTAATTCTTGAGTTTTTAGCATATCTCCGGCAGCAATCGTCTCTCGAATCCGAGTGGAAGAAATCTTCCGATTATCCAGATTAACCGAGGGAACGATAACAATCTTGCCATTAAAATAATCTCTCAGCTCATGTGACTCTTTGCGGTCTGAGCCAAAATGATAGTCAAAGCCAGCTACCACAGCCTTGGCGCGCAAACGAGACACATATTTCTCAAAAAAGTCTCGAGCTGTATTCCCCGCAAAATGACTAGTAAAATCAATCAGGTAAAGATAGTCAACACCTAGACTTTCCAGCTGTGCCATCCGGTCTTCAGGACTAGCTAGATGCAGCATGAGTTCAGGCTGATAGCGGACAAAAGCAAGCTTAGGAGACTCTGGGAAGGTCATCACGACAATCTTGAGACCTTGCTTATCGGCAATCTCTCTCGCTTTCTCAAAGAGTGCCTGATGGCCCTTATGCAGTCCATCGAAATAGCCTAGAACAAGGACTGTATCTTCTGTCTGATCAATCCCTTTTTCATCTATAATTCTCTTGGTTATCATCATTCCTCTATTTTACTACGCATTTGCTATTTTTACAATATCCGTTCCGCTCGAAAACGCAAAATATTCAAAAAGATTTGACTGCTCTAGTCAGGGCGTTTGTCAAAAACTGAAAAAAGCAAAACAAAAGGACAGCAGTTGTGCAGTTGCTGTCCTTTTGTGAGGTTTAATGAAATTATTATAACATGCAAGCGCACATTTCATATTACAAAAGAGTAACAATCTTTTGACAATTCTACTGCGGATATTAAAGGAAGACTTTGCGGGGCTTGTAGGCTGCTTCCCGCTTTTCCAAAATGGCTACTAACTTTTCCATATAAAAGCCAGCAAGTTCAGCTTCTTCTGATATCAAGCTGATAAAACGGCCGTTCCTCACATCCTCAACCTGCTCGTCTGAGAGCTCAACTTTCAGTAGATCTCCTATTCCTAATTCGAGTGGTTGGAGGAAGGAGAAATCATCTACTGCTACTCGCTCTGCTATTTCATCCAAGGTCAAGGCATCATCTACGCTCATACCTGCTGAGGAAGTCCGTGTCAGCTGGGACATGTGACTGGCAAAGCCAAGTTTGGCTCCCAAATCAACAGACAGGGTTCGGACATAGGTCCCCTTGCTGCACTTGACTCGAAAACGAAAGCGGGCTTGCTCATCTTCATAGGAAATCGGACTGGTGCGCTCGAAACTATAGATGGTCACCTGCCGCTCTGGCCGGTCCACTTCTTGACCCGCTCTTGCATACTCATAAAGCTTGCGGCCATTGACCTTGACTGCAGAGTACATGGGCGGAATCTGGCTAATCTCACCAGTCATGGACTCCATCGCTTCATCAATGAGAGCTTCTTCTAAAAGCTCTGTCACCGGTGTCCGCTCTAGGAGGTCTCCACTGGCATCCTCTGTCGTTGTTGAGCAGCCCAGGGTAATCTCTCCCTCGTAGATCTTGCCTTCCTCCTGCATAAACTCGACCAAGCGTGTCGCCTTGCCCACAGCAATCAGAAGCACCCCTACTACATCTGGATCCAAGGTTCCCCCATGACCGATTTTCTTGGTTTTTAAAATTTTGCGCAGCTTAAATACCGCATCGTGCGAGGTCATGCCCGCTTCTTTTCTTAGGTTGATAATTCCGTTCATTGATTAACTTTCTAAAAATACTAAAACTCTCTTTTGGAAATACTTATGCTGTTCATAGAGTGCATGGCCACAGTCTGGCAAAATAGTGAGCTGGCTATCTTTGATATGTTGATGCAATTCGTATGAAGCTTCTACGCTTAGAACGTCATCTTCTTCTGCTCCGATGACTAGCGTAGGACAGTTGATCTTTTCCAGAACTGCTAAACTATCATGTCTTAAGCAAGATATGGCCTGAATAGCAATCCGCTGTTTATCTTTAATACGACCAAAGATTCCCATTATTCGATAAAGGTATTTAAACTTTCCAAAGGATTTAGGCGTATAAGAGTGACTTGCAATATCGAACATTAGTTCCTTATAGGCTCCAGTCTGACTCAACTCAAGCCAGCGAGTAATCCGATCCCTACCAAGATTATTCAGTTTCGCAGTTGTAACTGTCAAAATCAATTTTTCAATTTTTTCTGGAAAATCTGATGCCAACCATTGGGCAATCATACCGCCTTGGGAAATTCCTAGGACAGCTACCCTTTTCAGACCTAAAATATCTATAGCTTCAGCTATATCAGTCGCCATATCTCGCGTTGTATAATTTTCTGGCAACTCATTGATTCTGCTAAAAACATAGACCTGGTAAGCTGTTGCAAACTCCCTATAAACTAGGGCAAGGATTTGCGCCATTCCCTTAACAGTCGCCAAACCATCCCCTAGGCCTGGAATGATGAGCAGAGTTTTCTTACCTTTTCCAAAGGTCACATAATCCATGCTCTTATCGTTAAAATATAAGGTTTTCCCTTTTGTTGAAGACATTACTTCGTTTCCCTTACTATTTTATCATGTTTATTCATGTTGACTTTTTAAATGCAGTGCAAAGCCGGCAGTCACTTTTTCAAATCCAACCGCCTGATAAAACTGATGTGCAGCATTTCGTTCAGAAGTTAATCCACTATTTAGAGTCAGTGCCTTAACTCCTTCTTTTACCGCTTGTTTCTTCAATTCATCGATTAGCCTACTAGCAATTCCTTGTCGTCTTGCTTCTTTTGCAACTAACAAAGCTAAAATACGATAGTAAGATCCATCTGCTTCAAAAAAGAATAGCTTTGCATAACCTAAGAAACCTAAAATTTCTCCGTTTCTTTCAGCTAAAAGACAGCCATAATGCGGCTGAGAAAGAATCGTTTCTAAACGTCGAGCCAGCTTAGAAGCGGTCGTTGGATAGCCCAAGTCTTCGTATAAAGACAGTAAGACTTCAGCATCTTTCATGGTTGCTTTTCGTATCTGCATAGGATCCTCCTAGTCACCCTTCAAAGCTTCAAACTTAGCTTTCATGGTAGGGTTTTTACGTGTCAATTTTTTGACAGAGACATCGTCTAACTTCTATTTTTCTTTATTTTTACAAATTTTAATTAACTATAATTCTTTGCAATTCCTCAATCTCTGGAGGAGGACAATTACTCTGTTTTTGAATATGATGTAATACATTCATTCTTTCATCTAAGGATAATAAAGGAAGTATACTTTTGATGCCGTCTAGATAGAAAATATCATTTTCTAATTTATCATTCTCAAGTAACACAAAAAAATATTTTTTAATCAAATCGAAATGCTTTGTATTTTCTTGATTCAGAATGTTTTTTATTCTATATAAAGACAATTTGAAATTATAGCTTGATATAAATTCATTGAATGCATTAATAAATGAAGCTAGTCTATCTTTGTCAAGATTATCTCTATAAAATAAATTAGAAATTGTTTCTAAGTAGTTTGCACTTGAGTCATATTTGAATAATTCTCGCAACCATTGCTTAGAATATCTAAATTCATACTCTGATGTAAAAATGATGTTTATCATTTGACTAAAGTTATTCTTTGATAAAGAAAATGAATCAATAGTTGGATCTACACTCTCTAAAGCAACTAGATAAACTCTATCAAGAATTTGATTGTCTTTAATTTTTTCTTTTAAAATATTTTCAACAACATCCTTGAATATATTTGCAACCTTTGCATAAATCACCTTATGAGAGTAGCTAAACCCTAAAAATGTATGATAGGTTACATTAATTGTTTTAGGATCGTATTCATTTAACAAAATGCCTTGAGAAAGTTCCTTATACTCAGGATCCTCTATAGAATCTATTTTCTGAATAATTCCAGGTTTATAATTTGAGTGATTATCAAATAATGATATCAAACATTGCAAATATAATCCCAGATCACTATTTATATAATGAAACATATCTAGTTGTTCATCGTCATCCCTTAAAGTTGAAAGTTTATTTACATCGATACTAAGCAATTTTTCAAAAATATCTTTATTAGTACTTTGTTGTTTTATATGATATTCAAAGAATTGTCGATCGTTAGAATCAAAACATTCATTGTTAAATTTTTCTAAATATTTTTCTCTAACAACATTTCTTAATTTCTCTATTATTGCAGAAGAACTGATAATTTCTACATATAGTCTCTTATATTTTGGATATAAATCTTCTATATGATTTTCCAATAAATTAGAAACCTTTCTAGATAGTTCATTTGATTCTTTTAAAACACTAATCAAGAAATCCTCAGTTTCATTTATCGTCTTTTCTTCTAAAAACGAAGAACCTCTTTGTTCATTTTCTGCGTTGACTAATATCTCTAATAATCTAGATTCATCATACTCCACAAGATTTTCTTGAGTTAAAAAAGAAAACTGTGAAACAAAACCTCCTTCTATTGAAGATATCCAATTTCTATAAGGCTTTTCTGGGATTTCTCTATTTTTATTTCTAATAATATTTTTATGTTTATTAACAAATGAATTTAATTCTTCTCCAAAGTGAATGTAAGAAAAATCAATATGATTTATTAATTTATTTACTAGCTTCAAATTTAAACTATCTTCATTGTCAATTTGAACAAGTAATCTTTGAACCAATCTTGTCCTTAGTAAGTTTTCAGGAACAGCTTCTAAAAAATCTTTCCCTTCAACAAATAATCTTTTTAACTTTATAAGTTTATACAATAATTCAATGTTATTGTGTTCTAAGATTTCTTTTAAAGTATAGTAACGAAAAAGTGATGATGTATTAAAAATTTCAATCAATCTTTCAATACACTCTGGTACCAGATTGATTTCTATCTTAATCTCATCTTCAATGTATAAATACATCTTCTGTTGCTCAAAAGTATTTACAAGCCAGTATCCCAAAAGAGTTTTATCTTGATTGAAACTGGAGTTAATAACATTACTATCTTTTGCGATAATTTTTCTTAGCTCATTTAATTGCTTACTATCAAAAATTTTTCCTTCCCTAGCTTTCTTATAAATAATGTACAAATCATCTATAAAATAACTTTGATTTCCTTTAGAAATAATCTCATAAATAGTCTTCCAATTATTATCACTTAACTTTTCAATATTTTTAACAATAAATGTCCAAAATATAGGGAAAGACTTTGACTCAATTGTCTTTAAAGTTTCTCCCTGAAGTAGACCATTCAACAATAGTTGACTTAGATCATCATTATCATTTTCAATAATCTTATCCAAAAGAGAACTTAGATACTTAAAGTCATTAGAAATACTATTTAAATTTTTATTATAGTCTTCTTGATTTAACAAAGGATTCAAAAGGATATTCCACTTATTATAAAATTCATGTGTGCCCAATTTTTCATTAATATCAGCAACTAATTTTTTTACAAAAGTTGGTAAATCCTCAAATTTATCGCCGTACCATATAATTTGAGTATGATTTTCTGAACTAAAAAATTCCTCAAAAACATCTCTATAATGTTCATCAGCTATTTGATTACCAGTATTTTCTGACTTCATCAATGCATAATTTTTACTATCTTCACAAAGCAAAGATAAAATTTCATCTTCTTCAAGACCGGCTCCGATAAACAAAACTGTGGGTTCCGTCTCTCTAAACCAGGTTACTAAATTTTCAAAATTATCTCTATCTCTTAAATAAGTTTTTGAATAATCTGCCGATGAGCTGACAAAATACTGTACATCACAATCTGGTGTCCCATGAATATGTAGAACATCACCAAATTGTAGCTTCCCATTTTTGTTCTTGGTAAATTCATTGAGATCATTGATAGTAACTACAGAATTCTTTAAACGTTTAATATGATTTTCAATTTCATAGTCGTAGTTAGAAGTAATAAATATTGCATTTAAACTTGCTAAAGATTCTACTGTTTGATTAACCATTGAATACGGTAGTAAATTTTTAAAATAACTTTTTTCAAAATCTAGTCGTCGTTTTTCAAAGTCTTCACCAAAAATTTTCTTTAATTCATAGTTTACTAAATCAACTTTTCGTTTATTACTAATATAAGATTTACTAATTAAATCAAAAATTAAGTGATGTTCTCTACCAAGTTTTTTTTCACCACTTTCAGATAAAACTTGTCCTTGCCAATACTTAATAAGATGTTCAATATAATTATTCCAGTTGGGATATCCTTGAGCAATAGAAACTCCGGCACCTATAAAAATTACTAGTTTTAGCTGGTTTATTGCCTCAGTCACATCATTTACTAGTTTTTCATAATATACATTATTTCCCATAGTTTAAATCTTCATTCTCCCTTCAAAGCTTCAAACTTAGCTTTCATGGTAGGATTTTTGCGTGTCAGTTTTTTGACAGAGACATCATCCAGTTTGTTGTTTGCCAAGCGCAGCTGGTTTTCAGAGGTCGTCAGGAATTTCTTAATTTCTTCCATCCGGCGGATGGCCTTATCAATCTCTTCGATTGCCTTGCCAAAGTTGGTCGAAGCAGACTGATAGTTCTTGGCAAAAGCTACTTTAAAGGCATCCAAATCTTCCTCAAAATGCGTAATATCAATATTCTGCTCCCGCACCAAGGCCAGTTCCCGCTTGTATTGGAGCGAGTTGAGCGCAGCATTACGCAAAAGGGTAATCATGGGTAGGAAGAACTGTGGTCGGATAACATACATCTTCTCATAGGCATAGGACACATCGACAATACCCGAATTGTAGAGCTCGCTGTCAGCCTCAAGAAGTGTCACCAGAATAGCATACTCACAGCCTTTCTCCCGCCGGTCCTTATCCAGCTCTTTGAAGAAATGCTCGTTTTTCTTCTTGGTCGCTGTCTCATCGCCTTCATTTTTCATCTCAAACATGATGGAGAGAATTTCCACGCCATTTTCATCCACCTCACGGTAAATGTAGTCACCCTTGCTGCCGGTTCTGGCATCATTGTCCTTGCCAAACTCCGCTCGTGGGAACATAGCCATACGGTTCTTGTTAAACTCGTACTCGCAGTGCTGTTCCAAACTCTCGCCAATCATCTTAGTAGACTGCTTTGCCTTGAAATCCTTGTAGAACTCTATGGTCTCGTCTTTCTGCCGCAGCTCTACCTCATAGCGCTCTTTGAGAGAAGTCTGGGCGAGTGCTGCTTCCTTTTCTTGCAAAACTAGCTGATTCTTTACCTCATCACGCTCTTTTTCCAGCGCAGACAAGGTCTTTTGCAGTTGATTTTCATGCTCCAAACGCAGAGTGGTCAGCTGACTTTCCAATTGCTGAACTTCCTTATCCTTCTCCTGTAATTGAAGACTAGCTGCCTGCTCCGCCTCTTTCTTAGCCAACTCCTGCTGGGTCTCAAACTGAGCAATCTGACTTTGAAGATTGCTAATTTCCTGCTCTTTCTGCGATAGCAAAGCTTGTTGGGCATTCTGGGATTTTTGCTCTGCTAAAGCCAGTTCCTGCTCAATCCGAGCATGAATCTCCTTGTCAAACTCTGCTGTCCGAACCTGCGACAAAAGCTCACTGTACTGGCTCTCATTAACTGTAAAAACCTCCCCGCAGTTGGGACATTTGATTTCATTCATGGGGTACCTCCTCATTTAAAATTAAAAATTTTATTCCTTTTCTTTTCCAAGTTGATAGATTATATCGCTATCATTTATTATTTCTAACTCTCTTTTTCATCATTCTCCCAAATTCATTAATCTACTTCTCACGACTATCAACTATTATACCATTCTTTTATCAGATGAAAAACAGCAAGCCAATGGCTTGCTCGATTTTCACGGAATTAAAATGCTATGTCCATGATCCTTTGGGAGGTAATAAGATATGTCCCCTGCACTGCTTCCTAGTCTACTCTTACTAAAAATGGAATATAGCTTTGAATCATTCTCAGAATCAATGACAAAACGTCCATTGTCAAAACTTATAGATGCGGACGCTGAAGAATCTTGAAAGATAGATTGTTCACTCTGAGAACGAACCACTCCTTTTATGGTTGCAACTTCTTCAGGATATTTTTCAAAGGATATATCGAAACTAAGTTCTCTAGAAGAAGATGGAAAATAGGACTGATGTTCACTCAGACGAATACTTTGAATCTTTCCCAATGATTGTTCGAGTTCTGGAAGTTCCCTATACAGTTCTGATTGAATCGCTGATTTGAAATTTTCCTGATGTACTTGTAGCCATTCATTAAAGAAACGAATCGCCCTTTCTTTTTGAACCCGATACACAATATTCTTTCCTGAATCAGCAAGAGCATTCGAAAAATTATACAAGGCTTCCTTTGCATCATCCTGCTCTCGCTTCCAATCCCAAGAAGAGTCTTCCGATATTTCAATCTCGCCCATATACCAGGTACTCATATCCTGACTTTTGTCTTTATAAGGGTTAGGATGGATAAAAGTAAAGGGTGCAATGCCAGCATCTGGAAAAGACAATTCCGCTCTTAATGATTGTTCTTTATTATCATTGACATAGGCTGAAAAATAGATATGATAATTCCCACTCACGTCACCGCCATTGTCATACTCTCCGCTAGCAGAACCTGGCAAAAGTGTCACAGATTTTATGTGTTTCTTTTCGAAATCCAAGTTTTCAATTATCTTTTTTTTAATAGAATCTTGATGCTCAAGAATAAACTTACCATCGTTACTATATTGAGGCTTAGTCAAAAATGGTAGATTTATAATAAGAATCGGAAGGGCAATAACAATGAAAAGAATAAAAATCCACTTTTTCGATTTAAACATGAGACTCCCTCTTATTTTAATTAACAAAGATAGTTTTATTATACCATTTTTT
>JABZYU010000169.1:0-2689 GCA_015264985.1 Streptococcus sanguinis | reverse complement strand
TTTTCTCGCAGAGTATTTCCTTGGCTGATCCACATTTAGAGGAGGTTGAGGTGGACTTGCTCCTGAATCATCAAGCCGCGTCCTTTATGGGAACCCTGACTTACTGGCTGGCTCATCCTTGCTATAAGGCTCAGCAAATGAGTGATTTTCATGCTAGAGTGACAGCTGTCGGTCTAGCGGGTTTTGTCAGAGAGCATATGGAGGGAGATTGACAGGATAGTTTATCCAGTTTGCTTCTTTATGGTATAATAGTCTGGAATATATCAAAGGAGGACAGCTTTGTTTTTAGCTTTTAAAGAGATTGTCTACAGTCGCGGACGCTATCGTTTAGTAGTTGCTGTGGTCTTTCTCATTACCTATATGGTTTTCTTTTTATCTAGTCTTTCCGTCGGTTTGGCTAGGCTCAATCGCTTGGCTTTGGACCAATGGCATGCTGAGTCGATCGTCTTGTCGGAGTACGCCAATAAGAATCTAATAGCTTCGACTCTCAAGGAAGAGGAGTACAGTCGTCTGCTTCAAGGGGACTCAATCGCTGCTTTGGGACAAACGTCAGCAGTGGCCAATTATGAAGATGGGACTGATAAACTCAATGCTCAGGTTTTTGGTCTCTCTTGGGATAGTTTTCTAGCGCCTGACATTATTGAGGGACGTCCTGCTGAGAATGCTTATGAAGTTATTGCGGATAAGCGCCTCCAGCAAAAAGGTGTGAAACTAGGCGACCAGCTTCAGCTTAATGGAAGTGAGCGCCTTTATCAGGTTGTTGGTTTCACAGAGGATAATAGCTTCTTTACGCAACCTGTAATTTTTATGGATCTAGATGATTTCAGGGAGTTAAAGTACGGCTCTAGTCAGGTTAAGAATATCAGTGCACTTGTGGTCAAGGATGGTCAGAAGATTGAAGAAGCTGGACTTAGTCAGCTCTCCATGAGTGATTTTATAGAAAATATCCCTGGTTATCAGCCTCAGGTACTGACTTTTTCCTTTATGATTGGGGCAATGGTTCTGATTACATTTTTGGTATTGGGAATTTTTATGTACATCATTACCATCCAAAAGACACATCTTTATGGTATTATGCGCGCTCAAGGAATTGCCAGTGGGAAGATTATTGCTTCTATTTTCTGGCAGATTTTCATCCTATCCACTCTGGGAATCAGCTTAGCTGTTTTGGCTCTTTTGGGAACCCAGCTAGTCTTGCCGGCTTCTATGCCTTTTTACAGTGACTGGAGAGCTTATGCTGGATTGATTGTCCTCATTATTTTCATGTCACTGGCTGTCGGACTTTTGTCCATTCACCGGGTTCTGAAAATTGACCCTATCACAGCAATCGGAGGTGAGTAAATGTCAATCATAGAACTAAAAGGGGTTACAAAAGAATATGGTCAGGGGCATACGCTGGTCCAAGCCCTGAAACCAACTGACTTCCAACTGGAAGCGGGGCAGTTTGTAGCTATTATTGGGCCATCAGGCTCAGGTAAAACAACCTTTCTGACCTTGCTGGGCCATTTGCAAACTCCCTCAAAAGGACAGATTCTCCTGCATGGGAAAGATACTTCCCAGCTCAAGGAAAAGGAACGGGCAGCCCTGCGTTTCAATGATTTCGGCTTTATTTTGCAGGCTTCCAATCTCATACCTTTTTTGAAAATCGAAGACCAGTTTCAGCTGATTGACCGTTTATCTAAAAAGGAGAGAACAGATCTAGACAGTCTGATTGAGCTGCTGGATCTTAAAGGAACACTCAAGCAGTATCCGAAAGAGTTGTCCGGCGGGGAACGGCAGAGAGCTGCTATCGCCCGAGCACTTTATAATAGCCCTGATATTATTTTGGCTGATGAGCCGACAGCTAGTCTGGATACGGAGCGGGCCAAGCGCGTGGTCCATCTGCTCAAAGAAGTGACCCAGAAATTCCATAAGAGCGTGGTCATGATTACTCATGATACCCGCTTGCTGGACGAGGTTGATAAGGTTTATGAGATGCAAGACGGAGTGCTGACTCAAGTTCGATAAAGTTTTAGAAGGTTTCGGCAATCAAACAGAGAAAAAACAAGGAGAGGACTATGATTCATTATAAAACAAATCCTCAGCTGGATTTTGCAGCAGTGCTAGATCTCTATGCTTCGGTTGGTTGGAGCAATTACACTAATCGACCTCAGCAGTTAGAGCAGGCCTTCCATCAGTCCTTGTTTGTGATGGCGGCCTATAACGAAGACAAGTTGGTTGGTTTGATCCGAGTGGTCGGAGATGGGCTTACCATTGTCTTTATTCAGGATTTGTTGGTGTATCCACACTACCAGCGTCAGGGGATTGGCCGGAGCCTTCTTCAGCAGACGTTGGAAAGATTTAAGGATGTTTACCAAATCCAGTTGGCAACGGAGCAATCAGATAAAAATCTAACTTTTTATCAAGAGCTCGGCTTTCGCCGACAGGAAGATTTCGACTGTACTGGCATGATTTATGCACCCAATAAAAAGTAAAATTCTATAGGAGTTTGTTAATAAGCTCCTTTTGTCATGTTTACAAGAAAAAAAGGAATAGAACTAGACCGATGAAAATATTTCTCGGTCTCTTTTGTTTTTCCTTGACAGTTAAATTATCAGAATTTATAATAAAGGAAGAAAGGTGATAACAGTGTTATCGAATTGAAAGCATGAAAAAAGAAACAGATGAGTTAAACGAAAAAATCTTGGAA
>JABZYU010000168.1:0-2723 GCA_015264985.1 Streptococcus sanguinis | reverse complement strand
CTTTTGATATTGACCCGGAAATCTTTGAGTTGGGAATCCCGATTTTGGGAATCTGCTATGGTATGCAGCTGTTGACTCACAAGCTGGGGGGCAAGGTTGTCCCTGCTGGTCATGCTGGAAATCGTGAATATGGTCAGTCAACTCTGTCACATACTGCTAACTCCAGCCTTTTCAACGGAACACCTGAAAGCCAGCTAGTTCTTATGAGCCACGGAGATGCGGTAACAGAGATTCCTGCTGACTTTGTCCGTACTGGTACTTCTGCTGACTGTCCTTTTGCAGCTATTGAAAATCCAACTAAGAAAATCTACGGCATTCAGTTCCACCCTGAGGTTCGTCATTCAGAGTTTGGTTATGATATCCTGCGAAACTTTGCTCTGAATATTTGTGGAGCTAAAGGCGACTGGTCTATGGATAACTTCATTGACATGGAAATTCAAAAAATCCGCCAAATCGTTGGTGATAAGAAGGCGTTGTTGGGACTTTCTGGCGGTGTAGACTCTTCTGTTGTCGGTGTTCTCTTGCAGAAAGCAATCGGCGATCAACTAATCTGTATCTTTGTGGATCATGGTCTTTTGCGTAAAGGCGAAGCAGATCAGGTCATGGATATGCTGGGTGGCAAATTTGGTTTAAATATCATTAAGGCTGACGCAGCTAAACGTTTCCTTGACAAACTAGCTGGTGTCTCAGATCCAGAGCAAAAACGTAAAATCATCGGAAACGAGTTTGTTTATGTCTTTGACGACGAAGCCAGCAAACTAAAAGATGTAAAATTCTTGGCTCAGGGAACGCTCTATACAGACGTTATCGAATCTGGAACCGACACTGCTCAGACTATCAAGTCCCACCATAACGTTGGTGGTCTTCCGGAGGACATGCAGTTTGAGCTGATTGAGCCGTTGAACACACTTTATAAGGATGAAGTTCGTGCTTTGGGTACAGAGCTTGGTATGCCTGATGAAATTGTCTGGCGCCAGCCATTCCCAGGACCAGGACTTGCTATTCGTGTCATGGGAGAAATCACTGATGAAAAATTGGAAACTGTCCGCGAATCTGATGCTATTCTCCGCGAAGAAATTGCAAAAGCTGGTCTTGACCGCGACATCTGGCAATACTTTACTGTTAATACTGGCGTCCGATCTGTTGGGGTCATGGGAGACGGCCGGACTTACGACTACACAATTGCGATTCGCGCTATCACTTCTATTGATGGCATGACAGCTGACTTTGCCAAGATTCCTTGGGATGTTCTGCAAAAAATCTCTGTTCGTATTGTAAACGAGGTGGATCACGTCAACCGCATCGTCTACGATATCACCAGCAAACCACCTGCAACTGTAGAGTGGGAGTAACAAACAAATCTTATTTTAAATGATAACTGTAAAAACAAACAAGGCTAGGACTAAAATGTCCTAGCCTTGTTTTACATAGTCTTGGAATTAACCGCCAAACAATCCTTTAAAGAAGTTGACAATGGCATTCCAGATATTAGAAAAGAAATTACCGCCTTCTTGAAGGAGTCCGTCTGCATCAAAGTTGAGGTTAATATTGTTAAAGGTATCCCCTGCCTTTGAAACAATGCTGTCTTTCAAGTCACTAAGTGTCTTTGTAAAGTCAGAATCTGTAATGACTCCGCTGTTTGAAAGATTAACAGCGAAATTCACGATGAGGTTGATTTGGTCACTGGTCACCGACTGAGTCAGACCGTAGTTTTTCAAGGTTTCTTCAACAATCTTACGGACATCATCTGCTGTCAGATTACTGTTGTTCTTCTTAGCATTGGCGACAGCCGCTTTGATATCAGCTAGGGCTACGTTGAGCTTGTCTGCGTCATAGCCTTCCTTACCTGTATTTTCAGCATTGATACCAGAAAGGGCAGCCAGTTCTTCCTGCGCTAGGTTTTTATTTTCCTGAGGAATGGTCGCACCGTTATCTTCTAGAGAGTAGTAAATCCCTGCCAAGGCGCTCTCACCAGTTACTGGAATTGGTGCTGCAACGGTAATCTGCGCGTGCTGAACACCCAGAGTAACAGCTGCATTGCGATACATATCTTCTGTAACCTTAGTGATATTTTGCGGAGTAACAATTTTGACCTCTAATGCCTTATTGCTGCCTAACTTCTGGATTTTTACAGAAGAATAAAGCTGCAGACTAGGGTCGTTGGCAACATCCATGATTTTAGAGTAGACTTCCGGTGTCATGGTCTTAAGTGGCTTGCTGTCACTGGATGAATTGTAGCCAAGCATCTGCAAGGTCTGCTGTTTTTGGCTCTCATCTAAGGAGTAACCCAGGACATACTCAGGCTGCACGTAAGTCTCATCAATGACTTTCTGAACATTTGAATCGGCAGCTGCGGTCGATACAGTAAACAGAGTAGCCAGCAAGGCTCCTGCTGTCATTAAAGTTTTTTTGAATTTCATATTTTTTCCTCTTTTCCTCCCGCCATAGTTTCCCAAATTCTATAGCTTTTTTTATAGAGCAAACTTCTTTCTGAGTGACTCGAATTTCTGTTTCTTGAGCTTGTGATTTTCGCTCCTTTTGATGTTCAGAGTGCTTCAGATAAGTTGCTGCAATGATGGAGTTATTATTATCTCATCCATTAAGGGCTTGAGATAATAGATACATTTTACAACATTTCTCAAAGAAGTTCAAAGAAAAAACAGTCACTGGATTTGCTTGCCAGTAACTGCTCTTTTCTACTTTTTCCAAAGGAAGTCAATCAG
>JABZYU010000167.1:0-2743 GCA_015264985.1 Streptococcus sanguinis | reverse complement strand
GTGATAAGTCTACCACTAAACGGCTCGCTTGACTAATAGAATTTCCTTATCAAAAGAAATAAAGAGAAGCTATATCTTATAGCTTCTCTTTTATAATCTCAAAAGTCGCCTGATTGCTGGGCCAGTACAACTGCGACGAAACTTTGTCTAAAGCTACCCACTGAGCCCCCACATGCTCATCAGAAATCTGGATTTCCTTCTGTTCTGTCAGAACTAGAAAGAGATTTTTGTGGATGGTCAGATTTTCATCAATCTTTACTGTGAAATCTCCAAGAGTCGTCAGACTTGAACAAGCTAAGAGCATGCCGGTCTCCTCTTTTATTTCACGAAGGCAGGCTTCTTCTGGACTCTCACCACTCTCAATCCCACCAGTAATGGGCTGCCAAAAGGAAACTTTCTCATCCTCAACTTTCAAGAGCAAGATTTCCCTATCCTCTGGATGATAGATCCAGGCTTCAATCGACCGCCTCATCATGATTTTTTCTCAATCGGTGCTATGCTGGCCAGCACTTTCTTCAGACCGACTTCTGGGAAATTAATCTTAAGCTCTTGACTGTTGCCGCTGCCAGAGACTGCCAGAACAGTCCCATCGCCCCATTTCTTATGGTAGGCAATATCTCCGATAGCCCAAGCAACTTCCGGCTTAGATGGCCGGCTCTGACTGCTCTTTCCAAAAGGCAGACTGCCTGTAGAAATGGAACTTGGTGCTGCCTGACGCTTCCTCTCCTGCAGAGCCTGGGCCAGACTCATGCCCTGGCCGAACTTGCTGGTGTCGCTATTGGTATAGCTGACTTTAAAAGAGCTATTTGCCGGTCTAGCCAGTCCCTGATAGTCTAGCAAGTCTGAGCTGATTTCTCTCAGGAAGCGAGTAGGGTGATTATAGTTGGTTTTACCATAAAGCATACGGGAATTGGCGTTGGTCAGATAGAGAATCTTCTCTGCTCGGGTGATACCGACGTAGGCCAGGCGCCGCTCCTCTTCCAGCTCATCCTCATCTTCAGACGCCCGGCTCAGAGGAAACACATTTTCCTCCATACCAATCAGAAAGACGACTGGAAATTCCAATCCCTTGGCTGCGTGGAGGGTCATTAGAGTCACTTCGGAACTCTCCGTATCCCCATCATCTGTGTCTGCGATCAAGGCTAAGTCATTGAGAAAACGGCTGAGCTTATCAAGACCAGACTCATCAGTAGGATTGTCTGGACTTTCGTCAAAATTCTTGGTTACAGACAGGAATTCTTCAATATTTTCAATCCGAGCTTGGCTCTCCAAGGTTGCCTGCGCAGCTAAGGCCGCAGCATAACCTGTCTTTTCCAGTACGGCTTCTACCAACTCCGTCACTGTAAAGTCGTCCAAGCGCTCCCTCAAATCCAGAAGCATATTAGCAAAATCATAGACCGCCTGAGCCGCCTTGCCCTTGACTGGAGACAGCAGGATATTGGCCGACGCATCTAGCAAGGAGATTTCCTGACTGGACGCAAAATCCCGAATTTTCTCCACCGTTCCTGGTCCGACACCACGCTTAGGCTCATTGACCACGCGCTCATAGCTGATATTATCGCTAGGATTGGCGATGAGATTGAGATAAGAAATAACATCGCGGATTTCCTTGCGGCTGTAGAACTTGGTGCCACCGACCATAGTATAGGGAATATTGGACTTTAGCAGGGCTTCCTCCACCGTCCGTGACTGGGCATTGGTCCGGTAAAGAACTGCAAAATCCTTATGACTGTATCCTTCTCGGCTCAGCTGATCAATAGTTCGGGCGACAAAAAGAGCTTCATCCTGCTCGTCATTAGCCCGATAGTAGACAATTTCCTCACCGTCTTCGTTTTGAGTCCAGAGATTTTTAGGACGGCGGTTGCGGTTGTTTCGGATGACTTCATTAGCCGCCTGAAGAATGGTCTTGGTTGAGCGATAATTTTCCTCTAGCAGGACTACCTTAGCTTCTGGATAATCCTTTTCAAAGTCCAGAATATTCTGCATATCGGCTCCCCGCCAGCCATAGATAGACTGGTCAGCGTCTCCGACCACACAGATATTCTTAAAGCGGGAAGCCAAGAGCTTGACCAACTGGTACTGGGCATGGTTGGTATCCTGATACTCGTCCACATGGATATACTGGTAACGTTGCTGGTAGTAGGTCAAGACATCAGGATTTTGATCAAAAAGGCGCAGGGTCAGCATAATCAAATCATCAAAGTCCATGGCCTCAGACTGGCGCAATTCCTTTTGATAGGCCGTGTAGCACTTGGCCACAATCTCTGTATACATGTCACCAGCTAGATTTGCATAGGCCACCTCATCAATCAGGTCGTTCTTAGCATTGGAAATGGTCCCCAGAATAGCGCGCTCATTCCACTTTTTAGGATCTAGATTGAGATTTTTGAGAATCCGCTTCATCAGAGTCCGCTGTTCACCTGGATCAACGATGGTGAAGTTGCGGTTGTAGCCAATATGGTCTGCTTCTCGTCGCAGAATGCGCACACACATGGAGTGGAAGGTAGCGATTAAGCAATCTTGAGCTTCCGTTTTAAGTTTTTCAGCCCGTTCTCTCATCTCCCGCGCCGCCTTATTGGTAAAGGTAATGGCAAGGATATTCCAAGGATTGACCATCTTTTCATCAATCAAATAGGCAATACGGTGGGTCAGGACACGGGTCTTACCCGATCCAGCTCCCGCCATAATCAGCAAAGGCCCTTCTGTTGTTTGAACCGCCTCAGCCTGACGGTCATTCATACCG
>JABZYU010000166.1:0-2755 GCA_015264985.1 Streptococcus sanguinis | reverse complement strand
CGATGTGGTATTGACTTCTGCTCAGAACAAGCAGGCGATCAAGGATTTGATTGACAAGATTGAGTATTGCCGCAAGGGACGTGACGTTTATGTGGTTGGCGTGACTAATGTAGGCAAGTCCACTTTGATTAACGCCATTATTCAGGAAATCACGGGCGATAAGGATATTATTACGACTTCGCGCTTCCCAGGCACAACTCTGGATAAAATCGAGATTCCTTTGGCGGATGGCAGTCATATCTATGATACGCCGGGCATTATCCATCGTCACCAGATGGCTCACTATCTTTCTGCTAAGAATCTCAAATACATCAGTCCCAAAAAGGAAATCAAACCCAAAACCTACCAGCTCAATCCAGAGCAAACCCTCTTTTTGGGTGGTTTAGGCCGTTTCGATTTTGTGGCAGGAGACAAGCAAGGCTTCACAGCTTATTTTGATAATGAGCTTAAGCTCCACCGGACTAAGTTGGAAGGTGCTAGCGACTTTTATGACAAGCATGTCGGCAGTCTCTTAGTGCCGCCAGTTGGCAAGGAAAAGGAAGAATTTCCAGCCTTGGTCAAGTATGAATTTACCATCAAGGACAAGACAGATATCGTCTTCTCAGGTTTGGGCTGGATTCGCGTCAGTGGTCCTGCCCGAGTAGCTGGTTGGGCGCCAGAGGGTGTGGCGGTTGTCACTCGGAAAGCTATTATATAATACTCAAGACACCAAGGGGAAGAAATTCCCTTAAAATAAGGAAGGAAAAGGCCATGAATAGTGGGGAGTAAAGCGAATCCTAGCTGTATCAAGCCTTATAGAAGAACATGACACTAACATCAAAACAACGCGCCTTTCTCAACAGTCAGGCACATAGTCTCAAGCCTATCATTCAGATTGGGAAAAATGGACTTAATGACCAAATCAAAACCAGCGTCCGTCAGGCACTGGATGCCAGAGAGCTGATTAAGGTTACGCTCTTGCAGAATACAGATGAGAATATCCATGAAGTTGCTGAGATTCTGGAAGAGGAAATCGGAGTTGATACGGTGCAGAAGATTGGCCGGATCTTGATTCTCTACAAGCAGTCCAGCAAAAAGGAAAATCGTAAACTCTCTGTCAAAGTCAAGCAAATTTAAGGAAAAATTTCTGTGGAGATGTCAGCCTATGGCTATTGAATTACTAACCCCCTTTACCAAGGTGGAATTAGAACCAGAAGTTAAAGATAAAAAACGCAAGCAGATTGGTATTTTAGGTGGAAATTTCAATCCTATCCACAATGCTCATTTGGTCGTGGCGGATCAGGTCCGGCAACAGTTGGGCTTGGATCAGGTTCTGCTCATGCCAGAGTACGAGCCGCCCCATGTGGATAAGAAAGAAACTATTGATGAGCAGCATCGGCTGAAAATGCTGGAGCTGGCTATTGAGGGCATTGAAGGACTAGGGATTGAAACCATTGAGCTGGAGCGCAAGGGAATTTCTTACAGCTACGACACCATGAAGCTACTGACAGAACAGCATCCAGATACGGACTATTATTTTATCATCGGTGCGGATATGGTGGACTACCTACCCAAGTGGTATCGGATTGATGAGCTGGTTGAGCTGGTTCAGTTTGTCGGTGTTCAGCGGCCGCGCTACAAGGCGGGGACTTCTTACCCTGTCATCTGGGTAGATGTACCGCTTATGGATATTTCCTCCAGCATGGTGCGGGATTTTCTGGCTCAGGGACGGACTCCTAATTTCTTGCTGCCTCAGCCAGTCTTAGACTATATTGAGAAAGAAGGGCTTTACCTATGACCTATGAAAGCTATATCAGTATAAGCCGTGAGGCCTTGCTGGCTAAGATGGAAACAGTCATGCCCGAGAAGCGCCTGCGGCATTGTCTGGGTGTGGAAAAGGCTGCCCGAGAATTAGCGGAGCGCTTCGGTCTTGATGTTGAAAAAGCGGGTCTGGCAGGACTCCTACACGACTATGCCAAAAAGGTTTCAGATGAGGAATTTCTGGCCTTGATTGACAAATATCGGCTGGATCCTGACATGAAAAATTGGGGCAACAATGTCTGGCATGGCATGGTGGGCATTTACAAGATTCAGGAAGATTTAGGCATCGAAGATGCTGAGATTCTGCGAGCCATCGAGATTCATACAGTGGGCAGTGGCACCATGTCTGAGCTGGACAAGGTCGTCTATGTCGCCGACTATATAGAGCACAACCGGGACTTTCCGGGAGTGGATAAGGCTAGAGAGCTAGCTCAGCGGTCGCTCAATCAGGCTGTGGCCTATGAAACAGCAAGGACTGTGGAGCATTTGGCTCGCAAAGGGATACCCATCTATCCGCAGACCTTGGAGACCTACAATGCCTTTGTAGAATATCTGAAGGAAATAGAAGAATGAAAACAGCTCTAATCATTATAGATGTACAAAATATCTTAGTGGAGACAGGTTTTCAGTCTGATAAAATGATGGATAAAATTTCCTTTCTGCAGCATCAGGCTAGGAGTAAAGGTGTCGAAATTATCTATATTCAGCATATTGAAAATCCAGAAGATAGTGCATTGGAAGATTGGCAGCTGTCTCCTCTCTTGAATCGAAAATCAGACGAAAAGGTCTTTCAGAAGAAGTATAATAGTATATTTAAAGAGACAGATTTGAAGGATTACTTGGATAAAGAAGATATTGGTCGTCTAGTTTTATGTGGAATGCAGACGGAATATTGTGTAGATGCATCGGTTAAAGTTGGATTTGAATTTGATTATAAACTTGTCATTCCAGAGGG
>JABZYU010000165.1:0-2762 GCA_015264985.1 Streptococcus sanguinis | reverse complement strand
ATGACCAATGTAGAGCACATCCACGAGCGCAGCGCAGCTTATGGCATTCCAGGAATGTTCATCGAAGATGGCAATAATGTTTTGGATGTCTATGAAGGCTTCCAAAAAGCTGTAGAGCATGTTCGCAGTGGTAAAGGACCTGTCTTGATTGAGAGCGTCACTTATCGTTGGTTGGGACATTCATCTTCTGACCCAGGTAAATACCGTACTCGTGAAGAAGTAGAAGAATGGAAGAAAAAAGATCCAATCGAAAATCTGCGTAAATACTTGCTGGAAAACAAGATTGCAAGCGAGGAAGAGCTGGAAGCTATTCAAGCTGGAGTCAAAGAAGCAGTAGAAGCGTCTGTGAAGTTTGCAGAAGAAAGTCCGTTCCCGCCGCTTGAATCTGCCTTTGAAGATATTTACGCAGACTAAAGAGAGGAGAAAAAGAAAATGGAAACTAAAACTATGTCTTTTCGTGACACCATTATCCTCGCTATGTCTGAGGAAATGCGTCGCGATGAAAATGTACTCTTGATGGGAGAAGATGTCGGAGTCTTTGGTGGAGATTTCGGAACATCTGTTGGTATGCTGGAAGAGTTCGGGCCAGAGCGTGTACGTGACTGTCCGATTTCAGAAGCAGCTATTTCTGGAGCAGCAGCTGGAGCAGCTATGACAGGGCTGCGTCCAATCGTAGACATGACATTTATGGACTTCTCTGTAATCGCCATGGATGCTATTGTAAACCAAGCCGCTAAAACGCGCTATATGTTTGGCGGAAAAGGGCAGGTGCCAATGACTGTTCGCTGTGCAGCAGGTAATGGAGTTGGCTCAGCGGCTCAGCACTCTCAGGCTTTGGAATCTTGGTTTACCCACATTCCAGGGCTTAAGGTAGTCGCTCCAGGAACTCCGGCAGATATGAAGGGGCTCCTTAAAGCTTCTATCCGAGACAACAACCCGGTCATTATCCTAGAATACAAGTCTGAATTTAACCAAAAAGGCGAGGTGCCACTAGATCCTGAGTATGTAATCCCACTCGGTGTAGGTGAAATCAAAAAAGAAGGTACCGATGTAACAGTTGTTACCTACGGAAAAATGCTTCGCCGTGTCATGCAGGCAGCGGAAGAATTGGGAGAAGAAGGCATCTCTGTAGAAGTGGTCGACCCACGTACATTGGTGCCGCTTGATAAGGATATCATCAATTCTGTTAAGAAGACTGGTAAGGTTGTTCTGGTTAATGATGCCCACAAAACAAGTGGCTATATCGGAGAGATTTCAGCTATTATTTCTGAGTCTGAAGCATTTGACTATCTAGATGCTCCAATCCGCCGTTGTGCAGGTGAAGATGTGCCAATGCCTTATGCGCAAAACTTGGAAAACGCAATGATTCCGACCGTTGAAAGCATCAAAGACGCTATTCGGAAGACATATCATAAAGAATAAGGTATAATAAAGAAAAGGCTTTCTTATGAATTAGATTACATAAATTATTTTATGTAATCTAATCTTGTGTAGAGGGTCAAAGTAGCTAGAATTTTACCAATTACAGACAATCGTTATTCGGACCAATTTTATCCGATGAGCGAATTAATAAGTCTACAAGGTTGAACGCCGATAGCGGCAGCTGTAGCAACTTGAGATACGTTTCGTATCCAAGTTACTTGTAGAGTTGAACATGGACTAAAAGCATGGAAAAAAGATAAATCTTCTTGGCTTCATCGAAGCCTGTGTAGATTTCCTATTTTTCAGTCGTTTTTCAAGTCCTTAGTATCATGTAATTGAATTCGGACGGAGGTCTGTGAAAAAAAGATGGATTCCTTGTGTTCATCGAACACAGCGTCAATCTCCTATTTTTTCATTGCCCTCTGCGTCCTTAATATCTTATAATAGAATTGGAGAGGTCATGGCTGATGATAAGCTAAGAGCGACTCCTGCAGCTAGAAAATTAGCGGATGATTTAGGGATCAACCTCTACGACGTTTCTGGCTCAGGTGCAAACGGTCGTGTCCACAAAGAAGACGTGGAAACTTATAAAGATACAAATGTGGTGCGAATTTCACCACTGGCAAAACGAATTGCTCAAGAACATAATATCGCTTGGCAAGAGATTCAAGGAACTGGCCATCGTGGCAAGATTATGAAGAAAGATGTTCTTGCTTTCTTGCCTGAGAATGTTGAGAGCGATACAATCAAATCTCCTGCTCAAATTGAAAAAGTTGAAGAAGTGCCTGATAATGTCACTCCTTACGGTGAAATTGAGCGTATTCCAATGACGCCAATGCGGAAGGTTATCGCTCAGCGGATGGTAGAATCTTACCTGACGGCGCCAACATTCACACTTAACTATGATGTTGATATGACAGAAATGCTGGCCTTGCGTAAAAAAGTGCTGGAGCCAATCATGGAAGCAACTGGCAAGAAAGTAACTGTCACAGACCTGCTTTCGCTAGCTGTTGTAAAGACACTGATGAAACATCCTTACCTCAATTCGACCTTGACAGAGGATGGAAAGACCATTATCACACACAACTATGTCAACCTTTCAATGGCAGTCGGTATGGATAATGGCCTGATGACACCAGTTGTCTACAACGCAGAACAAATGAGCCTATCAGAGCTTGTGGTAGCTTTTAAAGATGTAATCGGACGTACTTTGGAAGGCAAGTTAGCTCCGAGCGAGCTGCAAAACTCAACCTTCACAATCAGTAACTTGGGTATGTTTGGCGTTCAGTCCTTTGGGCCAATCATCAATCAGCCAAACTCTGCTATCTTGGGTGTAAGCT
>JABZYU010000164.1:0-2779 GCA_015264985.1 Streptococcus sanguinis | reverse complement strand
CCATGATGGTCAGCCAGCCAGCCAGCCAAGCAGGAAATTCTCCCAGAACCGCATAAATATAACTATAGGCTCCGCCATTGGCCGGGATCCGTGAAGCAAACTCAGCGTAAAAAAGAGCTGAAATACTCACACAAAGAGCTGAAATGACAATCGAAACTGTCAGAGCAGGCCCAGCATATTTGGCCGCTCCAGTCCCTGTGATGGTAAAAATCCCAGTTCCTACCATGGCACCAATACCAAGCAAAATCAGATCAGGAATTTTCAAATGACGGCGCATGCCCGTTCTATCCTTGCTGGCATCTTTTTTTCTAAAAATATTCATCTATTTTTACTCTCCTAATTGCATTAACGCCCTATTTTATCATATTTCCTCCCTTTTAGGAATCCTTCTCAGAAATTTACCGAAAAGAAAGGCTGAGAGAAATCTCAGCCTAAGTCTTTAAAATAGATGAAAGGTATATGATGCCTGTCTCTGCTATCACATGGCCACAATTTTACGATAGCTGCGAGATGTAATGAGAAAAACACCAACATATACTGCAATAAACAAAGCACAAACACCCAGAGTCATCACTAACATGAGTGTGGCATTCAGCACCCCTAAAGCAGATAAAATCAAGCTCAACATGTGATAGGCAAATGCCAAATGAAGAAAAGCAAAGATTAGTGGTAGGAAAAAGACTATCAGAATTTGCCTACGAATCGTTTTCTTAATTTGTTTTTCGTCCAATCCAACCTTTTGTAAAATAACAAAGCCTTCTCGATCTTCATAGCCTTCAGAAATCTGCTTGTAGTAGATGATAAGAACAGTTCCAAGCATAAAAACGATTGATAAGAAAATTCCAATAAAGAACATACCACCTAGCATTCCTTTTATTTCTTGCTTATCGAAGGCTGTCACCGAACCATAAATACCTTGATTTTCAGGTAAGGTGGTATTAAAACTGCTTAGCTTTTCTTGGTATGCTTCTTTGAGTTTTCTCTGTTCTTCTTTTGGAAGCTTGAGATTTAATCCTCCATAATAGTTAACATTGACAGCGTAATCGTTCATCAATGAAGAAAAGATTTGACTCGGATTTTTAGCTACCATATAGATTTTTTCAGGCACTATCATATTCATCGGATCGGGTAGATTACCGAAAACGAAATCTTCTTTTAATTTTTTCTTGATTTTTAAATTTTTATCAGCTAGCTGTAAATCTTTTTTGCTGTCTAGTTCCAGTCCTTGCTCAAATATGGCTATTTCATCATCTTTAAGCTGAAGACTTTGACCCGTCATTCCTTGATAATCACTCTCAGAAATGGCCAAAATATAAAGATTTGGAGTGAATGATTTCTGTCCCTTAGAATAAATATCTAGCTGATTACCAGCTCGGCTGCTAACCCCTATCGTATAATACTGGTAAATAACTTTTTTACTAATCTGTAGCTGCTGCTCTTGAACAAACTCTGTCAAAGCTTGGTCCAGCACCTCACCTGTTATTTCTTTTCCTTGAATACTGAAATCATGCGGGAACATGGCATTCTGCATATAATCACCACCAGCATAAATGTTGGCTCCACCAGATAAAGTAACCAGAACCATTGTCGACAAAATAGAAATCGTCGCTAAACCGATTGCATTTTTCTTCATTCGAAAAATTAGATTAGATACTGAAATCATGTTATCAGGCTGATAATAAAACGTCTTCTTCTTTTTCAAAAATTGCAAGAAAACAGTTGTTCCTGCATTGAAAAGTAGATAAGTCCCTAGAATAACAAAAAGTACAGCTACGAAGAAAATGATAATGGCTGCCATCGGATTAGATACACCTAAAGCAAGATAATAGCCAAAAGCGAGAGAAGACATACCAATAATAGTTTGCAAGAGTAAAAAGCGACTCTTTTTCTCCCCGCTATTTTTTTCTTTGACTAATTGCAGAGCATCAAACTTTCTTAAGTAAAAGCCGTTTTTAATTAGCAAACAGAAAAATACAAAAGCATAGAAAATGATAATCAATACCAATACAAAAGGTTGAAATGTCGAAACTAGAACCACCTTGGTACCCATGAGCTTGAGCAAAAAGGCATAAATCAACTGGTCAAAGAGAAGACCTATAGTCAGCCCCAAGCTTACAGCCACTAGCCCGAAGATTAGTAGCTCAATAAAGGTCATAACAAAGAGATGACTCTTATTAAGACCTAGCATACCATAAAGCCCTAGCTCCTTGGAGCGATTCTTCATAACAAATTGATTGGCATAAAAGACAATAATTCCAGCTGTGATGTTTACAATAACAACCCCTAGGACCAAAACGAGGATAACAGAGCTGGCACCTGTCATTTTGGATAGATTGGGATTAAAAGCCAAGGAGTTGAAAATATAAGAAATGGCTACAGCCACACAGGTAGCCAGTGCAAAAGGATAATAGAGACGGCGGTTCTTAATCAGATTGGATACCGCCAATTTTGCTGCTAATCGAAACACTAGTCTTTCACCTCACTTGCCATAACTGTCAGAGTATCAGAAATCTCTTGGAACATCTGCCGCTCGGTCTTGTCGCCTCGGAAGATTTGATTGTAGAGAATCCCATCCTTGATAAAGAGCACCCGCTTGGCGCGGCTAGCCGCTGCAGTTGAGTGGGTCACCATGAGAATAGTTTGGCCTCGTGCATTGATGTCGTCAAAGACATCCAGCAACGCCGCTGAAGACTTGGAATCCAAGGCTCCTGTCGGCTCATCCGCCAGCAGAATCTCAGGGTCTGTGATGATGGCCCGAGCCACTGCGACCCGCTGCTTC
>JABZYU010000163.1:0-2823 GCA_015264985.1 Streptococcus sanguinis | reverse complement strand
GGGCCAAGGCAAAGAGAATCTGCAGACCAATACTGACAACCAAACTCATGACGCGATGGGAAATCAGACCCCGACTCTTAGCTACCCCATAGGCTTTGTTAAAGGCAATCTGCAGGAAATTCATGGACTTGGAAAAAGTCCAAAGAGCCGACAAGACTGAGAAGCTCAACAGGCCAGTTGAGGGCTGGGTTAGCACTTCACGCATGACTTTTGCTACAACATCATATAAAGTCTCAGGTAGCATGTCCTTGATGGCTGTCAGAAAATCCGCCAGCGGAATGTGAAAATAGGGCAAAATATTCACCACGATTAAGAGCAAGGGAAAAACGGAAATCAGCCAATAATAAGCAACTGCAACGCTGCTCAGCTCACTATCTGCCTCTTTATAAAAACGGAAAAATTCTCTTAAAAACTGATTGTTGCGAACCTTACTAAATAATTTCTTCACTCTCTTCTCCTTCAAAAAAAAGCTGAGACAAGTGCCCAGCCTTTGATTTCTAATAAGTTCCTTCTTCTCCCTGGCTGGTCAGAATGACAGGACCATCTTTTGTAATGACAAACTGATGCTCATACTGACAGGACAGGCCGCCATCCAGCGTTTTATGTGCCCAGCCGGTCTCAAAGTCCGTATCAATTTCCCAGGTACCTGTATTAATCATGGGTTCGATAGTCAGAACCATTCCCTCACGCAAGCGCAAGCCGCGTCCTTCTCGACCGTAATGCGGCACCATAGGCTCCTCATGCATGGTTGGGCCAACACCGTGACCCACCAGATCCCGCACAACACCATAGCCATGACTTTCAGCATATTCCTGAATAGCTGCGCCAATGTCACCGATACGATTGCCAACCTTGGCAGCCGCAATTCCACGATAGAGACATTCCTTGGTCACATCCATCAGCTGCTGAGCCTCTGGGCTAATTTTCCCTACTGCATAGGTCCAGCAAGAATCCGCCACACCGCCCCGGAAGCTCTCTGTGTGTTGCTTCATCTGTTCCACATTGTCAAAATCTAGCTTGGACACATCCAGCTCTGCCTTATCGACCAAGCCAACCACCATATCAACGCTGATGACATCGCCTTCTACCAGTTTCTGATGACGGGGAAAGGCATGGGCTACCTCGTCATTAAGAGAGCAGCAAGTCGCATAAGGATAGTCCATGACAGACCCTTCAACACCAATCTGCAGAGGCAGCGCATTGTCTTCTTTACAACGCTTGCGGACATACTCTTCTATGTCCCACATGTCAATGCCTGGCTTAATCAAGTCTCTCAAACCGATATGGACCGAAGCCAGAAAATCTCCACTCTTGTCCATCAAGTCAATTTCACGCTGTGATTTTAAAGTAATCATTCTTTCTCTAAATTCCTCTTCTTAATTAATTTTCACTGTAATCGTGGCTTTGGCAACCAGCATCGCTTCCAAATACATCTCAAAGTCAATAATGGCTGTCCGCCTAGTCTGACGGATAATACGCGGCTGGATATGCAGCAGGTCATCAATCTGAACCGCCTGAAAGAAATAAAGCATCAGCTGGTCGATTATCAGGCTGCGGCCGCTGTTGACCATGAGCTGCTGGGTAATCCGAGTCAAAATTTCTGTCAGCACACCGTTGGCCAGCACACCATTTTGCTCCAGCATAAATGGCTCAACAGTAAAGGAAAACAAATCATCCTGACGGCTAATCTTCTGTCCTACCTGCTCACTGAAAGTCGGTAGGCTGGAAATCTGAGAACGGCTCATTTTTTCCATAATGTCCCGCCTCGTAATCACACCCAGCAAGGTCTGGTTGCTGCGCACTACTGGTATCATTTCAAAATCTTCTGCAATCATGCGCTGGCTGATATTGGCAATATTGGCAGATAGGCCTGTCATAAAGACATTTTTCGTCATGACCTTGTCCAAGGTTGTCAGAGGAGACTTATCCCCCGCGTCTCGCATGGTTACTACTCCCACCAGCATCTGCTGCTGGTTGATAACCGGAAACCGGCTGGCACGATTGCGACGGACCAAATCCAGATAGTCACGAACAGTATCAGTATCATGCAAGAAGCCGTACTCATGACTGGAGCGATAGACCTGCTCCACTGTTAAAATATCGGTCTTGATCTGCATATTGGACAGGGCACGATTAATCATGGTTGCGACTGTGTAGGTATCGTGCTTGGTCCTGAGAACCGGTATATTAAGTAAATTAGCCATCTTCAGAACTTCCGAGCTGACTTCAAATCCTCCGGTTACCAACACCGCATTCTCGTTTTCCAGCGCCAAAAGCTGGATTTTTGTCCGATCTCCAACAATCAGGAGACCGCCCTCTGTCAGATAGCGTAGGATATTCTGCTCCGTCATGGCTCCGATGGAAAATTTATTAAACTCTTTTTCCAGACCATCTTCTCCGGCCAATACTTCTGAGCCTGTAATATCAACGATTTCCTTATAGGTCAAATGCTCCAAGACAACTTTCTTGGACTTAACCCGAACCGTACCGCTCCGAGGCCTGGTCTCAACAATACCGCGGTTCTCCGCTTCCTTGATAGCTCGATAGGCCGTCCCATCACTAACTCCCAGATAGTTTGAAATACTACGGACACTGACCCTCTTTCCGATTGGAAGATTTTCAAGATAGGTTAAAATTTCCTGATGCTTACTCATTAAAATCTCCTCTCTCATAACGGTACTCCAGATAATCTCTCATCTTCCTCGTGTACCGATCGCTCCCTTTAAACTGCCGGTAGAGACTGAAGCCAGATTTTTGAGCCACCTTTTGACTAGCTAAGTTCTCTGCATGAGTGATAATACTGAGGCGTTTGAAGTCAAAGCG
>JABZYU010000162.1:0-2854 GCA_015264985.1 Streptococcus sanguinis | reverse complement strand
TATATGTTTAAATCTCGTATGTTGGATGCTATCAAGCAATCGCGTTATATTCCGCCGATTTGGTTGGCTATCTTGATTGCTATTGGTTTTGTTTATGGAGGAGGAATTTTAAGTTTTGTCGGAATGTTGCCAATTGGTATCATTGTTGGACTCTTGTTTGGCTTTGCAGATCCGACGATTAATCGGACAGAAGCAATGGCAGCCATTAGTCACTATACGGTCTTTTTTCAGCTAGCTGGTTTCTTCTTTATCGCCCTAGCAGTTTTCCTCTGGGTTCGGTATCGTGAGAAGCGTCCTTTTTCTAGTTTGGGATTCTATAAACAAGACTGGTTCAAAAATCTCCTCAAAGGCTTCCTTATTGGAGCCGTTCAGTTTTCACTGGTTGTTGTCTTGCTCTTGGTAACGGGGACAGGCAGTCTGAAATTAGGTCAGCTTAACTTGCAGTCTTTGATTTTTGTCCTAGCTATTATTCCTTTCTGGATTCTCCAAGGTGGGACAGAAGAGCTAGTGACGCGTGGTTGGCTTTTTCCAGCAGTTAGTGCTAAGTCAAATATCTTCATTGGTATCTTGATTTCTAGTGCTCTATTCGGGGCACTGCACCTCTTTAACCCTGGTGTGACCGTTCTTTCTATTGTCAATATCATACTAGACGGTATCTTTGCTTGTTTCCTTATGCTCAAGTATGACAATATGTGGGTGCTGGCTGGTATGCACGGCGCTTGGAATTTTGTGCAAGGAAATATCTATGGTATTCAGGTCAGTGGCCAAGGAGCATCTACCTCAATCTTGAACTATAGCCCACAATCTTCTGTGGATTTGCTGTCCGGTGGAGCTTTTGGTGCTGAAGGATCTATTTTTGCCAGTATCGTCCTGATTGGCTGCATTGCCTATCTCTACTGGTCACTTAAAAAAGAAAATCGCCTGCCTCAGGAGCTGGTCTTTAAGAAATAAGCATTTCGCCCAGTTGAGCTGGGCCTTTTTTATGTCAGTTAACGAGATGAGTGACAAGAGACAGATGATGATAGAATTGCGGGCTTCTTAGTTGTACCCAAATCCAGAGAAAATAGGGCAAATATGGTAAAATGATAGAAGCACAATTTGAGGAATAAAAGATGATTAACAGAATAACAGATAATAAATTTGAATTGGTTTCTAAGTACGAGCCTTCAGGAGATCAGCCCCAGGCTATCGAGCAGCTGGTGGATAATATAGAGGGAGGCGAGAAAGCCCAGATTCTCATGGGGGCGACTGGTACTGGTAAGACCTATACCATGAGTCAGGTTAGCGCTCAGGTCAACAAGCCGACACTGGTTATCGCCCATAATAAAACGCTGGCCGGCCAGCTTTATGGTGAGTTCAAGGAGTTCTTCCCCAATAACGCGGTGGAATACTTCGTTTCCTACTATGATTACTACCAGCCTGAGGCCTATGTGCCTTCCAGCGATACTTATATTGAAAAGGATAGCTCGGTCAATGACGAGATTGACAAGCTCCGTCACTCAGCGACATCGGCCCTCTTGGAGCGCAATGACGTGATTGTCGTGGCTTCAGTCTCGTGTATCTATGGTCTGGGATCGCCTAAGGAATACTCCGATAGTGTGGTTAGCCTACGTCCTGGACTAGAGATTTCCCGTGACAAGCTGCTCAATGATCTGGTAGATATCCAGTTTGAGCGCAATGACATTGACTTTCAGCGGGGTAAATTCCGGGTTCGTGGTGATGTAGTGGAGATTTTCCCAGCTTCTAGGGATGAGCATGCTTTTCGGGTAGAGTTTTTCGGAGATGAGATTGACCGGATTCGTGAGGTTGAAGCCTTGACCGGTCGAGTTTTGGGTGAGGTGGACCATTTGGCTATCTTCCCAGCCACTCACTTCGTGACCAATGAAGACCACATGGAAGTAGCTATTGCTAAAATTCAGGCCGAGCTGGAGGAGCAGCTAGCTATCTTTGAGAAGGAAGGCAAGCTTCTGGAAGCCCAGCGCTTGAAGCAGCGCACGGAGTACGATATCGAAATGCTGCGTGAGATGGGTTATACAAATGGAGTTGAGAACTATTCTCGCCACATGGATGGTCGAAGCGAAGGAGAGCCGCCTTATACCCTTTTGGACTTTTTCCCTGATGATTTCTTGATTATGATTGACGAGAGTCACATGACCATGGGACAGATTCGGGGCATGTACAATGGCGACCGCTCTCGCAAGGAAATGCTGGTTAATTATGGTTTCCGCTTGCCGTCTGCCTTGGACAACCGTCCGCTGCGCCGAGAGGAGTTTGAAAGCCATGTTCACCAGATTGTTTATGTATCGGCTACGCCGGGCGACTATGAAAATGAACAGACGGATACTGTTATCGAGCAAATTATCCGGCCGACAGGGCTTCTGGATCCAGAGGTTGAGGTTCGCCCAACCATGGGGCAGATTGATGACCTTTTGGGCGAAATCAATGCCCGTGTTGAAAAGAACGAACGTACCTTTATCACAACCCTGACCAAGAAGATGGCGGAAGATTTGACGGACTACTTCAAGGAAATGGGTGTCAAGGTCAAGTACATGCACTCAGACATCAAGACCTTGGAGCGAACCGAGATTATCCGAGACCTGCGCTTAGGCGTCTTTGACGTTCTGGTTGGGATTAACCTGCTGCGCGAGGGAATCGACGTTCCCGAGGTTAGTCTGGTGGCAATTCTTGATGCAGACAAGGAAGGTTTCCTCCGCAATGAACGCGGTCTTATCCAGACTATTGGCCGAGCAGCTCGCAACAGCGAAGGTCATGTGATTATGTATGCCGACACCATGACCCAGTCCATGCAGCGCGCTATTGATGAAACTGCCCGCCGTCGGGCAATCCAGATGGC
>JABZYU010000161.1:0-2879 GCA_015264985.1 Streptococcus sanguinis | reverse complement strand
CTCCTGAGAAATCAAACCTAGCTGCAGACAGACCGCCCCCATTGCTCCGCCAAGCAGTGAACCCAGAGCAAGGATAGGGAGGAAAATACCACCTGGCAGCCCGCTTCCGTAACTCAGCATGCTCCAAACAAAACGCAGAACAAAAAACAAGAGCAAGGTTCCCACTGTGTAATGACTAGCGGTCAAAGATAAAATCAACTGATTGCCCCCGCCCAGTAAGTGAGGGAGGAAATAACCAATCGGAAGAATCAAGACAAAGGCCAGAATAGGATAATAAGCTTCTGAAATCCTAAACAAGCGCCCCAAAAACTGATAAACCAGCTGAATATTCAAAATGACTTTCTCATAAATATAACCTGACAAGCCTAGCAGCAAGCCCATGACTAGGTAGATCCAGTACTGCTCCAGCTTCATGACCGGGATATTATCCGGCATGTCCAGCACTGGCGTCAGTCCAAACATGGAGAGTGAGACAAAGTTCGCAACTAGACTGGCTGCCAGCGTAGAAACCCAGAAAAAGCGTGAAAAATGACGGTAAACTTCTTCTACCACGAAAAGCAGTCCTGCGATTGGTGCATTAAAAGCTGCTGCTAAGCCTGCCGCCGCACCGCTAGCAACGAGCGCTCTCTCCTCAGCGGCACTCAAATTCAGAAATTTAGAGACGCCTTTGCCACTCATAGCACCCAGCTGAATACTTGGTCCTTCTCGCCCCAACATCAGACCGCTAGCAATGGCTAAAATTCCCAATACAAACTTCTTCCAGAGAACACTCCACCAAGAAAGCGACATCAGACCTTTCAGCTCTGCTTCAACCTGCGGAATACCTGATCCCTTGATATTTTTCTCCGACTTTACCCAGCGAGCGTTGAGCAAGACGATGAAAGCATAAAGGAACACCAAAGCCAGCAACCAAAGCATAGACTGCTGACTCCTTTGGTAGACATCCTGCACTAAATGAAAGATTTTTTCAATCAGAAAGCGGAAAATCCCAACTACCAGTCCAGCAAAAATCCCAACTAAGACACCTCGCAAAACCTGAGAAATAATCGAATGAGTTGCGAAATTAAATTCTCTCTTGATGTCGTCCTCATGTGAGCTAACCTCTTTTGCCATTCCCAATCTCCTCTAAATAGTTACTTTACCACTATTCTAGCACAAAGCAGGCCTGATAAACAGATGAAATATAAATTTCTTCTTTCAGTTTTCTTTTTAAAGGCTCTACAAAAAAGTCTGGAAATTTATTCCAGACTCATTTTCTTATTTTGCTTTCAAAGCTGCTTGAGTAATGTAGTTGTATGGTTTGTTGAAGTGTGGCAAGAAGAAGAGGTCCAGCAAGGCCAATTTATCAATTGTAACCTTTTCCTGAATGGCCAATGAGAACATGTGAATACCCATAGACATATCTTCTCTAGAAACCATCTGAGCTCCAAGAACTACACGTGTATCCTTATCATAGACAATCTTGATTGTAACATCATGATGCTCAACCTTTTCAAGGAAGGTCGGTTTTTGAGTGTCTTTAAACTCAACCACAGCTGGGCTGTAACCAAAGCGTTTAGCTTTTTCTTCAGTCAGACCAGTTGAAACCATCTTCAAACCAAAGATTTCAATACCGTTAGAACCTTGAACACCGTTAGACTCCAATTCATGACCACAAGCATTATGAGCTGCTACGATACCAGAGCGCAGGGCGTTAGAAGCCAAGGCGATGTAGTTTGTATCGTTGATAGAATTATCGTAGACAGTCGCACAGTCACCGATTGCATAAACATCTTTGATGCTAGTTTCTTGTTTCTTATCCACCAAGAAAGCACCATTGCGGAATGTTTCCAACTTGCCAGCGCCAAGACCAGTGTTTGGTCGGAAACCAACCGCCAAAACAACCATATCTACATCATAGCTAGCTTTATCCGTTACAATGCGTTCTACCTTGCTTTCACCTTCAATAGCCTGAACAGTTTGACCGAAGGCTAATTGAACACCATTGTCCTCAAGATTTTGACGCATCATTTCAGACAAGTCGTGGTCATAGTAACCCGCCAAACAAGTATCCACAACGTCAATCAGAATCACTTCTTTACCAAGACGTTTGAAGGCTTCTGCCAACTCAACCCCAATATAACCAGCACCTACTACTGCCACACGTTCGATATGTTTGCTCTTGTCTTGCAATTTCTCGATAACATCTGCAGCATTTTGATACAGTTTAACAAACTGCAGATTTTCCAAGGTTGACTTAAATTCGCGACTGTTAGGATCCATCTCAGCACCTTTAATCGGAGGCAGAATTGGCTGAGAACCGGTTGCCAAAATCAATTTGTCATATGACTCTACATGCTCTTTACCGTCTACAATAGCTGTAACTTTTTTCGCATCATAATCAATTGACTCAACTGGTGAATTCATATAAACTTTTGCGCCTTTTGCTTCAAAAGTTTCTTTATCTGCATAAAAAAGTCCATCTGGCTTGCTGATTTGCTGTCCAATCCAAAGGGCCATTCCGCATGCCAAGAATGAAATGTTTGAGTTTTGGTCAAAAATAACTACTTCGTTTTCTGCACCATAATTGTCCAACATTGTATTAATACACGCTGTACCTGCGTGGTTTGCACCAACTACAACGATTTTACTCATAAGAATAGTCCTACCTTAATTTATAATTTACTAGAACAGTATATCATCTCCTGTGAGCGTTTACAAGAAATTTGCTCGAAATTTTCAAAAATTCTTGGACTACCTAAAAAGCTGTACCACTGCAGTCTAAATGCCTCAGAAAAACTACCTTTTCCAAAGTTTCATTTTCTGAAAATATAACAAATTTAAGATTGTGAAACCGGTATCTTTTTGTTATAATAAAGTCAGAGAGGTTAATTTTAGAA
>JABZYU010000160.1:0-2933 GCA_015264985.1 Streptococcus sanguinis | reverse complement strand
ATGAAGCCGGTTCTTGAAGCGGGATTTGTTTATATCGCTCAGCCGCCAATCTATGGTGTCAAGGTCGGAAGTGAAGTCAAAGAATACATCCAGCCAGGTGCTAATCAGGAAGAAGAGCTTCAGGCTGCTTTGGCTCGTTACAGTGAAGGTCGCTCCAAGCCAACCATTCAACGCTACAAGGGGCTCGGAGAGATGGATGACCATCAGCTGTGGGAGACAACTATGAATCCTGAACATCGCTTGATGGCTCGGGTTTCAGTGGATGATGCAGCGGAAGCTGACAAGATTTTTGACATGCTGATGGGGGATCGCGTTGAACCTCGTCGTGAATTTATCGAAGAAAATGCTGTATACAGTACGCTCGACGTCTAAAAAAATCAGAAAAATCAACCATTATGGGCAAAAATATGATATAATCATTATGTTTGCTTTATAGTAACAATGTGAAGGAGTTCTATATGTCTATTGGACTAGTTATTCTCGTTGCTGTGGTAGCTCTGCTTTTGGTTGTCGGCTATGGTACTGCAGTTCTGATGAGAAAGAGAAATGAAGCTTTACTTCAAAATTTGGAGGAGAGAAAAGAAGCACTCTATAACCTCCCTGTGAACGATGAAGTTGAAGAAGTAAAAAATATGCATTTGATTGGGCAGAGTCAGGTAGCCTTCCGTGAATGGAATCAAAAATGGGTAGACTTGTCCTTAAATTCATTTGCTGATATCGAAAATAATCTATTTGAAGCAGAAGGTTATAATAATTCTTTCCGTTTCATAAAAGCCAAGCATGCCATCGGCAATATTGAGAGTCAGATTGATTTGATTGACGAAGATATCAAGATGATTCGTGCAGCCTTGGAAGATCTTAAAGAGCAAGAGTCTAAGAACAGTGGCCGTGTGCTCCATGCCCTGGATTTGTTTGAAAAACTGCAAACTCAGGTGGCGGAGAATGCGGACTCGTATGGACAAGCCTTAGCTGAGATTGAAAAACAGCTGGAAAATATCCAGTCAGAGTTTTCTCAGTTTGTAACTCTTAATTCTTCGGGTGACCCGGTTGAGGCGGCTGAAATCTTGGATAAGGCAGAGGATCATATCCTTGCTCTGACACATATCGTTGAGAAAGTTCCTGCCATTGTCGAAGAGTTGACTGTGAAATTGCCAGATCAGTTGGAAGACTTAGAATCTGGTCACCGTAAGCTCTTGGAATCTGGTTATCACTTTATCGAAACAGATATAGAGTCTCGCTTCCAGCAGCTTCATGCAAGTCTCAAACGCAACGAAGCCAATATTTCAGCCCTAGAGCTGGATAATGCTGAGTATGAAAATGAGCAGGCACAAGAAGAGATTAACGCTCTCTATGAAATTTTTACGCGGGAAATTGAAGCCCACAAAGTAGTGGAGAAGCTGATTAAAAATTTACCAAGCTATTTGGCTCATACAAAGGAAAACAACCAGCAACTCCAAAAAGAGATAGAACGTTTATCTCAAACCTTCCTTCTCTCTGATACGGAAACTTCTCATGTCAAGGAGTTGCAGGCTGAGCTTTCTGCCCAGGAAGATGTGGTACTTAGCGCGGTAGAAGATTCTTCTGAAACCAAGCAAGCTTATTCTGTGGTTCAGGAAGAGTTGGAAGCTATCCAAGAGCGTTTGAAAGAAATCGAAGATGAGCAGATTTCTCTTGGTGAAGCACTGGCAGAGATTGAAAAAGATGATGCCAATGCTCGCCAGAAAGTCAATATCTATGCTAACAAATTGCATACCATTAAGAGATATATGGAAAAACGCAATTTGCCAGGTATTCCAGACTCTTTCTTAGAAATTTTCTTCTCAACCAGCAATAATATTGAAGAGTTGGTTAAGGAATTGGAAGCTACACGAGTAAATATCGAATCAGTTAACCGTTGGTTGGAAATTCTAGGAAATGATATGGAGCAATTGGAAGAAGAAACCTATCGTATCGTCCAAGATGCTACCTTGACTGAGCAGCTGCTGCAGTATTCAAACCGCTATCGTTCCTTTGATGATAATGTACAAGCAGCCTTCAACAAGTCCTTGTATGTCTTTGAACATGACTACGACTATGCTCAATCTTTGGAAATCATTTCAAAAGCTTTGGATCTTGTCGAGCCAGGCGTGACAGAGCGTTTTGTGACATCCTACGAAAAAACACGCGAGAATATTCGTTTTTAAAAGAAGTTCCTTCGGGAGCTTTTTTCTTTTGCAAAGAGAACGCTAGATAACAGTCAGTTACAAGAATTCTGAGACTTCAATTTTTCCCAGCTTGTTTTGAAATAGAATTTCCTGTATAATACAAAAAAATAGAAAGAATGAGGTCGGACAATGAAAACAGTCAAAGGCTTGTTAGTCATGGATGTAGACAGCACCTTAATCATGGAAGAGGGGATTGACCTGCTAGGAGAGGAGGCTGGTGTAGGAGCTCAGGTTGCGGCTATTACCGAGCGTGCCATGCGCGGAGAGTTGGACTTTGAAGCTGCCTTACGTGAGCGTGTTGCACTTTTAAAAGGCCTGCCAGAGGATATTTTTGCTCGAATTGCAGAAAAGATTCACTTCACTCCGGGAGCCGAGGAACTGGTCAAGGAGCTGCATAAACGTGGTTATAAAGTGGGCTTGGTGTCAGGTGGTTTTCATGAGACCGTGGACAGACTAGCTGAGCAGCTTGGAATTGACTACGTCAAGGCAAATCGTTTGGAAATACAGCAGGGGTTTTTGACAGGCCAAGTCTTAGGAGAGATTGTCACTAAGGATACCAAGCTTGCCATGCTAAAAGCATGGGCAGCCGAAAACAATTTAGAATTAAATCGAACGATTGCTATGGGGGACGGCGCCAATGATCTGCCTATGATTCAAGCGGCAGGGATAGGAATTGCCTTTATGGCCAAGCCGATCGTGCGCGAGCAGGCTCCTTACCAGATTCAAGAA
>JABZYU010000015.1:0-27288 GCA_015264985.1 Streptococcus sanguinis | reverse complement strand
GGCTAGAGCGTTTGGATGGATAGGAATATGGATAAAGTAAAAGAATTTTACGATAAATACAAGGTCTATCTGACCCGGCAGAATTTAGAACTCTTGGCTGTCACGGTCATTGTACTGTCAGCTATTCTGGTCTTTACTTCGGGGATTCCTGGTAAGGGCGTTTTAACGCTGGATCAGGGGAAAATCAAGTATGACGGAACCTTGGTTCGCGGGAAGATGAACGGTCAGGGGACTATGACTTTTCAAAATGGGGACAGTTATAGCGGTCAATTTCGCAATGGCATCTTTGACGGCAAAGGAACCTTTACCTCACAGTCTGGCTGGAAATATGAAGGGGACTTCAGCAAGGGTCAGGCTGATGGACAAGGAAAGCTAACGACAGAAGGCAATGTCGTTTATGAAGGAACGTTTAAACAAGGAATTTATCAAAATGCGCATTAAATGGTTTTCGCTCGTCAGAATCACGGGACTACTTCTAGTTCTGCTTTATCATTACTTTCAGGGCGTTTTCCCTGGCGGTTTTATTGGCGTGGATATCTTCTTTACCTTTTCTGGCTTCTTGATTACCGCTCTGCTTATTGACGAGTTTGCCAAGAAGAAAGAAATCGATATCCAAGGCTTTTTCAAACGGCGTTTTTATCGGATTGTACCCCCTCTGGTCTTTATGATTTTGGTCGTTATGCCCTTTACTCTCTTGATACGTAAGGATTTTGTGGCTGGGATTGGGACGCAGATTGCGGCTGCTTTGGGCTTTGTGGCCAACTTTTATGAAATGCTATCTGGCGGCAATTATGAGAGTCAGTTTGTGCCGCACATCCTGATTCATACTTGGAGTCTGGCTTTAGAAGTGCACTATTATGTTCTTTGGGGCTTGGCTGCTTGGGGCTTGGGCAAGGTTGCCAAGTCAACGGCCCGCTATCGCGGTATGATTGCGTTGGTTTCTGCAGGTCTCTTTTTGCTCAGCTTTGTATCAATGTTTGCTGGCGCTTTGACCACTAAGAATTTCTCTGATATCTATTTCTCAACTTTGACCCACGTCTTTCCTTTCTTTGCAGGAAGCATTTTAGCAACCTTGTCTGGCGTTGGCCATGTCAGCAGTCGCTTCAAGATGCTGGAGGAAAAGCTGGCTCTCAAGCAAGTGCTAGGAATTATGGGGGGCAGTGCAGCTGTTTTGCTTTTGCTCAGCTTCCTACTGAAGTTTGATAATCTTTGGACCTACCTGGTAGGATTCTTGATTTCAACTATCTTGGCTTGTCTAATGATTTTGGCTGCTAGGATGCTGCATGATAAACTCCCTGATGTGAAGGAACCTAGCCTTATCAACTTTATCGCGGATACTAGCTATGGTGTTTATCTCTTCCACTGGCCATTCTATATAATCTTTACCCAGCTGATGAGTAACGGCTTGGCTGTTCTCTTGACTACGCTGTTATCTATTACTTTTGCAGCCTTGTCTTTCTATATCTTGGAGCCAACTCTTGCTGGTCGTCAGCCAGTTATCATGGGAACCAAGATGGACCTATCGTCTCTTACCAGACCAATCTTTTACAGCATGATTCCGCTGACTTTGATTATGTTCTTTATCTCGGTGACAGCACCAAATGTCGGAGCTTTTGAGGAAAGTTTGATTGTCAATGCTCTGAATCAAGCGGATACAAAGATGCAAACAACTCGCAGTCAGGTTGATCAGTCCAAGGCGACTGAGTACAATGTGGCGGACGGGATTACCATGATTGGTGACTCCGTTGCCCTACGCTCTAGCGATCAATTGCAGCAGATCTTGCCAGGAATCGAGCTAGATACTGTCGTTAGCCGCAGTCTGAGCACAGGCTTGGAGGTCTATAAGACAGATATTGCTAATAGGGTGCTGAAGAAGCAGGTTGTTCTGGCTCTTGGAACCAATTCGTCTGGTTATTCAAATGAACTTTTGGATGAGTATGTTTCCAGCCTGCCTAAGGGGCATCAACTGATTCTCGTGACTCCTTATGATGGTCGCTCAGAGGGCGGTATTTTAGCCCAGCAGCGGGAGTATGAGCTGGAATTGGCCAAGAAGTACGACTATGTCTTTGTGGCCGACTGGCATCAAACTGCTATTGACAATCCTCAGATTTGGGAAGGGACAGACTATGTCCACTTTGGCTCGAACTCAGAGTCCATCATTGAGGGGGGAACTCTCTATGCCAATACTATTAAGCAAGCCATAGAAGAAGCAAATTCTGGCAATGTGAAACCATAAATAATCAGCTCGGTTCGTCCGAGCTTTTTATATCTAAACAAGGAAAACGCTTTCATATATTATGTGAAAACAAAAAGTATGTGAAATCTTTAAAATTAAAAAATTTTTTTCACAAAAGCTGAAAGAATAGCCTGTAGAATCAGCGGATTTGTTATATGTTTCACAAATTAATAGAGAAAAGTTTGTGAATGTTAAGTGAAAGTGTTTACAAAAATCATTAAATGGGTTATAATTGAATTGTGAAATATTTAACAAAGGTTAGAGTTCTTCGTCTAACCTAAGGCAAAACCATTGGAGGAATAGAATGGCTGAAAAGAAGAAAACGGTAGAACAAGAAGACAAGGCTTTGGCAGCGCAAAAGCATGTCGATGAATTGGTGCAAAAAGGTCTGGTTGCACTGGAGGAAATGAGAAAGCTGAATCAGGAACAGGTGGACTACATCGTAGCCAAAGCCTCTGTAGCAGCTTTGGATGCCCATGGTGAGTTGGCTCTGCATGCTTATGAAGAAACGGGTCGCGGAGTTTTTGAAGATAAGGCGACTAAAAACCTTTTCGCCTGTGAGCACGTTGTGAATAATATGCGCCATACGAAAACTGTCGGTGTTATTCAGGAAGATGATGTGACTGGTTTGACCTTGATTGCGGAGCCAGTGGGTGTTGTCTGCGGAATTACTCCAACAACTAACCCAACTTCAACAGCTATTTTTAAGGCTTTGATTTCCTTAAAAACACGTAATCCGATTATCTTTGCTTTCCACCCATCTGCTCAAGAATCATCTGCCCATGCAGCTCAAATCGTTCGTGATGCAGCAATTGCAGCGGGTGCGCCTGAAAACTGTGTGCAATGGATTACACAACCATCTATGGAAGCAACTTCTGCGCTTATGAACCACGAAGGGATTGCGACTATCCTTGCGACCGGTGGTAATGCAATGGTGAAGGCTGCCTATTCATGCGGAAAACCAGCCCTTGGGGTAGGTGCCGGAAACGTACCAGCTTATGTGGAAAAATCAGCGAATATCCGTCAAGCAGCGCACGATATCGTTATGTCTAAGTCCTTTGACAATGGTATGGTCTGTGCTTCTGAGCAAGCCGTTATCATTGATAAGGAAGTTTATGATGAATTTGTAGAAGAGTTCAAATCTTACCATACTTACTTTGTCAATAAGAAAGAAAAAGCTCTGTTGGAAGAATTCTGCTTCGGTGCTAAGGCAAATAGCAAGAACTGTGCTGGTGCTAAGCTCAATCCGGATATCGTTGGTAAGCCAGCTATTTGGATTGCAGAGCAAGCAGGCTTCAGCGTGCCAGAAGATACGAATATCTTGGCCGCAGAGTGTAAAGAAGTTGGTGAAAAAGAGCCATTGACACGTGAAAAACTGTCACCTGTCATCGCTGTTCTCAAGTCTGAATCTCGTGAAGACGGTGTTGAAAAGGCCCGTCAAATGGTAGAATTCCATGGTCTTGGTCACTCAGCTGCTATTCATACAGCGGACGAAGAGTTGACTAAGGAATTTGGTAAGGCTGTCCGTGCTATCCGTGTTATTTGCAACTCACCTTCTACTTTCGGCGGTATCGGAGATGTTTATAATGCCTTCCTGCCATCACTGACTCTGGGCTGTGGATCTTATGGCCGCAACTCAGTAGGTGATAACGTTAGTGCTGTGAATCTCTTGAACATCAAAAAAGTAGGAAGACGTAGAAATAATATGCAATGGATGAAACTCCCTTCAAAAACTTACTTCGAGCGTGACTCTATCCAATACCTGCAAAAATGTCGTGATGTGGAACGTGTCATGATCGTTACAGACCATGCTATGGTAGAGCTTGGTTTCCTAGATCGTATCATCGAACAACTCGATCTTCGTCGTAATAAGGTTGTTTACCAAATCTTTGCAGACGTAGAACCAGATCCAGATATCACTACAGTTGAACGTGGTACAGAGATTATGCGTACCTTCAAACCTGATACAATCATCGCGCTTGGTGGTGGTTCACCAATGGACGCAGCTAAAGTAATGTGGCTCTTCTATGAGCAACCAGAAGTGGACTTCCGTGATCTTGTGCAAAAATTCATGGATATCCGTAAACGTGCCTTCAAATTCCCGTTGCTTGGTAAGAAGACTAAGTTTATCGCAATCCCTACAACATCTGGTACAGGTTCAGAAGTAACACCATTTGCCGTTATCTCTGACAAGGCTAACAACCGTAAGTACCCAATCGCTGACTACTCTCTGACACCAACTGTAGCCATCGTAGACCCAGCTCTGGTACTGACTGTTCCAGGATTTGTCGCAGCAGACACTGGTATGGACGTTCTGACTCACGCAACAGAAGCTTATGTATCTCAGATGGCAAGCGACTTTACAGATGGTTTGGCTCTCCAAGCTATCAAACTAGTCTTTGAAAATCTGGAAAGCTCTGTTAAGAACGCTGACTTCCACTCTCGCGAAAAGATGCACAATGCCTCTACTATCGCTGGTATGGCCTTTGCTAATGCCTTCCTGGGAATTTCCCACTCTATGGCCCATAAGATCGGTGCTCAGTTCCACACGATCCACGGTCGCACCAATGCAATCTTGCTGCCATACGTAATCCGCTACAACGGTACACGTCCAGCTAAGACAGCGACATGGCCTAAGTACAATTACTACCGTGCGGATGAGAAATACCAAGACATCGCTCGCATGCTCGGCTTGCCAGCTTCTACTCCAGAAGAAGGTGTTGAATCATTTGCGAAAGCTGTTTATGAACTGGGAGAACGTGTAGGTATCGAAATGAATTTCAAGGCTCAAGGTATTGACGAAAAAGAATGGAAAGAACATTCACGCGAATTGGCCTTCCTTGCCTATGAAGACCAATGTTCTCCAGCCAACCCACGCCTTCCAATGGTTGACCACATGCAGGAAATCATCGAAGACGCTTACTATGGCTACAAGGAACGCCCAGGACGCCGCAAATAAACGAGCAGCTTCCTCAATAAAAAATAAGACAGTCTGTCGGTCATCCCCTACCCTTTGGTAGGGGATTTTTCTATGTGTCTTAGCGAGGCAAGACCGTCGGTTGAAGCCGAGCTTAGAGACATTGATGCTGAGGAGCATAGCGACGTGAGTGCTAGATCTCTTAACGAAAAGAGCTTGCTGGGATAAAAAGACGTAAACCTTCTAACTACTTGTGATTGAGTGAGCTTTTGTGCTAAGATAAGAGGACAATGAAAAAAAGGAGAGTAATGTGATTTTTTTATCTTTATGGGCTGGGCTGTTGAGTGGCCTTTGCTGGTTATTGGGGGATATTCTGCTGGTTGGCTTTGAGGTAGATAAGGAAAGTTATGCCTCCTTTACGGAGCAGAGTCGGATTGGCAATAAGAATCTGGCTATGCTGATGCTGTCTGGCTCTGTCGGTCGGCTGCGTCTGGGCGCTCTGGTGGCTAACTTCTCAATCCCTCTTATGTTAGTCTCGCTTTATGCTCTCTTTGGTTTGACAAATAAGGGCTTGTGGGCCTATCTGTCAATAGCCTTGTTAGGAATTGGATTTGCTCTGTCGCCAGTGGCACATGTGGCCTTTTACTACGTTGGGATCATCAGCAAAAAGGCTTATAAACGAAGCAACGGACAGGTCTGCTCAGACGAAGACAGCGAGCTTATCAATGAAGCAGTGCTCTTTCTAGATATAACCTGGCGGTCAGCTATCGCCCTGACCGGTCTAGGCTGGCTCGTTTACTCGCTGCTAATAGTTACCGGTCAGACAATATTGCCTGCTTATCTGGGGCTGCTGACCCCTTTACCTCTCAGTCTCTTGACTATCTTACTGGTAGAAAAGCTGAGAATCGGACGCCCCTACCTTAACGGAGCTGGCCTAAACATAGGATTTAGTTTGTTTTATTTGCTGCTCCTGATTCATATAGGTTCTTAGGTAGAGGGCCCGACAAATTTCAGAAAAACAGAAAATCTATATATTAACCTATTGAAAATTTCCTCTTTCTATGGTATGATGAAAGAGGTCTCAAGAATCGTTGGGAGGATAAGACATGAAAAACCCTACTTTACTTAAAGAAATGTTACATTATCGCGGAAGAGATGAAATGCCCGACGATTTTGATACCTTTTGGGATCAACACGTGGCAGCGGTGGAAGTGCCTCAGGACTACCAGTTGCTGGAAAAAGATTTTCAAATTGCATATGCGACTTGCTATGAGCTAACCTTCAAGTCTGGAAACGGTGGGCAAATCTATGCTAAGCTAGTTGTGCCTAAGTTATCAGAAAAAGTTCCGGTATTGTTTCATTTCCATGGTTATATGGGGCAGGGCTGGGATTGGGCTGATATGCTGGCCTATACGGCAGCGGGCTGGGGTGTGGTGTCAATGGATGTCCGTGGTCAGTCTGGCTATTCACTGGATGGTAATAGAGAAGTCCGCGGCAATACTGTTAAAGGACATATTATCCGTGGGGCTCTGGATGGACCGGATCAGCTCTTTTTCAAGGATGTCTATCTGGATGTTTACACCTTGGTCGAGCTAGTGGCTGGTTTGGACTTTGTGGATGAAAACTGTTTGTCTAGTTTTGGCGGTTCACAGGGCGGAGCCTTGGCTTTGGTAGCAGCTGCTTTAAATTCTCGGATTAAGCAGACTGTAGCCATCTATCCCTTCCTTGCTGACTTTAGACGGGTTTTGGAGATTGGCAATACCAGTGAAGCCTATGATGAGCTCTTTCGTTATTTCAAATTCCATGATCCTTTTCATGAGACAGAAGAGCAGTTGTTGCAGACACTTGCTTATATTGACGTGAAAAATCTGGCCCATCGTATTAGCTGTCCAGTGCAGATGATTATTGGTCTGGAGGATGATGTTTGCTATCCTATCACACAATTTGCCATTTATAACCGCTTGGCTGGAGAAAAGGAGTATCATCTCCTGCCTGAGTATGGGCATGAGGCTATGAATGTCCGTGTCAGCGATACTGTCTTTAACTGGCTCTGCGGAACCAAAATAAAAAGACTTTCTCTCATTTCGGACTTTAAATCCGAGAAATAATATTCGTCCCCCCTTTGGGGCTAGGCAAAGGCCTAGCCCTTTTTACTTGCTTGAGGGAGTATAGAAAATGAGAATCTTTTTAGAAGTTTGCTTGCTCCTTAATTGGCTTTTCTACAACAGGAATTCCTGAAAGTACTTTCAGGAATTCCTGTTTTTCTGGAAAATTCGGAAACTAAAATCTAAATTTCAAACAATATTGAAAGCGCTTTAAAAATTATTTATAATAACATTATGAAATACTCGAGTTAAAAAATGGAGTTTAGGATAAGGAAGTAAAATATTTGTTTGCGACCTTCTTCTCTGCTCCACCTGAGGTCCTAGATAGTTGTTAGACTATCTGATCAGACCGATGTCTTACGAAAGGAGATTGTATATTCATGTCACAGATTTTAAAAGATGACTTGATAGCCAAGATTAAAGACGGCATCATTGTTTCTTGTCAAGCCTTGCCCCAGGAGCCGCTTTATACTGAAGCTGGAGGAGTCATTCCTCTCTTGGTCAAGGCTGCTGAGCAGGGCGGTGCTGTTGGTATTCGAGCTAATAGCGTTCGCGATATTCGGGAGATCAAGGAAGTAACTTCTCTGCCAATCATCGGAATTATCAAACGCGACTATCCGCCACAAGAGCCTTTTATCACGGCTACCATGCGGGAAGTGGATGAGTTGGCTGCTCTGGATATTGAAGTCATTGCTCTGGACTGTACCAAGCGGGAGCGCCATGATGGCTTGACAGTTGCGGATTTCATCAAGCAGGTCAAGGCCAAGTATCCTCATCAGCTATTGATGGCAGATATCAGTACCTATGAGGAAGCTGCTGCTGCTGTAGAAGCCGGTGTAGACTTTGTCGGCACGACCTTGTCGGGCTACACTTCTTACAGTCCCAAAGTTGACGGACCGGACATTGAGCTCATCCGCCGCTTGTGCCAAGCAGGCTTTGATGTCATCGCTGAAGGAAAGATTCATTATCCAAGTCAAGCCAAGCAGATACATGATTTGGGTGTAAGAGGCATCGTTGTCGGCGGAGCCATTACTCGGCCTAAAGAAATTACAGAGCGCTTTGTTGCAGGATTAAAATAAGTGAGGTAGATGAATGACAACCTTAACACTAAATAAACTATATAAAAAATATCCTAATAGTGATTTTTACTCTGTTGAAAATTTTGATTTGGATATTAAGGATAAGGAGTTTATCGTTTTTGTAGGACCTTCCGGTTGCGGGAAATCAACAACCTTGCGGATGATTGCAGGACTTGAGGATATCACAGAAGGGGAGCTCTATATTGATCAAAATCTTGTCAATGACATTGCTCCTAAAGATCGGGATATCGCCATGGTTTTCCAAAATTACGCTCTTTATCCTCACATGACTGTTTATGACAATATGGCATTCGGACTCAAGCTTCGCAAGTACGACAAGGCTGATATTGACAAAAGAGTTCAGGAAGCGGCGGAAATCCTTGGGCTGAAAGAGCTGCTGGATCGTAAACCGGCCGACTTATCTGGTGGTCAGCGTCAGCGAGTAGCTATGGGGCGGGCGATTGTTCGTGATGCCAAAGTCTTCCTTATGGATGAGCCCTTGTCTAACTTGGATGCTAAACTGCGCGTGTCCATGCGGGCAGAAATCGCAAAAATTCACCGCCGTATCGGAGCGACGACAATCTATGTAACCCACGACCAGACCGAAGCCATGACCTTGGCTGACCGCATCGTTATCATGTCAGCTACTAAGAATGAAGCAGGAACAGGTACTATCGGTCGAATCGAGCAAATCGGTACACCTCAGGAACTTTATAACGAACCAGCTAATAAATTTGTGGCAGGTTTTATCGGCAGTCCAGCCATGAATTTCTTTGAAGTGAACTTAGAGGGCAATCAGCTTACAGATGGACAAGGCTTTGCTGTTGGACTTCCAGACGGTCAGCGTAAAATCCTAGAAGAAAAAGGCTATCAAGGAAAGAAAGTGATACTGGGCATTCGACCAGAGGATATCTCGGCTGAGTTGATAGTAGAAGATACTTTTCCAGATAGCACTGTAGATGCTGAAGTCACCGTTTCTGAGTTGCTAGGCAGTGAGTCTGTTCTCTATTGTAAGGCTGGCGTACAAGAATTTTCAGCCAAGGTGGAAGCTTCTAACTATTTGGAGCCTGGCTCTAAGATTCGCTTTACCTTTAAGATGCCTAAAGCTCATATATTTGACTTTGATAGTCAGGAGAGAATCAAAATCTAAGAATTTTAAATAAAAATGAAAATGCTATCTATAAAAAGAGAATTATTAAAAGGGAGTGAATTTATCGAGTTAGGGTTCTAAAAATGCTTATTTACTGTTCTGAAGAAGCAGTAAAACAAGAAGGACTAACAGGTCCATGTCTGTCACCAGGTCCAATCCTTACTTGAAACTGGAAAAACAAAGACAAATAAGTCTCTCAGTTTTTGGAAAGAAAAGGACTAGATTTAAGAGAAATTCATTTTTAAGGAGAAAAGAATATGAAATTCGGAAAATTATTCGCATCGTTATTGACAGGAGCTGCAATTGTTTCTTTAGCAGCTTGTGGAAACAATGGCGGATCAGATAAAACAGCTAGCTCTGGCAGTAATTCTGGCAAAACAGAGATTACTTGGTGGGCTTTCCCGGTCTTCACACAGGAAAATGCCAACGATGGTGTTGGAACTTATGAAAAATCAATTATCGAGGCTTTTGAAAAAGCAAACCCAGATATTCATGTCAATCTAGAAACTATTGACTTTAAATCTGGTCCCGAAAAGATTACGACTGCTATCGAAGCAGGCACAGCACCAGATGTTTTGTTTGATGCACCAGGTCGGATTATCCAGTATGGAAAAAATGGTAAATTAGCTGATTTGAATGATCTCTTTACTGATGACTTTGTCAAAGATGTCAATAATGATAACATTATCCAAGCCAGCAAGGCAGGAGACAAAGCTTACATGTATCCTATCAGCTCTGCTCCATTCTATATGGCTTTCAATAAGAAAATGTTGGAAGATGCTGGTGTAGCAAATCTTGTCAAGGAAGGCTGGACAACATCTGATTTTGAAAAAGTGCTGAAAGCTCTGAAAGATAAAGGCTATACTCCAGGTTCCCTCTTTAGTAATGGTCAAGGTGGTGACCAAGGAACTCGTGCCTTCATCGCTAATCTTTACGGCGGATCTATTACAGACGAAAAAGTTACCAAATACACAACTGACGATCCTAAGTTTGTCAAAGGACTAGAAAAAGCAGTTGGCTGGATTAACGACGGTTTGATGATGAACGGCTCTCAATATGATGGTGGAGCAGACATTCAAAACTTTGCTAACGGCCAAACATCCTACACTCTTCTTTGGGCTCCTTCTCAAAATGGTATTCAAGCACAACTTTTAGAAGCCAGCAAAGTCGATGTGGTGGAAGTACCGTTCCCATCAGAATCTGGCAAACCAGCTCTTGAATATCTTGTAAACGGATTTGCAGTCTTTAATAATAAAGATGAAAAGAAAGTAGCAGCTTCTAAGAAATTCGTCCAATTTATCGCTGATGACAAAGAGTGGGGACCTAAGAATGTAGTTCGTACAGGTGCTTTCCCAGTTCGTACTTCATTTGGAAAACTCTATGATGATAAACGTATGGAAACCATCAGTGGCTGGACTCAGTACTATTCACCATATTACAACACGATTGATGGCTTTGCGGAAATGAGAACCCTTTGGTTCCCAATGCTCCAATCTGTATCCAATGGTGATGAAAAGGTTGAACCTGCTTTGAAGACATTTACAGAAAAAGCAAACGAAACTATTACTAAAAAATAAGCAAATGTGAAATCCTCCCCTTTTTCTGTTGACGGTTTCTAGAAGTAGAAAAAGGGGGATTTTGTTAGAAAATCTTGAAAGAGGGGTACCTCATTGTGAAAGTCAATAAAATCAGAATGAAAGAAACCCTAGTATCATACGCGTTTTTAGCTCCAATTCTGATATTTTTCACGGTATTTGTCTTGGCACCTATGATTATGGGTTTTGTTACTAGTTTTTTTAACTATACGATGACCTCCTTTACTTTTGTCGGATTTGATAATTATATTCGGATGTTTAAAGATCCGGTCTTTATGAAATCGCTGATTAATACGGTCATTATCGTGGTCGGCTCTGTGCCGATTGTAGTTCTCTTCTCTTTGTTTGTGGCTTCGCAGACTTATGAGATGAATGCTGTCTCTCGTTCCTTTTACCGTTTTGTATTCTTCCTGCCGGTTGTTACAGGGAGCGTAGCTGTGACGGTCGTATGGAAATGGATCTACGATCCGCTGTCTGGTATTTTGAACTTTGTTTTGAAGTCAGGCCATGTCATCAATCAAAATATTTCTTGGCTTGGGGATAAACATTGGGCATTGCTAGCGATTATCATTATTCTCTTAACAACTTCTGTGGGCCAACCTATCATTCTCTATATCGCAGCAATGGGAAATATTGACAATTCTCTAGTTGAGGCTGCGCGAGTGGATGGTGCAACAGAAATGCAAGTATTCTGGAAAATCAAATGGCCTAGCCTGCTTCCAACAACCCTTTACATTGCTATCATTACTACGATTAACTCATTCCAGTGTTTTGCCTTGATTCAGCTCTTGACATCAGGCGGACCTAATTACTCAACCAGTACGCTCATGTACTATTTGTATGAAAAAGCCTTCAAGTTATCTGAATACGGCTACGCTAATACCATGGGAGTCTTTTTAGCAGTCATGATTGCCATCATCAGCTTTGCCCAATTCAAGATTCTTGGAAACGATGTAGAATACTAGAGAAAGGAGAAAGAAGATGCAAACTAAAAAAATGAATGTTTTTAAGGTGGTATCAGGCTTTGTTCTGGCCATATTAACCATCCTCTTTGTCTTTCCTTTCTATTGGATTTTGACAGGAGCTTTCAAGTCTCAACCAGCAACGATTGTCATTCCGCCAGAATGGTGGCCCAAAATGCCAACGGTTGAAAACTTCCAGCAATTGATGGTGCAAAATCCGGCCATGCAATGGATGTGGAATAGTGTTTTCATTTCGCTTGCGACCATGTTTCTGGTCTGCGCAACGTCTTCTTTGGCAGGATATGTTTTGGCTAAGAAGCGGTTCTATGGTCAACGGATTCTTTTTGCAATCTTCATTGCAGCCATGGCTTTGCCTAAGCAAGTAGTACTGGTACCACTAGTGCGTATTGTTAATTTCATGGGAATTCACGATACCTTGGCTGCAGTAATCTTACCGTTGGTTGGCTGGCCTTTCGGAGTTTTTCTAATGAAGCAGTTCAGTGAAAACATCCCGACAGAGCTTCTTGAGTCTGCTAAAATCGACGGTTGTGGCGAAATCCGGACTTTCTGGAGTGTTGCTTTTCCGATTGTCAAACCAGGTTTTGCGGCTCTAGCTATTTTCACCTTTATCAATACTTGGAACGACTACTTTATGCAGCTGGTTATGTTGACATCTCGGCAAAATCTGACAATATCTCTCGGGGTTGCGACTATGCAGGCTGAAATGGCAACTAACTATGGCCTCATTATGGCTGGAGCTGCTTTGGCAGCAGTGCCAATTGTGGCAGTCTTCCTCATCTTCCAAAAATCCTTCACACAAGGAATCACGATGGGAGCTGTTAAAGGATAGAAATATGATTTTTGATCAATTAGAGAATCTCGTTCGTTATCGAGGCATTCACAAAAATATCGATACAGCCATTGATTATCTCCTGAGTCACAATGTATCTAATCTAAACTCAGGGCGCTATGAAGTAGATGGTGATAGGGTCTTCTTCTTTTTGCAGGAAAATACTCTCAGTCAGCAGCAAGAGGAAAGCTTTGAATTTCACCAGAGATACTTGGACCTGCACTTTCTTTTGGAAGGGCATGAGCTGATCCAATACGGCTGTCAGATTAGAGAAGTTCAGGAAGCCTATGATGAAGGGCGAGATATTGGTTTTGTTGTTTGCGAACAGACTTATCCGCTCTTGTTAGACGGTTTCAATTTTGCTGCTTTTTTGCCAGAAGAAGCCCATCGGCCTAATCAATTTGCTGGCAGAGAAGAGACAGTTAAAAAGTGTGTATTTAAAGTTTTGTTGGATTAATATTTGAAAAGGAGGCTAGCAATGGATAAAAGAGGTACCCGATTGATAGAGACTATTTTTGATACGGATAATTTCTTTATGCAGATTTGTGAGAAAATCCTTGATTTAGCGACAGTAAACTTGCTTTTTCTGCTGACATCTCTGCCTCTTCTAACCATCGGTATTGCTAAGCTAAGCCTCTATCAAACTCTTTTTGAGATCAAAGGCGGTCGTCGTGTAAAAGTAACGGCTGTCTATATCAAGGCCTTCCGAGAAAATTGGCGGCTGGGCTTCAAACTTGGCCTGTTGGAGGTCATGCTGTCTGCTATCAGTATTTTTGACCTCCTTCTTATCTGGGGTCAGGAGGCTCTGCCTTTTCAAATCCTGAAAGTTGCCTGCTTTGCTCTTCTTATCTTTACAACAGCGCTCTTTCTGTGTGTTTATCCGCTGGCTGGCCGATTTGAGCAGTCTCTCATAGGTGGGTTACAGACTAGTCTAGTTTTGCTCAGTCTTAACTTTCCTTGGTTTTTCCTGATGATAGCCATTCTAGTAGCAATTTTGACAGTGCTTCTTAGTTCAGGACTTCTGCTTTTACTAGGGCTATCGCTCTTTGTTTTAATCGGTTTTGCTGGATTGGCCTTCACGCAGATTACTGTTTTAGAGAAGATTTTTGCCAAATACGAAAGGCCTTAATTTATAGAAATTCTAGATTTGGAGATAAAAGAAAATGAAAAATATGACCAAATACCAAGGTGTCATTCCTGCTTTCTACGCCTGCTATGACGAGGAAGGTGAAATCAGCCCGGAGCGGACTCGTGCTTTAGTGGAATATTTCATCGCCAAGGGCGTGCAAGGTCTTTATGTCAACGGTTCTTCGGGCGAGTGTATCTATCTGAGTGTAGAAGACCGAAAACGGGTTCTAGAAGAAGTGATGAAAGTTGCTAAGGGGCGTCTGACTATCATTGCCCATGTGGCTTGCAACAATACTAAAGACAGCGTGGAGCTGGCTCGTCATGCGGAAAGTTTGGGTGTCGATGCTATTGCCGCTATTCCGCCGATTTATTTCCGTTTGCCAGAGTATTCGGTTGCCCAATATTGGAATGACATTAGTGCGGCGGCGCCTAATACTGATTTCGTGATTTATAATATCCCTCAGCTGGCTGGTGTAGCCTTGACTCCTAGCCTTTACAAGGAGATGCTTAAGAATGAGCGCGTGATTGGTGTGAAGAACTCTTCAATGCCAGTGCAGGATATTCAGACCTTTGTAGCTCTTGGGGGAGAAGATCATGTAGTCTTTAACGGTCCAGATGAGCAATTCTTAGGTGGCCGTCTTATGGGTGCTGCCGCCGGTATCGGTGGTACATACGGAGCTATGCCAGAGCTCTTCCTCAAACTCAATCAACTGATTGCTGACAAGGAATTGGAACGGGCTAAAGAATTGCAATATGCGATTAATGCCATCATCGGAAAATTAACCAGCGCCCACGGCAATATGTACGCTGTTATTAAGGGTGTTTTGGAAATTAACGAAGACTTGGCCATCGGATCTGTTCGTTCACCTCTGACACCAGTGCAAGAAAGTGATTGGCCAATTGTGGAAGAAGCTGCTCAGTTGATTAGACAAACCAAGGAGCAATTTTTATAAGCAACAGGATAAACACTAGAGAGAAGGTGTGCTATGAAACACTATGTTGCTATTGATATTGGCGGTACCAATATCAAGTATGGCTTAATCGACGAGGCGGAAATCTTGGTGGAAGCACATGAAATGCCAACGGAGGCCCACAAAGGCGGTCCGGGAATTATGCAGAAAGTTGAAGGCATTGTTGCAGGCTATTTAGAAAAAGGACCTCTGGCTGGGATTTGTATTTCTTCAGCTGGTATGGTAGATCCTGACAAGGGTGAAATTTTCTATGCTGGGCCACAGATTCCGAATTACGCTGGCACCCAGTTCAAAAAAGTGCTGGAAGAAACATTCTCCCTGCCTTGTGAGATTGAAAATGATGTCAACTGTGCTGGTCTGGCGGAGGCTATGTCGGGCAGTGGCAAGGGAGCCAAGATTGCCCTTTGTTTGACGATCGGTACTGGTATCGGAGGCTGTCTGGTTGTAGATGGTCAGGTCTTCCATGGCTTTAGTAACTCTGCCTGTGAGGTCGGTTACCTGCATCTACCAGACGGAGCCTTTCAGGATGTGGCATCTACAACAGCTCTGGTCAATTATGTGGCTGAGCTACACGGAGAAGACGCTGAGCATTGGAATGGCCGTCGGATTTTCAAAGAAGCAACTGAGGGCAATAAACTCTGTATCGAGGGCATTGATCGCATGGTTGGCTATCTGGGCCAAGGAATTGCCAATATCTGCTATGTCGTTAATCCGGAAGTTGTCATCCTAGGGGGCGGCATCATGGGACAAGAAGCTATTCTTAGACCGCGAATTCAGGCGGCTTTGCAGGATGCTTTGGTTCCAAGCATCGCTGACAAAACCAAACTGGCCTTTGCTCATCATCAAAATACTGCAGGTATGTTTGGAGCCTACTATCATTTCAAAAATAGACAAGTTTAACCTGAGATTTTTCTCAGGTTCCTTGTCTTTCAAGAGGAAAATCAAATGGCAGAAAGAAGTTTCATTCAGGAAGCTGCTCAGCTTCTAGGTTCCTTGATGGAAGATTTTCAAAAGAAGACAATTCAATCAAGTGATGAAATCCGCTTTTACGAGTGCTTAGCAGAAGTTTTGAGGAGTTTGGAGAAAACCAAAGCTCTGGATAACCGTCTCCTCATTGCTCTTGAAAGCTTCCATAAAAGTGCTAGTTTTTTAATTGGTCTTAGTAGCCTCAAACTGGATCAGTCTACTTATCAAAAGTGGCGTGCCTACGATGCCTTTCATTTGGAAAAAATTCAGCCCCAATTAGAAATCTACGGACCAATCCTTCCCTTGTAAAAGAAAGAGGACAAAGTTAGACCAAAAAAACGAGTCAGAAAATCCTGAATCGTTTTTATCTTTTGTGAATATTTCGACGGTAGTAGCCATTCAATTTCTGGTTTTCCCAATAGCTGTTAAAGATTCTTTCTTTCTTCTCGCGGTTAATCTCGAGGAAAAAAGCATAGATGAGGTCAATAATAAGAAGCATGGGAAATTGTGCGGAAATTCGCAGGATAAACTCAGGCTTGCTTTGAAGGGCAACAGGAACGACTTCAGTGAAGTCCTCTTGAATCTTTTCAGGCTGTCCTGTCACCAAGATGGTTTTTGCTCCCATATTTTTAGCGTCAATCAAGCTGTCAATGATGGACTGGGTCTGTCCGGATAGGGAAAATCCGATAACGAGGCAGTTCTTGTCCAGAATACTAGTTGTCCAAGCGAAGCCATCTTGGTCGGTTAGGGCTTCACAAACAACTCCCAGTCTCATGAAGCGCAGCTTCATATCACGTGCTACTAAGCCTGAGCTCCCTGTTCCAAAGAAATAAACACGGTCGGCCTCTTCTATGATTTGAGCCACTCGCTCCAGCTTTTCCTCATCTATCAGTTCTTTTGTCTGCTGGTGGATTTGATTGTAGTTGTACAAGACATGACGGGATAAGCTGCTTTGCATATTATCCGCCTCGGTTTGCGCCTTTTGTAGGTCCTGTAAATATTGAAAGTTAAATTCCCGATAACCTTTAAAGCCACATTTTTTGGCGAAACGGGTCAAGGCTGCTTGAGAAATGTGCAAGGTTTGAGCGACTTGCAAAGAGGATAAATCCTCTTGAATACTATTTGGATCTAAAAAATAGTGACCAATCCTCTGTTCCAAGTCGGTCATCTTGTCAAGATGGCTCTCAATGATGGCCAAGATATTCTGCTGACTCATAAAATCACTTTCTTCATGGGATAATGTTTATTAAAAGTTTAAGGGCTGTTCTGGCTGGAAGGAACATTTTGATGCCGCTTTTACTTTTCTGCTATTCTATATTTGTCTTAGAATGTGTTTATATTATAACATAGTTATAGACAAATAAACCGTTTGCAAGACTGAAACTTATCAAGAGTGTACAGCTGAGACTGATTTGTAAGTATTGAAATGAATCAAATCTATATCGGCTTTTCCTATCAGTTTGAGATGCCTGTTTAGTAATCTCTGACTGTTTTTCTGAAAATATGTTATAATTTATGCAAGTACGAAGCTGTATTCCTGAAGATAACCTTGCCAGATGGTTGGACAGTCGGTCAGGAATGCAGATTTTAAAATCCGTTTTCGAAGGTTTTTGAAAACGAGGGGGTGAATAGATGGCCAATGAAACACTTGAAAAAATGCAGGAAATTGAAACTGCTGCAGAAGAAGTTTTGATGGGCTACAGGACGCAGGCTCAGGAGCTGCGACAGCAAGTAGATGAAGATCTCAGGCAGCTGGCTCTGACTTATGACAATGAAACGCAGAAGCTGGCAGAGGAATTAACCGCGTCTTCCCAACAAAAGTTGGTGCTCCTGCAGCAAGACTTGGAGCAGACAACCCAGCAGAATGAGGATAAGGTTGCGGCCGCGCTGACAGACAAAAAAGCAGACTTGGCGCGAGCCATTGTAGAGAAGGTGGTAGAAGCCTATGGCCATTAGTCAAATGCGGCAGCTGTCTCTGCTTCTGCCCAAGGAACTGCTGGACCAGCTTCTCTTTTACCTACAGGGTTTAGAGTCGGTTCAGATTCATGACTTGCGGCAGGAAGAGGACTGGCAGGCAGCCTTTGAGCAGGCTTTAGTCGGCCAGCCAGATCAGCAGTTATCTCAGCAGGATTTGCTCAGTCGTCAGGAGAAATTGGAACGGCTAATTGCAGAGCTGGAGCCATTTATGCCCAAAAAGAAACTGCTGGAATCCTTAAAAGAAGAGCCTTTGGAGCTGTCCTTTGCTGCTTTGGAGCAGGCAGGGAAGGCCCGAGATGAGGAGGCGCTGCTGGAAGGAATCAGTAAGCAGCTTAAGGTCTTGCAAGAAGCCAAGGAACAGATAGAAGCTGACCGCTTGGAAGTGGCTGCGCTGGAGAAGTGGGAGCCTTTGGAGCTAACACCGCAAGCAGCTGCGACTTTCAGTCATCTGGGAGCTTTGATTGGGACGATTCCTAATACCGACGACGATGCTCTGCGTCTGACTTTGGGAGCACATCCCGACCTGAAGTTTCAGGAAGTCTTTACCGATGATACGGAGCATGGGGTTCTTGTCTTTTATAAGACAGGCTCTCTGGAAGAAGTTCGCAAAATCTTGAAAGAGTATGGCTTTAAGCCTTTTGAGTATGACCACGCGGAACTGCCTGCTGAGCGGGTGACCCAGTTCAAGGCCAATATTCGGCGACAGGAGGCTGTGGCAGATGCTATGACTAAGAGTCTGGCAGCTTCTAAGAACGAGTTGGATCAGATCAAGGTTCAGCTGGACTATCTCTGCAATCTCTCCTCTCGTCAAGAAAGTAAAAATCAGTTAGCCAGTACGCAAAATCTGGCAGCCTTGGAAGGCTGGATCGAAAGCAATCAGGTCCAAGCTCTAGAGGCTTGTTTGATGGAGCAGTTTGGCCAGAGCATTCTCATCCAGACCAGAGAAATCCGAGAGGGCGAGGAAGATAAGGTTCCGACCAAGCTTAAAAACAATGCCTTAGTGGAGCCTTTCGAGCTAGTGACGGAGATGTATTCCCTGCCTAAGTATGGTGATAAGGATCCTACCCCCGTCGTTTCCCTATTTTATTTTGTATTCTTTGGGATGATGGTTGCAGATATCGGCTACGGACTCTTGCTCTTTGTGGGCACCAGCTTGGCGCTGCACTTCTTGCATGTCAAGTCGGGGTTGGCTAAGAATCTGCGATTCTTCCGCCTACTGGGTGTGGCAGTCATCATCTGGGGACTGGTTTATGGCTCTTTCTTTGGATTTGAACTGCCCTTCGCTCTGATTAGTACCAGCTCCGATGCCATGACGATTCTGGTTATTTCGGTTGTCTTTGGCTTTATTACAGTGCTAGCGGGCCTCTTCCTCAGCGGTCTGAAAAATATCCGCCTCAAGGATTATGCAGAAGCTTATAATGCGGGCTTTGCTTGGGTGCTGATTTTGCTAGGGCTGCTACTCTTAGCCTTGGGAAATTTCTTCCCATCCTTGGCCTTTGCTGCAACGATTGGTCAGTGGCTGTCCATCATCAATGCTCTGGGTATACTGGCAGTATCCATTGTCAGTGCTAAGAGTTTGGCAGGCTTAGGGTCAGGTCTCTTTAATCTCTACAATGTCAGTGGCTATGTAGGAGACCTTGTCAGCTTTACGCGGCTGATGGCTCTAGGGCTTTCGGGGGCCAGCATTGGCTCGGCCTTTAACCTGATTGTCAGCCTCTTCCCACCTGTCGCTCGCTTTAGCATTGGTATTCTGCTCTTTATTGCCCTGCATTTGGTCAATATGTTTCTATCTTTTCTGTCCGGTTATGTGCACGGAGCGCGTTTGATTTTCGTGGAATTTTTCGGGAAATTTTACGATGGTGGCGGCAAGCCTTTCACTCCGCTTAAGCCTAGTGAGAAATACGTTCAGCAAAGCAAGAAATAAAGATTAGACACTATGATAAAAGATGAGAAATTCATCTTTTGAAATACACTTTCTAAAACATCAAAACAAGCAACATTCATTAAACTAGCTGTTGGTTTTACGACGATTACAGCATTTTCATAGGAGTAAATCATGGAACATTTAGCATCATATTTTGGAACTTACGGCGGCGCCTTTTTTGCAGGTCTGGGAGTAGCTTTGGCAGTTTTCCTCAGTGGAATGGGCTCGGCTCTGGGTGTCGGAAGCACCGGTCAGGCAGCGGCAGCCCTCTTGAAAGAGCAACCAGAAAAATTCGCTCAAGCTCTGATTCTGCAGCTTTTGCCAGGTACCCAAGGTCTCTACGGCTTTGTTATCGGGATTACCGTCTTCTTTAATATCAAGCCAGAATTGGCTCTGCAATCAGGCGTAGCTTATTTCCTAGCAGCTTTGCCAGTTGCGATTGTTGGTTACTTTTCAGCCAAGCACCAAGGACGAGTGGCGACCGCTGGTATTCAGATTTTGGCCAAGCGTCCGGAAGAGGTCATGAAAGGGGTTATACTCGCGGCCATGGTTGAAACCTACGCCATCTTGGCTTTCGTTGTTTCCTTCATCATGGTTCTGAATGTGAAGTAAGGAGGCTTTTATGTCTGACATATCAGATCTCAAAGCTTCTGTCTTGGAGCAGGCTCACGAAAAGGGGCGTCTGCTTTTGGCCGAGGCTACTGAGAAAATAGAACAGGAAGCCAAGGAACGTGAGGCCCAGCTGGTTCGGCAAAAGCTTGGACAGCGGGAGCAGCAACTGAAAGAAATCAGCCGGCGTAGTCAGCGCGATATTCAGCAGCTGGAAAATCAAAAACGCCAGTCTACTCTGGTCATCAAGCAGCGGGTTCTCAGAGAGCTTTTTGAGGAGGCCTATGCTCAGATGGTGGCTTGGTCACCAGCTGAAGAAGAGCATTTTCTGAAGAGTGTCCTGGCTAAATATCCAGAGGAAGAGTTGACGCTGGTTTTCGGTGCTCTATCAGCTGAGAAATTGAGCTCCAGCCAGTTAGAAGGCTTGAAAAAAGCCTTTCCAAAAGTGTCTTTTTCAGACCAGTCCATAGTCGGTCAGGCAGGTTTTGTGCTGAGCCAAGGACGAGTGGATGATAGTTATCTCTATCGCGACTTGCTGGACTCTGTCTGGCAGGAGGAAAGCTACCGTCTGGCTCAGGACATTTTCAAAGACCAGGCAGAATAGGAGGCGGACCATGAGTGAAACAAGCTTCTCTCAAGTCAATACAGCCATTAGTGTGCAGGAGGCTTCCTTTTTGACGCCCCAGCAATATGATCAATTGCTGCAGGCTGACGATGCTGCCAGCCGTTCGGCTCTTCTGCAGGGAACGGTCTACGCCATGGATGCTGAAGCGATTAAGGATCTCAATGCCATTGAGCAGGTGCTGATGAAGCATTTGTATTCCGTTTATAATTGGGCGCTTGAGATTAGTCCTAGTAAGGAGCTGGTGGAGATTTTTACGCTCCGCTACACCTACCACAATCTCAAAGTTTTTCTTAAAGGTCGGGCGACAGGTCAGTCCTTGGAGCATTTGCTGATGCCAGTGGGGACCTATTCGCTGGAGGTTTTAGAGCACCTAGTTATGGCCTTTTCGGCTGAGTATTGTTCGGATTTCATGCTGGACGAGGTGCTTGCGACCTGGCAGGAATATCAGGATTATCAGGATGTGCGCGTGCTTGAGATTGGTATGGACATGGCTTATTTCCAGCATCTCAAGCGCCTGACACAGGTGTTGGAAGATGACCGCTTGCTGCAGCTGGTGAATCTGACTATTGATTTTTACAATGCCATCACTGTCAAGCGGGCTGTTGGCTTGGAGAAACCGCGCAGCTTTATGAGGCAGCTCCTGTCTGATGAAGGAAGTCTTTCTGCTGCCAACTGGATTGCCATGGCAGAGCAGGGGGATTTCTTGACCTGGTTTAGTCAGGTCAATCCCTGTGGTTACGATCTTGATCTGCGCTCCTATGAGGAGAAAATGCGGAACCAGACCTTGACGACAGTAGAGTTAGAATATCTAGCGGACCTCTTGCAGGCTAAGTTGCTGGCGGCTGGTCAGTTTGAGACAGATGGCCCGCTCCCTCTGGCCCGCTATCTGTTGGGCAAGGAGTTGGAAGTCAAGAATCTGCGGCTGATTTTGACCGGTATGGACAATCAGCTGCCAGTAGAGCTTATCAGAGAAAGGATGCGACCGATTTATGGACAAGACTAGCTACAAGATTGCGGTCGTGGGGAATCGCGATACTATTCTCCCTTTTAAGCTGATTGGTTTTCAGACCTTTCCGGTGAAGGAAGCTCAGGAGACGATCAATACCCTGCGTCGGCTCGCCCGTGAAGATTTCGGCATTATCTATCTGACGGAGGATATGGCTGCGGATATTCCAGAAACCCTGGCCTACTATGATCAGCTGGAGATTCCTGCTCTAGTGCTCATCCCTACTCATAAGGGGAGCACGGGACTGGCTCTTTCGCGGATTCATGAAAATGTCGAAAAGGCTGTTGGACAGGATATATTGTGAGGTTTTTATGCGAATCAATCAACTAGGTCAACCCATTGGGGATGCTCTGCCGGATTTTCAGCCGGGGGACTTGCCTAACTTGGAGCGAATCGAAGGCCAGTATGTTATTATCGAGCGTTTGTCCAAGGACAAGCATGGGGCGGATTTGTATGAAGTGTATGGCCCAGATTCTCCTGCGGATATGTGGACCTATCTATTTCAAAATCCTGCTCAAAATCAGGAAGAATGGTCCCAGAAGCTAGAACAGATGCTGGCAGCACAGGATCGTTTTCACTATGCGATTGTGGACAAGGAGAGCGGTAAGACTTTAGGAACTTTTGCCTTGATGAGGATTGACCGAAATAACCGCGTTATCGAAGTGGGAGCTGTGACCTATTCGCCCAAGCTGAAGCGCACTAGGCTGGCTACTGAAGCCCAGTACTTGCTGGCACGCTATGTCTTTGAAGACCTGGAGTATCGCCGCTATGAATGGAAATGCGACTCCCTCAATCAGCCTTCAAGACGGGCAGCTGAGCGGCTTGGTTTCACCTACGAAGGCAGGTTTCGTCAGGCGGTAGTCTATAAGGGGCGCAACCGAGATACGGACTGGCTGTCTATGATTGACAAGGATTGGCCGATCGTCAAGAGCCGTCTAGAAAAATGGCTAAGCCCAGACAATTTCGACGAAAAGGGCCAGCAAATAAAAGCCTTATCTGATTTTTAAAATAAAAAGTAACAATCCTTGCCCTAGAGCTAGCTAAGAAGAATTTCAAACTCGCGGCAAGAATCAAAAAACACTCTTTGGAAATGAATTTCAAACTGTTGCTTAGTTTGCTCTTTGATTTTCATGGAGAAACAAGAAAAATCTCCCAAGAATGGAGGAAGATTGTGAGTCAAGGAAAGATTATCAAAGTTTCTGGTCCTCTGGTGCTGGCATCAGGGATGCAGGAAGCGAATATTCAGGATATCTGCCGAGTTGGCGATTTGGGGCTGATCGGTGAAATTATCGAAATGCGGCGGGACCAAGCCTCTATTCAGGTTTATGAAGAAACTTCTGGCTTGGGGCCAGGAGAGCCGGTCATCACGACCGGAAGCCCTCTGTCCGTTGAACTGGGACCAGGTCTGATTTCTCAGATGTTTGACGGGATTCAGCGGCCTTTGAAGCGTTTCCAGACCATCACGGCGAGCGACTTCCTCGTCCGCGGTGTCCAACTGCCAAATCTAGACCGAGAGGCTAAGTGGGATTTTGTTTCAAGTCTGTCTGTCGGAGATGCGGTTGAGGCAGGCGATATTCTGGGAACGGTGCAGGAGACCAATCTGGTGGAGCACCGCATCATGGTGCCAGTCGGCGTCAGTGGACGCTTGGCTAATATCTCAGCTGGCAGTTTCACTGTTGAAGAGACTGTTTACGAGATTGAGCAGGCGGACGGGTCTGTCTTTAAAGGGACTCTCATGCAAAAATGGCCGGTCCGTCGTGGGCGTCCTTTTGCTCAGAAGCTGATTCCAGTTGAGCCCTTGGTGACAGGTCAGCGGGTCATTGATACCTTCTTCCCAGTGACCAAGGGCGGAGCAGCAGCCGTACCAGGACCTTTCGGAGCCGGTAAGACTGTTGTTCAGCATCAGGTGGCCAAGTTTGCCAATGTTGACATCGTTATCTATGTTGGCTGCGGCGAGCGTGGCAATGAGATGACCGATGTACTCAATCAATTTCCAGAACTGATTGACCCATCAACTGGCCAGTCCATCATGCAGCGGACGGTGCTGATTGCCAACACCTCCAATATGCCGGTGGCGGCTCGGGAGGCATCAATTTACACAGGGATTACGATCGCAGAATACTTCCGTGACATGGGCTACTCCGTGGCCATCATGGCGGACTCTACCTCTCGCTGGGCAGAAGCCCTGCGGGAAATGTCTGGCCGTCTGGAAGAAATGCCAGGTGACGAAGGTTATCCAGCCTATCTTGGCAGCCGGATTGCTGAGTACTACGAGCGGGCTGGCCGGGTCAAGACGCTCGGTTCGTCTGCGCGAGAAGGATCTATTACTGCTATTGGAGCCGTATCACCTCCAGGTGGCGATATTTCTGAGCCGGTGACGCAAAATACCCTGCGGATTGTCAAGGTCTTCTGGGGATTGGATGCCCAGCTGGCTCAACGCCGGCATTTCCCAGCTATCAACTGGCTGAGCTCTTACTCGCTCTACCTAGACGAAGTGGGAGCCTATATCGACCAGCATGAGAAGATTGCTTGGGCAGAAAAGGTGACCAAGGCCATGAATATCCTGCAAAAGGAAAGCGAACTGCAGGAAATCGTGCGTTTGGTGGGCTTGGATTCCTTGTCTGAAAAGGACCGGCTGACCATGAATGCAGCCAAGATGATTCGTGAGGACTATCTGCAGCAGAATGCCTTTGATGAAGTTGACACCTATACTTCTTTCAAAAAACAGGTGGCTTTATTGAGCAATATCCTAACCTTCGATGCGGAGGCCAATCGTGCCTTGGAGCTGGGGGCTTATTTCCGGGAAATTATGGAAGGAACGGTGGAGCTGCGTGACCGAATTGCCCGCAGCAAGTTTATCCACGAAGACCAGCTGGAAAAAATTCAGGCTCTCAGTCAGACTATCGAGGAAACCCTGCACCAGATTCTTGCCCAAGGAGGACTAGACAATGAGCGTCATTAAAGAATACCGCACCGTCAGTGAAGTTGTCGGCCCTCTGATGATTGTCGACCAAGTCGCTGGTGTGCATTTCAATGAATTGGTAGAAATCCAGCTACATGACGGCAGCAAGCGTCAGGGTCAGGTTCTGGAAGTTCAAGAAGACAAGGCTATGGTTCAGCTTTTTGAGGGATCTAGCGGTATCAATCTGGAAAAAGCCAAGGTTCGCTTTACTGGCCATCCGCTAGAGCTACCAGTGTCAGAAGACATGGTGGGACGGATTTTCAATGGCATGGGCAAGCCAATTGATGGCGGGCCAGATATCTTGCCAGAGAAATATCTGGATATTGACGGTCAAGCCATCAATCCAATAGCTCGCGATTATCCGGATGAATTTATCCAGACCGGTATTTCAGCCATCGACCACCTTAATACCTTGGTTCGGGGACAAAAACTGCCAGTGTTTTCTGGATCTGGTCTGCCCCACAAGGAATTAGCTGCTCAAATCGCCCGTCAGGCTACGGTGCTTAACTCTGATGAAAACTTCGCTGTGGTCTTTGCGGCCATGGGAATTACCTTTGAAGAAGCTGAGTTCTTCATGAATGACCTCCGGGAGACGGGAGCCATTGACCGCTCGGTGCTCTTTATCAATCTGGCTAATGACCCGGCTATCGAGCGGATTGCAACGCCGCGGATTGCCCTGACAGCAGCCGAGTACCTAGCTTATGAAAAGGACATGCACGTTCTGGTCATCATGACCGACATGACCAACTACTGTGAAGCCCTACGGGAAGTTTCCGCAGCTCGTCGTGAGGTGCCGGGCCGCCGTGGGTATCCGGGCTATCTCTATACTAACCTGTCCACCCTCTATGAGCGGGCTGGACGTCTGGTCGGCAAGAAAGGCTCGGTGACGCAGATTCCGATTCTGTCCATGCCAGAGGATGACATTACCCATCCGATTCCAGACTTGACGGGTTATATTACGGAGGGACAGATTATCCTTTCACGTGATCTTTACAACAGCGGCTATCGTCCGCCCATCAATGTCCTGCCATCTCTGTCTCGTCTCAAGGACAAGGGTTCTGGTGAGGGCAAGACCAGGGGAGACCATGCCGCGACTATGAACCAGCTTTTTGCTGCCTATGCCCAAGGCAAGCAGGCCAAGGAGCTGGCTGTCGTTCTGGGGGAATCCGCCCTGTCCGAAACGGACAAGCTCTATGTGCGCTTTACTGACCGCTTCGAGCAGGAATACATCAATCAAGGTTTCCAGACCAATCGAACCATTGAGGAAAGCTTGGATCTGGGTTGGGAACTCCTGTCCATCTTACCAAGAACAGAGCTTAAGCGGATTAAGGATGACATGATTGACCAATACCTGCCGCAGACCAAGGAGGAAGAAAGATGACGCGACTCAATGTCAAGCCGACTCGGATGGAGCTGAATAACTTAAAAGCCCGTCTCAAAACGGCTGTCCGTGGGCATAAACTGCTCAAGGACAAGCGGGATGAGCTGATGCGGCGCTTCATTGAGTCTGTCCGTGAGAACAATCAGCTTCGCCAAAAGGTCGAATCCGCTCTGGTCGGTCATCTGCAGGATTTTGTCATGGCCAAGGCGCTGGAGAGCGACCTCATGGTCGAGGAGATTTTCGCTGTACCCATGCGAGAAGTCAATCTACATGTGGAGACTGAGAATATCATGAGTGTGCGCGTACCCAAGATGCATGCCCACATTGACAATCTACATAGTGATGACGAGGGAGACGTGGTTTATAGCTATGTGGCGTCTAACAGCCAGATGGATGAAACCATTGAAAGTATGAGCGATCTGCTTCCTGACCTGCTGCGCCTTGCTGAGATTGAGAAAAGCTGCCAGCTAATGGCGGATGAAATCGAGAAAACCCGCCGCCGGGTCAATGGACTAGAGTATGCTACCATCCCTGACCTCAAAGAAACCATCTACTACATCGAGATGAAACTGGAAGAAGCCGAACGAGCCAGCCTCGTCCGAATGATGAAGGTGAAATAAGATACCAAGACCGTTAAGAGCTCACAGCAAAAATAGGAAAATAGACGAAGAAGCGACAGCTTCTATGAGATTTTATCTTTTTTTGCCAAGAAGCTTAGGTCGGGTTCAGTTCACCAGAGTAGAAAAAATTTAAATAAGCCCAAAAGAAAAAACAGAACCTCTCTAAACGGGGTTCTTTTGCTTGTTTCAATTTTTTTATATGTTACAAACAAATCTCCATATTAC
>JABZYU010000159.1:0-2939 GCA_015264985.1 Streptococcus sanguinis | reverse complement strand
CTGACCGATTTTGTCGCGGTCCGTACCAGACGGCAGCTTCTGCGAGTCAGCTAAAACAGCGCTCGGCCGGAAGAGGCCTAGCGTCAAAATGGTTAAAAGAATGATTAGAATAGATTTTTTCATAGCATTTCCTTTCTGTTCGACTCAAAGATTCACATGAGCTAAGGTCAGATAATTTGTACAGTCTCCTTTTAATTTTAGAATCAGCTTATTCTTATTTTTTAGTCATGCGTTTTTCTCTTCTTTATCCGCCCGACACCAGAGATAAATACTGTAAAGGGTCAGAATGCCCAAGCCGCCAAGGTAAAAGAGGGAGTTAACCTGAGAGAAATCAAACTTATCAGCTAGGTTGATGCCGACAAACGTTTCTATCAGAATGTCTAGCAGGGCATGGAAAATCATACAGGCAAGGACAGACTTCGTCTTCTTATGCAGTGCAGCAAACCAGATGGACTGGACTATAGTTACAATGATATAGACTAGAAAGGGATTCTGACTTCGATCATAAAAGCGGTCATAAAACCAGAGAGGAATATGCCAGCAAGCCCAAGCTAGTCCAGTTATCGAGGAGGCGATAAACATAGAGAACTTCTTTTCCAAAGCCGGCTGCAGAAAGCCTCGCCAGCCAGGCTCTTCCATGCCACCAGCTAAGGTCATGAGGTAGATGAAGGAGCCGATAAATGAAAGCAGAGCCCCATCTACCAGCTTGCCTCCGGAAGCTAATGCAAAAGTCACTGCCAGACCTCCACTGAAGAGTAGGAGATAGAGCCAAGTCCCTTTCTTGCTTGAGAAGATAAAGGAACAGATGGCTTTGAAGCCTTTTATTTTCAGCACTATTAGGCTTGCTATCATCGGTCCGAACATACTGAGACTCGTTAGGAGGCCTTCCAGAGCCAGATAGAGTATAGGCGGATTTTCCGGCCAGAGATTTTTGAGAATGATAGCTAGCAACATAAATCCCCAAGTCCAGCCGAAGTTCCAGGCTAGGAACGGCCAGACTAGTTTTGGTTGTGGTTCTATTCTTGTTTCATTGGTCATAGAACTTTCTCCTTTAAATGGTTTGATTTTTGTACTCTGATAAGGTCCTTGATTTTTTTGCCTCGTTTAGCCGCGCTCTGTATAAAAGACAGCTATTGTACTTCAGCTCCTGTTGAAAAATCACTAACCTTAAGATTGTAAAAAGAATTAATCAAATGGTTTACCTCTTGAGATAGTCCATTCCCCCAGAAAAAACAAGCAAATAATCACAATGCCCACCACTGATAAAGTGACCAGTAGAGAATATTAACAACGATAGCTAGAGCTGACAGACTAGTCAAGACAGTCAGGTAGAGTCGGCTCTTACTCAGCCCTTTTCTTGCCTTGGTCAGAAGTGGGAAGACTGCACAGCCAGCCAGAATCAATCCCAGACCAGCAAAGACAATGTAGCGCCAGCTAGCTAGAAAGCTCAGATCGTCGGTAGCAAATGTGTTAAAGAGGAGGAGGAAGTTTATAGCCACACCTACTCCAGCTAAAGAAGTTAGATAAGTCCAGATGCGAAGATGTTTTGGTGTTTTAGATTGGCCTTTTTTGAAGACCAAGCGGAAGAGATCCAGTCCGCCCCGTGCCAAAAAGAGAATGATACTAAAAACAAGTTCGACTGCTGCTGAAATAAGCAGAGCCCAGTCTGTAAAGAACTCGCTATCCTTGACTCTGAAGTTATCGCCATAGGAAGCTGTTACCTTAGTCTCGTCTCCACTACCGCTGACTACTGAAAAATTCTGGGTCAAAAGCGGATTGTCCTTAGATTTCTTGACAAACTGAGTGTAAAGCAAGGTTCTGGAGATAGACATAGGACCACTGGCAAAGGAGCGAGCAGATCGGTAATTTCCAGACTGGAATTTGTCAAAGGTGGCTGAATCCGTCTTTTTCTTAGGTCCAAAAACCAAGGCTGGCATTTCATAGTTATAAACCAACTCATGATCTTGATTCGTCATAATGGTCATACCTATACCATTTTTCAAGTCCAGCAGAATATAAGATGAGTAGCCAGTCGAGTTTCCGCCATGGCCAACAAGCGTCGTGCCGTACTCCTGTGTCCAAAATCCGTGCATATTGAGCGGCATATCCGTTCCCGGATAATTCGATGTTGCTGTGTAGAGAGTTGTCCAAGTCTCAGCATGCTTGAAGAGCTTTTCTTTCTTCAAAAGCGCTTGGGCAAACTTCTGGAAGTCAGCCAGAGTAGAGACGGCATTCCCTGCCGGGTAAAGTCCTAAATGAAAATAGCTAGTTCCCATAGATGTCCCGTCCGCCCGATAAGAGATCTGCTCCATCCGCTTCTGGTAAATCTTTGGATTTTCCTTAAAGTCGGCTGATAGAGCAGTGTCTTTCATCCCTAGTGGTTGAAAGATATGCTCATGGACATAGGCTGAGAAGTCCTGACCAGATATTCGCTCGACGATGTAGGCTGCCAGACTAGCAGAAAAGTTTGAGTAGGCTGTCATGGTGCCTGGCTCGTAGGACTGTTCTGGCTGATTAACTGCCAGAATCTCCTCAATAGACAAGCCCTTATCTTCCTTGTAGGCGTGGGTAGACTCGCCAAAGCCGGCCTGATGGTTCATGAGGTCTGTCATAGTAACTGGCTTGTCGTAGCGCAAAGTCTTCATAAATCCCTCTGGCAGATAGGTGCGAATGTCTTCGTCAAGGTCAATCTTGCCCTCTTCCCAGAGCTGCATGACGGAGACCCAGATAGCTAGTTTCCCGACTGACCCCCATTCAAAGACGCTGTTGTCGTCGGCTTTAATGCCTTTTTCCTTGTTCATATAGCCAAAACTACCTTGGTAAATAGTACCGTCCTTGTCAAAAACGGTTGTTGCCATACCGGCTGTTGTTTTTTCATGTTCCTTGACAAAGTCTTGGATTTTCTGACCAATTTGGCTGCGCTCCGTGCCAGACGGCAA
>JABZYU010000158.1:0-3013 GCA_015264985.1 Streptococcus sanguinis | reverse complement strand
TATCTCAACCGGCTTTATCATGATGCTGCTCTTCCATATCTTTGAAAATATTGGAGCGGTGACAGGGATTCTGCCTTTGACAGGGATTCCGCTGCCCTTTATCTCACAGGGTGGTTCTTCCATCATCAGTAATCTTATCGGTGTTGGTCTCCTGCTGTCCGTCTCCTATCAGAACAGCCTGACGGATGAAAAGAAGGAGCGAATTCCTGCAGTCCGAAAAAAAGTCGTACTGAAGAAATTAAAATAAACAGATAGCAAGTTTTTGACTCACAAATCAGATGCGATTTTGTGACTGGCTCATCTCAGAAAGGATATTTTTATGAAAAAAGCAGCTTTACTCTTAGCTCCCGGTTTTGAAGAAAGCGAGGCCTTGACAGTTGTGGATGTCTTGCGCCGTGCAGGTCTTGTCTGTAATATGATTGGTTTTGATGAATCAGTGACTGGGTCTCATGCCATCACTGTTCAAGCGGATCAGGTCTGGAAGGGGCGGCTGGATGACTACGATATGGTCATCTTGCCAGGAGGGATGCCAGGATCGGCTAATCTCCGTGATGATGACCGCCTGATGCAGCTTTTGCAGGACTTTCAGCAGGCGGACAAATTCATCGCTGCCATCTGTGCTGCTCCCATTGCTCTTGACCGTGCAGGTATCTTGACTGGTAAGTATTTCACTTGCTATGATGGTGCTCGAGACAATATTAAAAATGGAACTTACCGGAAAGAAACAGTTCTTGTTGATGGGAAGTTGATTACTAGTCGTGGTCCATCAACTGCCTTGGCTTTTGCCTATGAGCTGGTTCGTCAGCTGGGCGGAGACGCTGACCAGTTGGCTGATGCTATGCTTTATACAGATGTATTTGGAAATTAAAAATAGGCTGGGATTCATAATGTTTCCCAGCTTTTTTGAACCCTTATGACTCTTTGCCGTCCTCTATTTGGTAGGGGTTTAGAGCTATTGAAAAGGACGAAACCAGCAGCCATTTTTAAATTTTGGATTCTTTGAGATATTTTGTTTAGAAAAAGGCTTGAAAAAAGTCGTAAAAGTGCTGGATTCAGGCAAATATTAGCCCCTTTTTCATGAAAATTATGGTATAATGAAAGGTATGAATTATCAAGATTACATCTGGGATTTAGGTGGAACACTCTTGGATAATTATGAAACTTCGACTGCAGCTTTTGTTCAGACTTTGAAAGAATACGGTCTGCAAGCTGGTCACGATGAAGTTTATAAGGCCCTCAAGGTGTCTACGGACTATGCTGTCCAGCAGTTTGCTTCCCACGAAAAAGACTTTTTAAAGTTTTATAAGGCCAATGAAGCAGAAGAGTTGACTCACCCTGTCTTATTTGACGGTGCGGCAGACTTTCTTAGGCGGATTGTGGCCAAGGGCGGTCGGAACTTTCTGGTCTCCCATAGGGACAACCAAGTGCTGGAAATTTTGGAAAAGACTGCCATTTCATCAGCATTTACAGAAGTGGTGACAGCAGCAAATGGTTTTCCAAGGAAACCCTCACCAGACTCCATGATCTATCTAAAAGACAAGTATCAGATTTCCTCTGGCTTGGTTATTGGTGACCGTCCACTGGATATTGAAGCAGGTCAGGCAGCTGGCTTTGATACCTATCTCTTTGATAATATGCAGCATCTTGAAGAATTTATAGATATTGATTAGAAAAGGAACACTATGACAGAAGAAAAGCAACAAGATATACAGGCCCAAGAATATGATGCCAGTCAGATTCAGGTCTTAGAAGGCCTAGAAGCCGTTCGTATGCGTCCGGGGATGTATATCGGTTCGACCTCCAAGGAAGGTCTTCACCATTTAGTATGGGAAATTGTTGACAACTCGATTGATGAGGCGCTGGCTGGTTTTGCTAGCCACATTCAAGTCTTTATCGAAAAAGATAATTCCATAACAGTAGTGGATAACGGTCGGGGAATTCCCGTTGATATTCAGGAGAAAACAGGCCGTCCGGCCGTAGAAACCGTCTTTACCGTGCTCCATGCTGGAGGAAAATTTGGCGGTGGCGGATACAAGGTATCAGGAGGTCTGCACGGTGTGGGTTCTTCCGTTGTAAATGCCCTGTCTACTCAGCTAGATGTCCGCGTTTATAAAAACGGTCAGATTCATTACCAAGAATACCGTCGCGGTCATGTAGTCGCGGACCTAGAAATCATTGGTGAGACAGACCGTACTGGTACGACAGTTCACTTCACACCGGATCCAGAGATTTTCACTGAAACAGTAGAATTTGACTTTGAAAAGCTCAATAAGCGGGTGCAAGAATTGGCCTTTCTCAATCGTGGTCTCAGAATTTCCATCACTGATAAGCGAGATGGAATGGAGCAGGTCAAGGATTACCACTATGAGGGTGGGATTGCCAGCTATGTCCAATACATCAATGAAAACAAGGATGTAATCTTTGAAACGCCGATTTATACCGACGGTGAAATGGACGATATCACGGTTGAAGTCGCTATGCAGTATACAACTGGCTACCACGAAACAGTCATGAGCTTTGCCAATAACATCCACACCCACGAGGGTGGAACGCATGAGCAAGGTTTCCGGACTGCCCTGACAAGGGTTATCAATGACTATGCCAAGAAAAACAAACTTCTCAAAGAAAACGAAGATAATCTGACTGGGGAAGATGTGCGTGAGGGACTGACAGCTGTCATCTCTGTCAAGCACCCCAACCCTCAGTTTGAAGGTCAGACCAAGACCAAGCTGGGCAATAGCGAAGTGGTCAAGATTACCAATCGACTTTTTAGCGAAGCTTTCTCTGATTTCCTTTTGGAAAATCCTGCGGTGGCTCGAAAAATCGTTGAAAAAGGAATTTTGGCTTCTAAAGCAAGAATTGCTGCCAAGCGAGCTCGGGAAGTAACCCGCAAGAAGTCTGGCTTGGAAATCTCCAATCTGCCAGGTAAATTGGCCGACTGCTCGTCCAACGACCCACAGGAAACTGAACTTTTCATTGTGGAGGGAGACTCAGCAGGTGGTTCAGCTAAGTC
>JABZYU010000157.1:0-3126 GCA_015264985.1 Streptococcus sanguinis | reverse complement strand
GTTAATGCTGGAGATTTGAGCGGAAGAGGTATTTATGTTGTTTACCGGACTCGCTTGACAGAGCCAGTTGATAAGGTGACCAAAAAAGCCTTTAACGATGTAACCGTTACGGCTAATGGACAAAAGATGCCAGAATTAGTATCACGTCCATTTGCACCTTTGACAACTCTTGATGGTGTCGGGGAAGGTAGTCGTTCTGATGAAGTTATCTTCAAAGTCAAAAAGGAATTGACTGGCCGTAATTTGGAGGATGGTGAATTTACTTTTGATTTGATCAATAAGGATGACAACGATAAAGTTGTTCAAACGGTAACCAATAAAGTTGGTGCTGTAACCTTCAAGAAACTTCGTTTCAAAAAAGAAGGAACCTTTAACTATGTCATTCGTGAACGCGCAAGCAATCTGCCAGGTGTGACAAACGATGCCAATTCAGACATCAATGTTACTGTTACTGTAACAGACAACAACGGCGTTAAGACAGCAGCGGTTACCTATGACCGTGATGCTTTCACCAATACCTACAAGTTAGAGCCAGCAACTGCAGCGATTACCGCTAAGAAAGTTCTGGATGGTAAAGCACTTGAAGCTGAAAAGTATACTTTCAAGCTGACTGAGGTTGGCGGAAATAACGTGGAACTTCAAGCAGCTAACGATGCCAATGGTGATATCAAGTTCCTTGGAATCAACTATGATAAAGAAGGCACTTATACTTACAAGCTGACGGAAGTAGCTGGAAATGAAGCTGGAGTGACTTACGATAGTGCAGAGCATACAGTGACTGTCACAGTGACTGCAAGCAAGGGCAAGTTGGAAGCTACCGTCGAAGGTAATAATCCAGTATTCACAAACACTTATAAAGACTATGGTGTTAGCTATGAGTTTCTCAGCAGCAATGCAGCCTATCCAAATCTGCCAAAAGAAGTAACTGATTTGCTTCCAGCAGATGCTAATCGCTACACTAGTGGTACTAATGTAGACGCTAAGCAACCTGCTAAAACAAGTGTTACAGTTGCGGAAGGCACATGGAGTTTCGAAGGTTATGCGGAAACGAATAGCCAGACTGTTGCAGATAAAGACCTTAAATTTACTGGTAAATGGAATTTCACTCCAGCACCGAAATATAAGGTGACTTATGAATTTGTAAGCGCAGATCCGAACCGTAGCTTGCCAGCAGAAGTCACAGCTTTATTGCCAACTGATGACAATAGCTACACTAGCGGTACTAAGGTAGATGCTAAACAACCTACTCCAACAAGTGTTACAGTTGCTGACGGCACATGGACTTTCAAAGGTTATGATGAGTCAAATGCTCAGACTGTTGCGGATAAGGACCTTAAATTTACCGGTAAATGGAATTTCACTCCAGCACCGAAATATAAGGTAACGTATGAATTTGTAAGCGAAGATCCGAATCGCGCCTTACCAGCAGAGGTAACAGAATTGTTGCCGACCGATGCCAATGAATACACAGATGGTACTGCAGTTCAAGCGGTTCAGCCAGCTAAGGATTCTATTGAAGTAACTGGAGGTACTTGGAAATTCCTTAAATATGACGCGGATAGTAAAACTATTGCAGGCTCAGATGTCAAATTTACAGGCACATGGACATTTGAAGCTAGACGTCCACAAGGACCAACACCACCACCATCTTCTTCAGATTCTACACCACCGTCATCATCTGGTGACAAACCAGTCGGTTCGACTGATGGAACCCCAGGTAATTCATCAGATAAAGATGGAAAAGATGTTCGTGGATCAGCAACTGGCAAAAAAGTTTTGCCGAAAACTGGCAGTGAAACATCTATCTTTGCGATAGCAGCAGGATTTGCACTGATTCTTTTATCAGCTCTTGTCTATCGTTTCAAAAAAGCTAATTAAAATTAGCCAAACGAATCATCTCAGCTAGCTGAGATGATTTTTTTGTCTTTGTCACCATCTATTCTCGATAATGTACTGATGTTTAAACTTATAAACTCTAAAGTAAACAGACATTTGAATGGCTGTTTTTACATTGGCTGAAATTTGCTAAGCTTGATTTTATAGTCAATAAATACCTTAAAATAAAAGTAAATATTGTTTTATAAAGAAGATTTGTTATAATAAAATAAGAAGAAGTTTCTTTATTTAAAGGGAGATGTGGATGAAAAATAAGAAGTTTAGGGTGATTCCTTTTTTGCCCTTAGTTTTGTATCTACTGGTTTTTCAGTACGGTTATTCGGGAATTGAGCCAGAGCCGGGGGTTGCTTATGGTTATCTTTACCTTTTTCTATTTTTAGTTCCTGTTGTCATTGCTTATTTTGTAGTTGCTGTTATGAATTTTGCAACACTGATGGGGAAAGTTACTTATTTACTCAAAGGACAGCTGTTAGGACATCTCTATCGTCTTTACTTTTCTATCTTTTTCTTTTCGATTTTGTTTTGCGGTCTTAATTATTATCAGTTGATAGCTCCATACGGCCCACAGATGAAAATTAGTGCTGGAGAAGCTTATAATCCCCTAGCAGCTTATGCCATTCCTATCTTGCTTTTTCTCTTAGGATTGTTAGGCAATCTCTTCTTCTGGGAGTTGGGAAAGAATGAAGTCCAAGAGGAGAAAGAGCAGCAGTATAGCGATAGTAATTGAGGAGTTTTTATTGCATTTAATCCTTAAAAGCCTGCTGAAAATCTATTTGCTCAGGCTTTCTTTGTGCTATAATAAAGAAAAACGATGAGGAGACATTCATGAATCAAACTGTTCAATATTTACAAGAATTAACGGCTATCCCTTCGCCAACAGGCTTTACGGCTGAGGTGGCAGACTATCTGGTGAAAACGCTGGGGGAAATGGGCTATGAGCCTGTCCGGACCAATAAAGGCGGCGTTCATGTTGTGGTTAAGGGCGAAAATGATGCCCAGCATCGGGTAGTGACTGCCCATGTGGATACACTGGGGGCTATTGTTCGGGCTATTAAGTCTGACGGTCGTCTCAAGCTGGATCGGATTGGCGGTTTCCCTTGGAACATGATTGAAGGAGAAAACTGTACTGTTCACGTAGCTAGCACAGGTGAAAAAGTATCAGGAACCATCCTTATCCACCAAACTTCTTGCCATGTCTATAAGGATGCAGGAACTGCAGAACGCACGCAA
>JABZYU010000156.1:0-3129 GCA_015264985.1 Streptococcus sanguinis | reverse complement strand
TGGCTACCGTAAAAACCGTACTTTCCATACCCTTGTTTTTACGAGCCTCATTCTCACAAAGTTTGCTTATAAGGAGTAATATTCATGGATTTTTTTAGTAAAAAAAATCGAATTCTTTTGAAAGAATTAATCAAGACGGATTTTAAGTTGCGTTATCAAGGGTCCTTGGTCGGCTATCTCTGGTCGATTTTGAAGCCGTTGATGATGTTTACTATCATGTATCTGGTCTTTGTCCGCTTTTTGCGCTTGGGAGGAAATGTACCACATTTTGAAGTAGCTCTGCTCTTAGCCAACGTCATTTGGGGCTTCTTCTCAGAAGCGACGGCTATGGGGATGGTCTCTATTGTGACACGTGGGGATTTGCTACGAAAGTTGAATTTTTCTAAGCATATTATTGTTATTTCGGCTGTAGCAGGAGCGGCTATCAATTTCTCAATCAACTTGTTTGTTGTTTTGGTGTTTGCTATTTTGAATGGTGTCCAATTTACTCTATCTGCTTTGTGGATTTTTCCTTTGTTTTTGGAACTCTTTTTAATCTCGACTGGCCTAGCTTTCATTTTAGCAACGCTTTTTGTTCGTTTTCGTGACTTATCCCAAATTTGGGAAGTGTTTATGCAGGCAGGACTTTATGCAACTCCTATTATCTATCCTATCAGTTTCATTGTAGATAAAAATCCTTTAGCTGCTAAGCTAGTTATGATGAATCCTTTGGCTCAGATTATCCAAGATATGCGCTATTTCCTGATTGATAAAGCTAATACACCAGTCTGGCAAATGGTAAATAATAAGCTAATTCTTGCTATTCCATATTGCCTTCCTTGGCTTATCTTTATATTTGGATTTTGGATTTTTAACAAAAATGCTAAGAAATTTGCGGAGATTCTCTAATGACAGAAAATAATATTGCAGTAAAAGTTGAACATGTTAGTAAGTTCTTTAAATTACCGACAGAAGCAACCAACAGTTTGCGGACAGCTGTAGTCAATCGTTTTCGAGGTATCAAAGGTTACAAAGAACAGTATGTATTGAAAGATATTTCCTTTAATGTTGAAAAAGGTGATTTTTTTGGAATTTTGGGAAGAAATGGCTCTGGGAAGTCTACCCTTTTAAAAATTATTTCACAGATTTATGTGCCGGAACGGGGCTGCGTGACGGTTGATGGTAAATTAGTTTCTTTTATAGAATTGGGAGTTGGTTTTAATCCTGAACTTACTGGACGCGAAAATGTGTATATGAATGGGGCTATGTTGGGATTTTCAACAGAAGAAGTTGATGCCATGTATAGAGATATTGTTGAGTTTGCAGAATTGGAAGAATTTATGAACCAAAAACTCAAAAATTATTCTAGTGGAATGCAAGTTCGACTGGCTTTCTCGGTTGCTATTAAGGCACAGGGGGATATTTTGATTCTAGATGAGGTGCTGGCTGTAGGAGATGAAGCTTTTCAACGTAAGTGTAATGATTACTTTATGGAGCGTAAGGCTTCTGGTAAGACCACTATATTAGTTACTCATGATATGGGAGCAGCAAAAAAATACTGCAACAAGGCTGTTTTGATTGAAAATGGCTTGGTAAAGGCTATGGGGTCGCCAGAAGATGTAGCTAATCAATACAGTTTCGATAATGCTGTTCAGAAAATCAGTCATGATGAAAGTGAAGATAATTTAGATGCATCAGAAGTGAATAAGGGGAAGGTTCTTGTAGAAAATTTGCAGGTAGAACTGCTTTCAAATCCCAGAATAACTCAGCATGAAGATGTGGAGTTTAGAATTTCGTACGATGTTTTAGAAGATATTTCGACTCATGCTGTATTTTCCATGACTGATATAGACCGGAACATCTGGATTTATAATGATAATTCTTTTGACTCTCCCACTGAGACTAAAGGGCATAAAAGTTTGATTTATAGATGTAGTCTAGCTGCCATCAATAATATAAAATTAAAACTACAGGTAACGATTTTAGGTGATTCTAGAGAAATGCTAGCCTTTGCAAGCGAGAGTAATGCTCCTATTATAATGATAAACCGAGATGACATTGCTAGTGACGATTTTTCAGCTGTTGATTCAGCTGCTGGATTGATTCATAGAAATGGTGAGTGGAAGATTGAGGGATAATTTGATTCCCAAACGATAAGAAAACATATGGGTAATTAGATATTCAAAAGCTTTAAGATTGGATGATAGTTTGCAAAGAAGCGTCAAGAGTACTTGAGAACTTCAGTATTTTCTATTGCTTCAAAATTTAAGGAAGTGTGAATTTTAATTTGAAAGAATTGTGAAGAAAGGATGAAAATATGACTGAACCAGTTGTATCTGTGATTTGTACGGTTTACAATAAAGAAAATTTCTTACCGAAGACCTTAGATAGTTTACTAGAACAAAAAACCTCCTTTTCTTTTGAGGTAATTATTATTGATGATGCTTCTACTGATCATTCAAGAAATATTATTGAAGAGTATCAGGCTAGATATCCTGAACTTATTCGAACGTTCTACAATGAAGAAAACTTAGGGATTGCACTTACCTGGAAGCGAGTCTGTCAAGAAGCTTGTGGGAAATATATTGCCCGCTGTGATGGTGACGATATTTGGTTAGACAATGAGAAACTCCAGAAACAGTATAGAGCTCTGAGAGAAAATCCTGAATATCGTTGGTCTACAACAGATATTTGTTTTATTAATCAAGATAATCAAATTACAGAAGATCAAGTTTTTTCTAGTGGACAGATGCCACTGATTACTTCTTACGAGGTGATGTTAGCAAGCCGAGGTTTTACAGCTCCATCTACTTGGTTAATTGAAAGAGAACTGATGTTGGAAGTTAATGATGAGATGGATCCAACAACAGCTGACGATACTTTTGATATGCAACTTGATCTCTTTCAAAGGACAAAAAAGCTCTTCTTGCCAGAAGCTATGGTTGCTTATCGAATACATGAAGGTTCAGATTCTAGACCTAAGGATTTTGAAGCTTTGCAAAAACGATTTAATCGTCTTTTGGAAACCCAACTTTTCTATGTTGATAAATATCCCCAAAGTGATTTTAAAGAAATGGTTAGATTCCTCTTAGAACGGATTAACACGTATGAGATATATTTGTCCCGGCCAACGAATTCCTTGTCACATAT
>JABZYU010000155.1:0-3186 GCA_015264985.1 Streptococcus sanguinis | reverse complement strand
CAGAAAAAAGCTCTTGCCAAGGAAGTAACTGAAGCCGTTGTCAGAAATACTGGCGCACCTCAGTCTGCTGTCCATGTCATTATTAACGATATGCCAGAAGGAACCTACTTCCCACAAGGTCAAATGCGGGAAAAATAAAAAAGACAAGCCAGCAGTTTGTGAAGATATAAACTGCTGGCTTTTTTCTATGAATGACTCCTACTGTTATCTCTTATATTCTCAAATTCTTTAATTAATTTTTGATACCAATAAAAACTATCTTTTCGAATCCGCTCTAGACTACCACCTTCTTCCTCATCACGGTCTACATAAACAAATCCATAACGCTTGCCATAGCCATTAAGCCATGAAAGTAAATCTGTGAAAGACCATGTACAATAGCCGATGACTTGGCAACCATCTTCGATGGCATTTTGTACAGCTGTAATATGATTATCAAAATATTCAATCCGATATGGATCATGTATCTTTCTATCTTCCGTTAAGGTATCATACTCTCCTAGTCCATTTTCAGTTATCATAATCGGGATGTCATATCTACTGGTAATCCGCCGTAAAGCAATTCGCAAACCAATTGGATCTATTTCCCACTCCCAGCTAGTACGCTCTAAGTGTTCGTTTGGCACATGCTTAAACTGGTCTGGCTCTCCAGCTTCAGCATTCGGTACATTAGCAGCAAAAGTATGGGATTGGTAATAGTTGACGCCTACGAAATCTGGACGGCCTGCTTTTAAAATTTCTAAATCCCCTTCTCGGATATCTAATTCTATACCGAATTGATTTTTCAAATAAGCTAGAGCTGTCCTTGGATAACGTCCCAATAAATAAGCATCCATCCAATACCAAACATTGACATCCAAAGATTTCTCCATAGCTAGAACATTCTCTGGCTGATTATCCAGAGCATAGAGGACAGGAAAAGCAAAGCTTGGACCGATTTGACCTTTTATTTTCAAATCATGGAATCGTTTGATAATCGTTGCATTAGCCAAGTTGACAATGTGATTTACCTGGTGCATTAACTGAATATTTTTGATTCCTGGTGGGAAACGACCATCCCGATAGCCTAGTCCAACAAAAACATTTTGCTCATTGAGTCCAATCCAATATTTCACTCGATCTCCAAAGTTTTTGAAGAGAACCTCTGCATAATACAGGAAATCGTCGATTATCTTTCTGGATTCCCAACCGCCGTACTCATCTTGCAATACTTGAGGTAAATCCCAGTGATAGATTGTGATAATGGGTTCAATATTATATTTGAGAAGTTCATCAATCAGATTTGAATAAAATTCAATCCCTTTCTGATTGACCTCTCCTCGTCCCTCAGGCAAAATACGGGTCCAAGCAATAGAAAATCGATAAGCTTTCAGACCCATTTCTGCCATCAGTTTAACATCTTCTTTATAGTGATGGTAATGGTCCACTGCCACGTCGCCAGTCGTGTTTTTAAAAGTCCTATTAGGCTGGCGAACAAAGACGTCCCAGATAGACAGACTCTTACCATCTTCATCCCAAGCTCCTTCAACTTGATAGGCAGCTGAAGCCGATCCCCAGAGAAAGTCTCTGGAAAATTTTGTCACATCAATCAAGCTGCTGCACCTCCTTTGGCTTCTAGTGCTTCCGCTTCAGCTTCTTGCTTAACCAATTGCTCTTCGTATTTCTTGAAGAATGGATAGTAGATTAACATAGCTGGCAAAATCAAGATATAGTCCCAAACGAAGTTTTGCCAACGAAGGGTTGTCAAGTAGTTACTGAATCCCATTGGCAACTGTGCACTAACCACTATCCAAGCAGGAATAATAAAGCCTGTTTGGTAAGCAAAATAAGTCAAGATCATCATAATTGGCACATTGAGTACATAAGGGATGCAAAGAATTGGGTTGAACATAATTGGCATACCAAATGTTACCGGCTCATTGATACCAAACCACCCAGGAATGAGCGAAATCTTAGAAACGGCACTAATTTGTTTGGATTTTGAGCGCAAGCCCATCAGGACCAGGGCCCAGGTATTTCCTGTACCACCAACTAAAGCCATGGAAGTGTAGAGTAAGACTGGGAAGAATTGCATTGGCTGACCGTTCGCATGAAGAGCAGCATTGGTCGTTGCCGCTTGAATCCCAAGTGGAGAAATGATTGGAATAATGATGAGGGTACCATGAATACCGAAGCACCAAAGAACCAGCGCTAACATACAAAGCATCACAATCCCTGGTACAGATGATACAGCGCCAAGCGGTGCACGCAAGAGAGCCATAAAACCAGACGGAACATTATAAGCTCCTGCTGTCAAAGCACCAATACCAACATTCAGTAAGAGAAAGATAGTAATGGAGAAAAATACTGGCAAAATAGATCCAAAACTATCTTGAAGAAATTGCGGTACTACATCTGGCATCTTTATTTTAATATCTTTTTCATAACAGAATTTTTCAATCTGTACGACTACAAAGACAATGAAGAAGCTGATGAACATACCTTGTGAGCCGAGATAGTCTAATTGCAGACCGGAGAATTCTTCAGTATCAACAAAAGCTCCTGCTACCAACATGAAAGTAACTGCTGTATCAACCGCAGCCATAATAGGAGATCTCAATTTCAAATTCTTAGCATAATGATAAGCAAAGAAGATAGCAACCCAGATAGAGATAAAATCCATTGAATAGCGGAAAGGCAAGGTCAATGTATTATACACTGCATCCCCTGTTTTGAACCAACCTAGAGCTGTTTCATTTCCAATTGCAGCTAAGACTTGAAATAAGGAACCCACGGTAATCAATCCCAAGAGAGATCCTAATCCAGCTTGTAAAGACTGTATAAACACATTGTTGGCCAGTTTATAACCAATTTCCTGAAGTTTGGTCATAAATTTACTGTTAAAGAATTTTTCCATTAGAAAAACCTCCTTAAGATATTGCTTTAATTAATTGAAAGATATTCTTACAATCTCCCATTGCATAATCCATGGCTGGAATGGTAGCAACAGGTTTTGATACTGTCTCTTTGACCGAATCAAGTTTATAAGAGACCTGAGGGCCTAATAAAATCACATCATAATCCTGAGCATAATCTTGATAGTCCATCAATCCGACCGCTTTGATATCGAGGTCAATACCTTGGTCATTTGCATATTGCTCCATTTTTTTCATCAGGATGCTCGTGGACATACCCGCTGCACATATT
>JABZYU010000154.1:0-3263 GCA_015264985.1 Streptococcus sanguinis | reverse complement strand
GTCCTCAGCCTTTTGGCCATGCTGTCGCTCAATATCGGTATTTTCAACCTGATTCCTATTCCGGCCTTGGACGGCGGAAAAATCGTCCTCAATATTCTGGAGGCTATCCGCAGAAAACCGCTGAAAAGAGAAACTGAGACCTATATCACTCTGTCTGGAGTGGCTATTATGGTTATTCTGATGATAGCCGTTACCTGGAACGATATTATGAAATTATTCTTCTAGGAAGCTAAAGTTCTTAGAACTATGAAAAAGAAATTATTCAATGAAAGTCAAGGAGTTTTGTTTTTATGAAACAAAGTAAAATGTTAATTCCAACCCTGCGCGAGATGCCTAGCGATGCTCAAGTAATCAGTCACGCTCTTATGCTGCGGGCTGGCTATGTCCGTCAGGTTTCAGCTGGGGTCTATTCTTATCTGCCGCTGGCCAATCGCGTGATTGAAAAAGCAAAAAAAATCATGCGGGAAGAGTTTGACAAGATTGGTGCAGTGGAGATGCTGGCGCCGGCCCTGCTCAGTGCAGACCTTTGGCGCGAGTCTGGCCGTTATGAGACCTATGGTGAAGACCTCTACAAGCTGAAAAATCGTGAGAAATCCGACTTTATCCTTGGGCCAACCCATGAGGAAACCTTTACGGCTATCGTCCGTGATTCGGTTAAATCCTATAAACAGCTGCCGCTTAATCTCTATCAGATTCAGCCTAAATACCGTGATGAAAAGCGTCCTCGTAACGGGCTCTTGCGGACGCGTGAGTTTATCATGAAAGATGCCTACAGTTTCCACGCTAACTATGACAGCTTGGATGTGGCCTATGATGAATACAAGTCTGCCTATGAAAAAATATTTACCCGTAGCGAGCTGGATTTCAAAGCCATTATCGGTGATGGCGGCGCCATGGGGGGTAAGGACAGCCAAGAATTCATGGCCATTACGCCAGACCGGACGGATGTGAACCGTTGGGTGGTTTTGGACAAGTCTGTAGCTAGCTTTGATGAAATTCCTGAGGATGTTCAGGAAGCTATTCGGACAGAATTGACCAGCTGGATGGTATCTGGTGAGGATACCATCGCTTACTCCAGTGAGTCCAGCTATGCTGCCAACCTTGAAATGGCGACGGATGAATACAAGCCAGCAGGACGTGTCGTGACTGAGGAAGAAGTTGCCCGCGTTTCCACGCCTGACTGCAAGACCATTGACGAAGTTGCTGTCTTCCTTGGGCTAGATGAAAGCCAGACAATCAAGACCTTGGTTTATATGGCTGACGAAGCTCCTGTCGTAGCACTTCTGGTCGGCAATGACCAGCTTAATGAAGTCAAGCTGAAAAATCATTTGGCAGCGGATTTTTTTGATGTGGCGAGTGAAGATCAAGTTCGTCAGCTTTTGGGTGCGGGATTTGGCTCACTAGGGCCAGTCAATCTGCCAGAAGGTGTAAGAATCATTGCTGACCGTAAGGTGCAAGATCTAGCTAACGCAGTAGTTGGCGCTAACGAAGATGGTTACCATCTGACTGGGGTCAATCCAGGCCGTGACTTTACCGCTGAGTATGTAGATATCCGTGAAGTTCGTGAAGGTGAAATTTCACCGGACGGCCAAGGTGTCCTCAAGTTTGCTCGCGGGATTGAGATTGGGCACATCTTTAAGCTGGGAACTCGCTACTCTGACAGCATGAACGCTAATGTCTTGGACGAAAATGGCCGAGCAGTACCGATGATTATGGGTTGTTACGGTATCGGTGTCAGCCGTCTCCTGTCTGCTGTTATGGAGCAGCATGCCCGTCTCTTTGTCAATAAAACTCCTAAAGGTGAATTCCGCTATGCTTGGGGCATCAACTTCCCGAAAGAGCTGGCACCATTTGATGTGCACTTGATTCCGGTTAATGTCAAGGACGAGGATGCCGTGGCTCTAACTGACCAAATCGAGGCTAACTTGCTAAGTGCTGGTTATGAGGTCTTGGTGGATGATCGCAATGAGCGAGCTGGTGTTAAGTTCAGCGACAGCGATTTGATTGGTCTCCCAATCCGTGTGACAGTTGGTAAGAAAGCTGCAGAAGGCATTGTCGAAGTCAAGATTAAGGCTACTGGCGATACCATTGAAGTCCACGCCGATAATTTACTAGAAACCCTGTCAATTTTGACAAAATAAAGAAAACTGCCAGTTTTATCTGGCAGTTTTCTTTTGCTTATTGGAGGTGAAAATGCTATAGTAGGAAAAAATAGATTGGAGGACCGATGATGGGATTATTCAGCGGTTTATTAGGCAATGCCTCTCAGAAAGATATTGAAAAAACAGAAAGACAATTAGAGGATATTCTGACAACAACAGAGAATGTGGAACTAGCTTTTAGCCTCATTCGTGACTTGATTGTCTTTACAGATAAGCGTTTAATCTTGGTCGACAAGCAGGGAATGACTGGTAAAAAGACTTCTTATAAGTCCTTTCCATATCATTCAATCAGTCGCTTCTCAGTAGAAACAGCCGGCCATTTCGACTTAGATGCTGAGCTGAAAATCTGGGTTTCCAGCGCTCAAGAGCCAGCAGAAGTCCTGCAATTTACCAGCGATCGTAGCGTCATCGCTATCCAAAAAGCCTTAGCGGAAGCAGTGTTAAGATAGACAAAAAAAGCCTTCTGAGCATTAACTGTTAAGTTAAATCACTCAGAAAGCTTTTTTTATTCTTCTGTCAAACCTTGCTCTTTGATAGCTTCAAAAAAGTCTTCTGGTTTATCTTTTAGCCTTTCAAATATGGTGTCCTCTTGGTTCGTCACTCCAAAAGCAGCAGCAGCTTCGTCTATATCAATCTTATTCAAATCTAAGGTGACAGATTGATGAACTATTTTTTTATCTGCAGAAATTCTAACCTCTGACTCAATCCCCTTGGTCTTGTGAACCGCTTCAAAATTGGGACTGCTTTCCATGTCTTTTTGATAAATATCAGCCAGCTCTTTGCGACTTTTACCTTTTTCCTCATCAGGAATCTCTTTTTCTGTAATGAAAGAAAAAGCAGTAATCTTATCTTTTTGATAGTAGACTTTGACTTTAATGACGGAATCATCGCTTACTGAACGAGAAAAAGTTTTCGTCTTCGTCTTTTCTTCTTTGACTTTACTTTGGCTCTGGCTCTGATTTTGCTTGGGCTTGTTTTCTTGCTTATGCTGATTAGGCATACTGCAGGCAGTCAGGGTCAGCAGACAAGCGCTGGCTAATAGAATTTTCTTCACAATTAAGACTCCTTTTGATAAATGTTTTTTCTATTATATCATAACTT
>JABZYU010000153.1:0-3282 GCA_015264985.1 Streptococcus sanguinis | reverse complement strand
TTCAACACCCTGCTGCAAGTCTTGGACGAGGGACGCTTGACAGATTCGAAAGGGCGTACTATTGACTTTAAAAATACTATTTTGATTATGACAAGCAATATTGGCTCCCAGCAGATTTTGGAAAGTCTCAAAAGTGAACAGGGACTGACTTCTGAAACGCAGGATGAAGTTCGATCCTTACTGCAACATAGCTTTAGACCAGAGTTTTTAAATCGGATTGACGAAACGGTTATTTTCAACCCTCTAAGGGCAGAAGATATGGTCAATATCGTAAAAATTATGGTTCGGCAGCTTCAAGAAAGGTTGGAACATCAGAAGATTCAGCTTCATCTGAGAGAAGAAGTCTATGCTTTTTTAGCCCAGAAAGGCTACCAACCAGAATTTGGTGCTCGTCCTATTCAAAGAAGCATTATGCGCTATCTAGAAACGCCTTTGGCTCGTTATTTGGTTAAAAATAAGGAAACAACTGAAATGACAGTTCATGTCAGTTTGAAGGATGGACAACTGAAGTTTAATTATTTGGTATAAAATTCTTTCGAAAAGTAAGCGCTTGCTATATATAGACAAAGAAAAATGAAGAAAGGAGGTTTATCTTTTTCAGAGCAGACTGTATCTTAAGATTTCGAGATGAGTCTTAGATATATGAATAAATAATGAGATACTTTTTGTATCTATAGCCGACAGCAATCATTTTGATTGTTGGAGTACCCTTTGCATTTTATGAAAGGAGGCCTGTTTTGTCTGTTTATGATATTTTGATTATCGGTGCTGGACCGGGCGGTTATGTGGCTGCTGAAGAAGCAGCTCGTTTGGGCAAGAAGGTGGCTGTGGTAGAAAAGAAGTCTATCGGCGGAACCTGCCTGAATGTAGGATGTATACCGTCTAAGGCCTATCTCCAGCACGGTCATTGGCTGTTGACAATGGAAGGTGCCAGACGTTATGGTATTGAGAGCAAGTTTGAAAGGATTGATTTTGAGAAATTGGTAGACCGAAAGAATCAGGTTGTTGCCAGTTTGCAATCTGGAATTCATGCTAGCTTTAAGTCTTTAGGCATTGAGTATATAGAAGGTCAGGCCAAGTTTGTTAAAGACCGAACTTTCTCCGTCAATGGTAAAGAAATCAGTGGTAAAGATGTGATTTTGGCTACTGGCAGTTATCCTTTTGTGCCTCCTATCAAGGGGTTGGAACAGGTTGACTATCTAACAACGGATACGTTTTTTGACTTGAGAGAGCTTCCTGAGAAGTTGGTCATTATCGGAGGTGGCGTTATCGCAATTGAGCTAGCTTTTGCTATGGCTCCTCTGGGTGTTGCTGTTACTGTTATCGAGGTTGCGCCAGAAATTCTTTTGACCGAAGAAGCAGAAGCGCGGCATGTGATTCAAAAGAAACTAAAGAAAATGGGGGTGATGATTTATCAGGGGGCGCAGATAAAGGAAGTAACTGGTAATTCTGTCTTGCTTGAGAACGAGCAGGTTGCTTTCGACCATCTTTTAGTCGCTACTGGCCGCAAACCAAACCTAGAGCTAGCGAAGGATATGGGATTAGCCTTGACGGAGCGAAATTTTGTCCAGGTAGATCAATACTACGAGACATCAAAAGAGCATGTGTATGCTATCGGTGATCTCTTGGAATCTTATATGCTGGCCCACGTAGCTAGTGCAGAAGGAATAAAAGCTGTGAGAGCTATCTGCCGGAGAGCTGAAGAAGCAGTTGATCCGCTCGGTGTTCCCCGCTCGCTCTACACCAGTCCTGAAGTAGCTTCTTTTGGCCTCAGCAAGGATGAGGCTGAGAAGGCGGGATACGATGTTCAGGTCCAACAGCTACCTTTCTCTTATAATGGGCGTGCTATCGCTATAGGTGAGACAGAGGGCTATGTCAAGCTAATCTCAGAAAAGAAATATCATCTTCTACTAGGTGCAGTCATCGTTGGTCCGAACGGTACAGATCTTCTGCAGAATTTGATTTTGCTGAGACAGGCTGAAGCAACGCTGGATCAAGTTCTTGAAACAGTTTTTGCGCATCCTACCACATCAGAACTAATACAAGACGTCGCTAAAAGACTCGTTCAGGACGATTAATGAGGAGGTAAAAATATGTCAAATTATAAAGATTTACCACAACAATTAAGCAAAACAAGAAACCAAAGTGCTGTATCAGAGCTAGTAGATTTAAAAGTCTATGATGCAACTGAAGTTGAAGTAGAGCAGGTTTCCAAAGAAAAAACCAAGACCATGTATAAAACCATGTGGGATATCCGTAATTTTGAGGAAAATACTCGGCGTTTCTTTGCTGCAGGACAGATTCCTGGTTTTGTTCACCTTTATGCTGGAGAGGAAGCGATTGCTACCGGCGTCTGTGCTAATCTGACAGACCAGGACTATATTACCAGTACTCACCGGGGACACGGTCACTGTGTTGCTAAGGGCGGTGATTTAAAGGGAATGATGGCAGAAATTTTTGGCAAGGAGACTGGGCTTGGAAAAGGAAAAGGCGGATCTATGCACATCGCCGATTTGGACAAGGGAATCCTCGGTGCCAATGGTATGGTTGGTGGAGGCTTTGGTCTAGCTACTGGTGCTGCTATGCGAAACAAGTACTTGAAAACCGATAGTGTGGCTGTCTGCTTCTTCGGTGACGGCGCAGCCAATGAAGGGAATTTCCACGAATGTCTCAATATGGCGTCAATTTGGAAACTGCCAGTTATCTTTGTCAATGAAAACAACCTCTTTGCAGAATCGACGCCGCAATGGTATTCTTCAGCCTCTGGCACCATTGCTGAGAGAGCGGCTGCTTATAATATGCCCGGCGTTCGGGTTAATGGTAAGGATTTATTCGCTGTCTACCAAGTAGCCAAGGAAGCTGTAGAGCGGGCTCGTAGTGGTGAAGGACCTACCTTAATTGAAGCTGTAACATATCGGGATCATGGTCACTTTGAAGGGGATGAGCAGAAGTATAAGGCTTTGGAAGGTGAAGAAAAAGACTGGGCTGATGTGGATGCTCTAGATGTCTTCCATGACTACGCTATCGAGCATGGCCTCTTGACCGAAGAGGAACTTGATGCCATATTAGAGGAGTCTCGAAAGGATGTGGAAGAAGCTATCAAATTTGCTCAAGACAGTCCAATTCCTCGTTCCGAGTCTCTGCTGGAAGATGTATTTGCTGATTGATAGAAGGAGGTTGATCAAATGGCTAGACAACTGTTATTTATGAAAGCAATCAATGAAGCGCTGGATCAGGCAATGGCAAAAGATGACACCGTAATCCTTCTGGGAGAAGATATTG
>JABZYU010000152.1:0-3364 GCA_015264985.1 Streptococcus sanguinis | reverse complement strand
TTCATGACCGCTATTTCAGGTGTTGCCTCTGGCTGGGGTTCTTATCTGAAGGGCTTGCTGAGCGGCTTTGGCATCCAACTGCCGGCAGCTCTGAATGGCACCTTCAATCCCAAAGCAGGTACTTATGTGGACTTGCTGCCCATTCTGGTCTTGGCCTTTGTTACGGGAGTTGTCCTTCTGAACTCCAAGGCAGCCCTGCGCTTCAACTCAGCTTTGGTGGTCTTGAAATTCTCAGCCTTGGCACTTTTTATCATTGCAGGATTTTTCTTCATCAAACCAGAAAATTGGTCTAACTTTGCACCTTTTGGCTTTGGAGAAATTTATGGCGGCAAGATCGGCATCATGGCTGGGGCTTCACTCATGTTCTTTGCTTTTCTGGGCTTTGAGTCCATTTCCATGGCGGTCGATGAAATCAAAGAGCCTCAAAAGAATGTTCCGCGTGGGATTGTCTTATCCTTGAGCATCGTGACCATTCTCTATATTTTGGTGACCTTGGTCTTGACTGGGGTTGTCCACTATAGCAAGCTGGATGTCTCAGATGCGGTGGCCTTTGCCCTGCGCAGCATCGGACTTGGCTGGGCAGCCAACTATATCTCTGTCGTCGCTATTTTGACTCTGATTACGGTCTGTATCTCCATGACCTATGCTCTGTCGCGGATGATTTACAGTATTGCGCGTGATGGTCTCTTGCCCCGCTCTTTCAAGAAATTGACAGAGAACAGTCGGGTGCCAAAGAATGCCACGATTTTAGTAGGGATTGCCTCAGCTGTTTGTGCAGGTATTTTCCCCTTGGCTAGCATCGCCTCTTTCCTCAATATCTGTACCTTGGCCTATCTGATTTTATTGGCACTTGCTGTCTTGAAATTGCGGAAAGATCAGGGAATGCCAAAAGCTGGAGAATTCAAAACGCCTCTGGTACCTCTGACACCGATTTTGTCCATTATCATCTGCCTGTCCTTCATGACCCAGTATACCAAGGAAACCTGGCAAGCCTTTGGAATTGCCCTAGCGCTGGGAAGTCTTATCTATGGATTTTATGGTTATCGAAACTCTGAAATTGCTGTAAAAGAGAAGTAGGGATAAAGTATTGATATTAAAGAGAAAGAAGAAATAGAAAAGAATGAAAAAACTTAACCTAACCCAAAAGAAGAAAATCTGGCTCTTTACCCTTGCTTTTATCGCCCTGATCTTATTGGCGATTGTGATTAATATTCAGCTGAACCAGCCCGAAGATATGAATGCTGATTATGTCGGGCTTTGGAAGACAACTTGGCATGAGAAAAATAAAGACTGGCTCTATCCACTGAAAAATATCTGTCTTGTTATTCTGGCAGTTCTGGCTGGGTCTGGTTTGATGATTGCATGTTCCAATAGTGAGAGATGGAAATAAGCTTCTGTAGATGTAAATGAAATCGTCTTACAAAAATGTAAGATTGACGATGATAAATGTAAGGTAGAGACATGGAAAACGTGTCTCTATTTTGCTATAATCAGCTCAGGAATCCTAACAAGAAAGGTTGTGCAATTATGAAAAAAGTCCTTTTAGGTTGCTTGGGAACAGTACTGGTTTTGCTTGCTCTTTTAATAGGTTTTCTGGCCTACTTTGGTCCAGACTACGGCATTTTTCTTTTTCCACCTAGTCCGCAGGACTACGCTCGCTCGGTTGTGAAAAAGCTTGATTTCGGTCTTTATACGGGCAAAGACTGGGAAAATGAGAAAAACAAAGACTTAGAGAAGCTTGAATCTGCCAAGACTTATCAAGATACCTATCCTGTCTTGGAAAAATTAACCAAAGAGGCTGGCGGGAAGCATTCTTATTTTTTAAGTCCACAGGATAATCCCGAAAATAGTCCAGAAAGCAAAAATCAGCCTGAAGTGCAGAATCGGGAGGGTATTCTCTATTTAAAAGTTCCTGCTTTCACAGGTGATGCACAGGCAGCGGAGGCTTATGCTAAGAAACTTTCAGCAGCTCTTAAAAGGGATGACTATCAGGCGGTTGTAGTGGATTTGAGAGACAATACTGGCGGGAATATGTATCCGATGATTGCTGGAATGTCCTCTCTTTTGCCTGATGAAGACCTCTTCCGATTCGTTTATAAAAATGGAAGCAAGAGCGCGGTTTCGCGATCAGATGTCCTTAAGCAGCTTGGTCTGGAGCAGACTGATGAGAAAGCAAAGAAAGTGCCAATAGCTGTCCTTATCAATGGGAAAACAGGTAGCTCAGGAGAGATAACTGTTTTAGCTTTTAAGGGACTTGAAAATGTTAAAATTTTTGGTCAGCCAACGGCAAGCTATACTACGGGAAATAATTATTATCAACTATATGATGGAGCGGTTTTGCTCTTGACTACCTCGAGTATCCTAGATCGCACGGGCAAGCTTTATGAGAATGAGGCAATTCAGCCCGATGTCCTAACAGACCAGCCTTTAGAAGAGGCGGAGTCTTGGTTGAAGGGACAGATAGGAGAATAGTTCATTGAAAGCAGTCAAAGAGACTGCTTTTCTGCTATAATAAAGAGAAGAACGAGGTGACAGATGATTCGTAAAGTAAAACTAAGAGATGCTGCAGCCATTCAGCGGCTCAATGATGAGTGTCTGGGCTATGACTTCGCTAGGGAAGCGACGAAGGCTCAACTGAAAAAGTTACTAGAGAATGACCAGCATTTGATTTTGGTAGCTGAAGAAGACGGTCAGGTCATAGGCTATGCTCATGCGGCTAGCTACGACTGTCTCTATTTCCCGTCCTTGCTCAATCTCTTGGCTTTGGCCGTCGCTCAGGATTTTCAAGGGCAGGGACATGGCAGAGCGCTGATGCAAGCTTTGCGTGAAGAGGGAAAAGCAGCAGGCTACACAGGAATTCGGATTAATTCAGGCATTTCCCGCTCCGCAGCCCATGAATTTTATCGCAGCCTCGGCTGCAGCGAAAAAGCAGACCAGAAACGATTTTATTGGGAGTTTTAGAGAAAGGAGGAGTAGATGATGATTGAACCGCTAACCCAGCAACATGCTTTAGAAATTGCTAACGACTGGCATTATGAGGCGCCTTATGATTTTTATGATATGAAAAATGACCTGGAAGATTATGAAGAAATGATTTCCCCAAAAGCGCGTGGGGACCGTTATTATCAAGTCTTGCGGGAGGGGGAACTCTATGGATTTTTCTGCTTGGAGCAGAAAGGAGAGCGCACTTTGGAGCTTGGTTTGGGGATGAAGCCGGTGCACTGTGGAAAAGGTCAGGGCGCTGCGTTTCTGCAGGGAATTCTGGACTTTATCATGGAAAAATTTGCGCCCCAAGTCATAAGTTTATCCGTGGCTGATTTCAATCACCGAGCCCAACAGCTTTATCTCAGCATGGGCTTTGAAG
>JABZYU010000151.1:0-3406 GCA_015264985.1 Streptococcus sanguinis | reverse complement strand
CAGGAGACGGATAACATTCTCTCCGGCTGTCAGGATAATCAAGCCCTTCTGACGAGCGGCTTCAACAATCTTTGACAGACTGGCACTTGTTTCAATCCCAATCATCATGCCCAGGCCTCGAACAGCAGAAATCTTTGGATGGTCCTGAAAAGCAAACTGCAGCTGCTCCAGTAAGATGGCACTCTTAGACCTGACTTCTTCCATAAAGCCCGCCTCTTTCATTATATGCAAGGTCTCCAAGGCGGCTGCCATGGCTAATTTATTGCCACCAAAGGTAGAACCATGACTGCCAGGTCCAAAAGCAGGAGCCAAGCTTGATTTTCCTAATAGAGCGCCAGAGGGTAGGCCATTGGCCAGACCCTTAGCCAGCGTCACAATATCCGGTATAATCCCATAGTGCTCAAAGGAATAAAGCTGACCCGTGCGCCCCATACCTGTCTGGACCTCATCGACAATCAGCAAAATCTCCTCTCGTCGGCAAAAATCAGCCAAGTCTTTGACAAAGTCATCTTCTGCTGGACGAACCCCCGATTCTCCTTGGACCAATTCCAGCATGACAGCTGCCGTATCCCGATTGGCCAACTCTTCTACGCTGGCCAGATCATTGTAAACCGCATAGCTAAAATGAGGCACCCCATCACCAAATCCTTTCTTAATCTTATCCTGTCCTGTTGCGGCCATAGCGCCAAAGGTCCGACCATGAAAGGATTGCTGAAAAGTGATAATGCCTTGCTTGCCAGTAGCTTTGCGGGCTAGCTTAATAGCTGCTTCATTGGCTTCCGCTCCGCTATTGCAGAAAAATGCCAAATAATCATAAGAACCAACCAGTTCCTGAGCCACCTGCTCTTGCAGAGAGCTAAGATAGAGATTGGGACTGTGCCAGATGCGCCCGGCCTGCTGGATCAAAGCCTGCTGGACCTGCGGGTGAAAGCCAAGATTGGTTACGCCAATCCCCGATGAAAAATCCAAATAAGCCTTTCCCTCACTGTCAATCAGATAGGAGCCCTCTGCTTTAACAAACTCAATAGGTGCCCTCTTGTAGTTTTCAAATAAATAAGTCATCGTTATCCCTCTGCTATCAAGGTGCCTGTCGAAAGATTATCGCCAATCAGAACCTGCCCGACACCGGAAAGCACAGTCTGAACAGCACTCTCAATCTTAGGGATCATGCCACCCTTGATGACACCTGTCTGAATCTTTTTGGAAACCTGACTGGTCAGAATCTGGGGCAGAACTTTTTTGTCCTCTAGAACCCCTTCTATATCTGTCATCAAGATCAGCTTCTCTGCCTGCAAACTACTAGCAACTGCCGCAGCAAGATAGTCTGCATTGATATTTAAGAGCTCGCCAGCTGCATTTTCTCCTAGCGAAGCTAGCACTGGGACTATGTCCTCAGCTAGCAGCTGCTCTAGATAGGCAGTTTGAATCGCCGTCACCTGACCGACATAGCCATAGAGGTCTTTATTGATAAAATCTGCCGAAACTGTCTTTCCCAAATGAGAAACCAGCTGAAGGCTTTCAATATCTGAGTCGTTCAGTTCTTGTGTCAACGTCCGGCCGACTTGACCTAGCAAAGCCTGCTCAATAATGGGTAAATCAGACTTAGCTGTCACTCGCAACCCCTTAACCTTGCGAGTAGGCAGCTGGCGCTCTTTCATAAGCTGGTTAATGACCAGACCGCCCCCGTGAACGACTACGATTTTCTTACCAGCTGCTATCCAGTCTTGCATCTGCTTGATAAACTTAGTAGACAGCTTTTGCGCAGCAACACCGCCAATTTTTATAACAATCACATCTTTCATCGCATTTCTCCTTAGGTTCTATAGAGGGCATTGATTTTCACATAATCATAGGATAGATCGCAGCCCCAGGCCTGAGACTCAGCCTCCCCATCGTGCAGGTCAATGGTCAAGGTCAGCAGCTCCCCAGCCATGGCATCACTAGTCTCCTCGGGGTCAAAAGCCACAGGGCTAGAAGCCTGCATAACTGGAATCCCTTCAATCCAAATATCAATATTATCTACTGAGACATCTGCTCCCGCATAGCCGATAGCTGCTAAGATTCGGCCCCAATTGGGATCTTGACCAAAAATGGCAGTTTTAACCAAGCTAGAGCCAACAACACTCTTGGCAATCATACGCCCGCTCTGTTCATCCTTGGCGTGCCGCACATTAACTTCAATCAACTTGGTCGCTCCCTCGCCATCCTTGGCAATTTTCTTAGCCAAGTCAGCCATAAGATAGCGGAGCATCTTAGAAAACTTTTCAAATTCTTCCGTATCTGGCAGAATTTCTTCGTTTTTTCGGCAGCCGTTCGCCATGACTAGCACCATGTCATTGGTCGATGTATCTCCATCCACCGTGATTTGGTTGAAAGTCGTCTCCACATGATGGCTGAGAGCCACTTGCAAAGTAGCACTAGAAATATTAGCGTCACAGGTGATAAAGGCCAGCATAGTCGCCATATTCGGATGAATCATGCCCGAGCCCTTGGCTACTCCCGCCATAGTCACTAGGTCTGAACCAAACTCTTCTGTGACTACACAGGTCTTGGTACAAGTATCCGTCGTCAAGATAGCTTCAGCAAAATCTTCTTCCTTGCCACTCACCAGAATCTGTGACAGACCATTTTTCAGAGCATTCATTGGAAGCTGCTCGCCGATGACTCCTGTAGAAGCCAGACCAACCAAGTCAGGCTCAATCTTCAGCTTTTGGGCAGTCAAACGCTGCATTTCATAGGCGGCGTCCAGCCCCTGCTGGCCTGTACAGGAATTGGCAACACCAGAATTAACCACTATTGCCTGCAATTTCTGGCTCTTTTGAATTGATGCTTTGGTCACTAGAAGCGGAGCAGCAATGACCTTATTGGTCGTATAGACTCCTGCCACACTGGCCGGTACTTCTGATACAATCCAGCAAAAATCCAACTTCTTTTTCTTAAAGCCAGCGTGTAAACCGTCAGCTGAAAAGCCTAGCGGACTGGCAATCGTTCCATCAATAATCTTCATATCTAACCCTTTCTCATCTAGACATAGGACGGTTGACTGAGCAGGCCATCTTTTTCGGGAAAGCCCAGCATCAGATTCATATTTTGAACCGCCTGACCAGCAGCCCCCTTAATCAGGTTATCCAGCACAGCCACTACAGTTAAAATATTTGTCACAGGATTATAGTCAAAACCAATATCTGTATAATTAGTACCTACAACCTGGTGCAGATTCGGCAGAGCTGCTTGGATACGGACAAAAGGCTTGTCCTGATAGCAATCTTGGTAAATAGCAGCCAGCTCTTCTCGAGTCAAAGGGGCTTTCAACTTACTATAAACTGTCGCCACGATGCCACGATTGAGCGGAATAAGGGAAGTTGAAAACTGAATCTGCTGCAATCTCTTATCAAAACGCTGCAAC
>JABZYU010000150.1:0-3432 GCA_015264985.1 Streptococcus sanguinis | reverse complement strand
ATATCAACAAGCTCTTTAGGCATCAAGGTCTAGAGCCTTTCCCTTATGAAATCGGCACTATGATTGAACTTCCGCGTGCCTGTCTGGTTGCAGACCAGCTGGCTCAGGAAGCAGACTTCTTCAGCTTTGGTACTAATGACCTGACCCAGATGACCTACGGTTTCTCACGAGACGATATTGGAAAATTCATCGGCCATTATAAGGAGAAAGAAATCCTTCCTTTTGATCCTTTCCAAACTGTCGACCAAGCCGGTGTTGGTGAATTGATGCGGATAGCTATCAGAAATGGCCGTCAAGTCAAGCCTGACCTTTCAATCGGCATCTGCGGTGAGGTCGGTGGCGATCCGGCTTCCATCCCCTTCTTCCAAGAAATTGGTGTCACCTACGTTTCCTGCTCTCCTTATCGAGTTCCAGCAGCTAGGCTTGCTGTTGCTCAAGCTGCACTCAAAGATGAAAAGTCGTGATTACTTTGCTATTCTAGCCCAAGAAGCTGCTCAATCCAAATTTGGGCAGCTTCTTTTCTTAAGAGCAATCTTCTGTGTGCGTTTTCATAAATAAAAATTTGATTTTTTTAAGACATTTTCAGATAAAAAACGTATAATGAGAGATAAGAAATCATTGAAATTTTAAAAGGAGATTCTTGCAAGCATGGAAAACTATTCTCGTAGTAATAAAAATAAGACAAAATCATCTAAAAAACCTACTAAACAGCATATTAAAACCGGCCTTTCAGCCTTCCAAAAGACTATTGCAACGGTTGCCAGTATCTTGTCTATCATCATTGCCAGCATCACGATCATGAATCTGACTGGCCAAAAGGATGAAAAATCAAAAACTGATACCAGCAGCTCTACTGCAACGACTACCATCATCAAGGAAATTGAAAAAGAAACAAGCAGCCCTGCTTCAACAACTGCAACTGATACAGCAGCTTCCAGCAGTGATACAGCAGCCGTTGAGACTAGTGCGTCTAGCTCTGCTGCAGATACAGCAGCAGGCGACACTACTGCCTCTAGCTCTGCGGCAGACACTGCAACCAATACTCAGACAGAATCTTCAAACTAAGCAAGCAGCAAACGCCCAGCTCATTGAGCCAGGCGTTTTTTTGTATTCATCAAGCAACCTTACTTGACTATCACTTCCGATACATCTTGACTTGAAGATAGAGGTCGTTGTAGGTCCCCAGCCATTTAGGGCCCAACTGCTCATAGACTTCCAGATGTTTCATCGTTTCTTCTGTCGGATAAAAAGCCTCATCTTCCTGAATTTCCTTAGGCAACATGGCCTTGGCAGGAAGATTTGGTGTTGAATAGCCGACATAAAGGGCATTTTTATAAGCATTTTCCGGTCTCAGCATAAAGTTAATAAACTGATAGGCTGCTTTTTTATTTTTGACCGTTTTGGGGATGACAATATTGTCAAACCAAAGATTGCTGGCTTCTGTAGGCACGACATAGCGCAAGTCTTCATTGGCCTCCAGCATCTGACGGGCCTCACCAGAAAAGGTCACACCAATAGCTGCATTGTTCTGAATCATGTATCCCTTCATCTCATCAGCCACAATAGCCTTGATATTTGGCGTCAGAGTGTAGAGCTTATCGACAGCCTCCTGCAGCTGATTAGTATCTTTGGAGTTAAGACTATGACCATCCGAGTTCAGACCAATTCCCATGACTTCGCGGGCTCCGTCAATCATCATGATGGAGTTCTTGTATTCAGGACGCCAGAGGTCATTCCAATGCTCTGGAGCTTTATCAACCATTTTTTCATTGTAGACAATACCCAGCGTTCCCCAAAAATAAGGAATCGAGTACTGATTTCCTGGATCGAAAGGCTGGTCTAAAAAGTCAGATCCAATATTTTCCAAGCCTTTAATCTGGCTATGATCTAGCTTCTCCACCAAGCCTTCCTTCATCATCTTGGCAATCATATATTCACTAGGAATGGCAATGTCGTAGGTTGTGCCGCCTTGCTTCACTTTCGTATACATGGCTTCATTGGAGTCAAAGGTATCGTACTGGATTTGGACACCAGTTTCCTTAGTAAACTCAGTCAGAAGTTCAGGATCGATATAGTCACCCCAGTTGTAAATGACCAGCTTATCGCTCTCCTTGCTCTGCGTCCGACTTTCAATCTGGTAACTGACACCCCACAAGACTAAGATAATCAGCAGAATCCCCGCTAAAAATGAATAGAGCTTTCTCATACAGTCTCCTCCTTCTCACGGGTGATAAAGTAATACCCAATTACCAAAGCAATGCTGAAGAGAAAGACCAAGGCTGACAGGGCATTGATTTCCAGAGAAATTCCCTGACGAGCGCGGGAGTATATCTCAACAGACAGAGTAGAGAAGCCATTGCCTGTAACGAAGAAGGTCACAGCAAAGTCATCTAGTGAGTAGGTAAAGGCCATGAAGTAGCCAGCGATGATGGCTGGAGTCAGATAAGGCAGCATGATTTCTTTCAGCATTTGCAGTTGGCTAGCGCCTAGATCATAGGCTGCCTTAATCATATCATCATTCATTTCTTTCAGACGCGGAAGAATCATCAGCACCACAATCGGAATGGAAAAGGCCACATGGCTAGCCAGCACAGAGAGAAAGCCCAGCTGGAATTTAGCTGTGGTAAAGAGAATCAGAAAACTTGCTCCAATCATGACATCCGGCGCCACCATGAGGATATTGTTGATAGACAGAAAGGCATCCTGATATTTCTTGCGGGCTTGATAGATATAGATGGCTCCAAAAGTTCCAATCAGCGTCGCAATCAGTGATGACAGGAAAGCCAGAAAGAAAGTCTGAACCAAAATCAGAATCAAACGTGAATCCTCAAAGAGATTCTGGAAATGGCTGAGACTGAATCCTGTAAAACGATTCATGTCTTCCCCAGCATTAAAAGCATAGGCAATCAGGTAAAAGATGGGGATGTAGAGCACCAAAAATACAAAGGCCAAATAGAGATTTGCAATTTTTTTCATCGCCCTCTCCTTTCCTTGGTCGCCCACATGGTAAAGAGCATGGCAACAATCAGTACCACTCCGATAGTAGAGCCCATGCCCCAGTTCTGAGTAGTCAGGAAGTGCTGCTCAATGGCAGTTCCCAGAGTAATCACTCGATTACCACCGATTAAGCGGGTCAGCATGAAGAGACTCAAACTTGGGATAAAGACAGACTGAACCCCACTTCTCACTCCATTCATCGATAGAGGGAAGATGACATGGCGGAAAGTTTCCCACTTGGTCGCACCGAGGTCATAGCTGGCATTGATAAGATTAGGATCCAAATCATCCAGAACGTTGAAAATGGGCAGAATCATAAAAGGCAGCTCGATGTAGCTGGCTACAAAGATAAATGAAAAGTCCGTAAAGAGAATCTGCTGCGGTCCTACTCCGATAAAAGTCAAAAATTGGTTAATTGAGCCATTCTGACCAAAG
>JABZYU010000014.1:21334-28462 GCA_015264985.1 Streptococcus sanguinis | reverse complement strand
TGTCGCTTACTTTGACGGTGACTACCCAACTCCTCTCTATGACTACGAAGAAGACTATCGTAAAAGTTTGGAAGAAAAGACCAGTTTTTACAGATAGATGACAGATTCTCCATTAAAGAAAAGGAAAAATAAAATGGCAAATAAAAATGCGTATGCCCAGTCGGGTGTAGATGTTGAAGCGGGTTATGAAGTTGTTGAGCGGATCAAAAAGCATGTGGCTCGTACGGAGCGTGCAGGTGTCATGGGAGCTCTTGGTGGCTTTGGTGGCATGTTTGACCTTTCAAAAACAGGTGTAAAAGAGCCGGTCTTGATTTCGGGGACGGATGGTGTTGGCACCAAACTCATGCTGGCTATCAAGTACGACAAGCATGATACCATCGGTCAAGACTGTGTGGCCATGTGTGTCAACGATATCATCGCTGCAGGTGCGGAGCCTCTCTATTTCCTCGACTATGTGGCGACAGGGAAGAATGAACCAGCCAAGCTAGAACAAGTGGTTGCTGGTGTAGCAGAAGGTTGTGTGCAGGCAGGCGCTGCTCTCATCGGTGGGGAAACGGCTGAAATGCCTGGTATGTATGGTGAAGATGACTACGACTTGGCTGGATTTGCGGTCGGTGTGGCTGAAAAGTCAGAGATTATTGACGGCTCTAAAGTCGCAGAGGGCGATGTCCTTCTGGGGCTGGCTTCTAGCGGTATCCATTCAAATGGTTATTCTCTCGTTCGTCGTGTTTTTGCGGACTATACGGGTGAGGAAGAACTGCCAGAATTGGAAGGTAAGAAACTCAAGGAAGTGCTGCTTGAGCCGACTCGTATCTATGTTAAGGCTTTGCTGCCGCTAATTAAGGAAAAGCTGGTTCATGGGATTGCCCATATTACTGGTGGCGGTTTTATCGAAAATGTGCCCCGCATGTTTGGTGATGACTTGGCTGCTGAGATTGAAGAAGACAAGATTCCAGTCTTGCCGATTTTTAAGGCCCTAGAAAAATATGGTCACATCAAGCACCAAGAAATGTTTGAAATCTTCAATATGGGGCTAGGGATGATTTTGGCCGTAGCTCCTGAAAATGTGGATCGTGTCAAAGAACTTCTTGACGAGCCTGTTTATGAAGTCGGCCGGATTGTCAAAAAAGAAAGTGAAAGTGTCCTTATCAAATGAAAAAAATTGCCGTTTTTGCTTCGGGCAACGGGTCAAATTTCCAAGTGATTGCTGAGCAGTTTCCTGTTGAATTTGTCTTTTCAGACCATCGAGATGCCTATGTGCTCAAGCGGGCGGATAAGCTAGGTGTCAAAAGCTATGCTTTTGAGCTTAGAGAGTTTGACAGTAAGGTGGCTTATGAGCAAGCCATTGTAGATCTACTAGAAGCACAGCAGATTGATTTGGTTTGCCTAGCAGGTTATATGAAAATTGTCGGTCCGACCTTGCTTAGTGCTTATGAAGGACGTATCATCAATATCCATCCAGCCTACCTACCGGAATTCCCAGGTGCCCACGGCATTGAGGATGCTTGGCAGGCTGGCGTCTCTGAGAGCGGTGTGACCGTTCACTGGGTGGACTCGGGTGTGGACACTGGAAAAATTATCCAGCAAGTGCGCGTGCCTCGACTAGCTGATGATACGATTGAAAGTTTTGAAGAACGCATCCATGCCGCCGAGTATCAGCTTTATCCTCAAGTGCTGGAAAGTTTAGAGGTGGGGAGAAGGTAAGAAGTAAATCAAGTTTTGATTGTGCAATATTGCTAGGAGAAAAAATGATTGAGCTGAAATTAGTAGATGAGAGCAGTTTTCAGGCAGTGCTGGATTTGAAAATATCTGAAGCTGATGAACAAGCACATTTCGTGGCTCCAAATGTACGTTCTTTAGCTGATGCATGGCTCTACCGGAAAAATGAAGATGTGTTTCCGATGGCAATCTATTGGGATAAGCAAGTGGTTGGCTTTCTCCTACTGGAAATAGACAAGGATGAAGCGGAATACTTTATCTGGCGGATAATGATTGGTCAGCAGTACCAAGGAAGAGGCTATGGTCGAAAAGCCTTGGAAGTTCTGATCAAAAAGGCTCAGATGGATAGAGCTTGTAGTCATATTATCGCAGATTATGTGGTTGGAAATGAAAAAATGAAGCACCTGCTGACTAGTCTGGGTTTTCAGGAAACAGGATTTATAGAAGAGAATAACGAAGTCGCTATGCGCTTGGATCTAAAGAAAGAGGAATAGAATGACGAAAAAAGCCCTAATCAGTGTATCAGACAAGACAGGCATTGTAGAATTTGCGAAAGAGCTGAAAGCTCTGGGCTGGGATATCATCTCAACCGGTGGTACCAAGGTGGCCTTAGACAATGAAGGAGTGGGCACCATTGCTATTGATGATGTGACTGGCTTTCCAGAGATGATGGATGGCCGTGTCAAGACCCTCCATCCAAACATTCACGGAGGTCTCTTGGCTCGTCGGGACTTGGATAGCCACTTGCAAGCGGCCAGGGAAAATCAGATTGAGCTCATTGACCTGGTCGTGGTCAACCTCTATCCTTTTAAGGAAACCATTCTCAAGCCGGGTGTTGAGTATGCGGACGCGGTGGAAAATATTGACATCGGTGGCCCCTCTATGCTGCGCTCTGCGGCTAAAAATCATGCCAGCGTGACAGTTGTCGTAGATCCGGCTGATTATGCCCTTGTTCTGGAAGAGTTGGCAGCAAATGGCCAAACGACCTATGAAACGCGGCAGCGCTTAGCAGCCAAGGTTTTCCGTCACACAGCAGCTTACGATGCTTTGATTGCAGATTATTTCACGAATCAGGTGGGCGAAAGCAAGCCTGAAAAGCTGACCCTGACCTATGAACTCAAGCAGCCCATGCGCTACGGGGAAAATCCCCAGCAGGATGCTGATTTTTATCAGACGGCCTTGCCACTGGACTATTCCATCGCTTCGGCCAAGCAGCTGAATGGGAAAGAGTTGTCCTTTAATAACATCCGTGATGCCGATGCGGCCATTCGCATCATTCGTGATTTCAAGGATCGGCCAACTGTTGTGGCGCTAAAACATATGAATCCTTGCGGTATTGGTCAGGCGGATGATATAGAGACAGCTTGGGACTATGCTTATGAATCTGATCCAGTTTCTATTTTTGGTGGGATTGTCGTCCTCAACCGTGAGGTGGACGCTGCGACAGCTGAGAAGATGCACGGTATTTTCCTGGAAATCATCATTGCACCGAGCTACACGGCAGAAGCGCTAGCTATTTTGACCAATAAAAAGAAAAATTTGCGGATTTTGGAATTGGCTTTTGATGCGCAGGCAGCTTCTGGAGTAGAGAAGGAAGTGACCGGTGTTCTGGGTGGTCTCCTCGTGCAAAACCAAGATGTTATCAAGGAGAATCCAGCTGATTGGCAGGTCGTGACCAAGCGCCAGCCGAGCGAGCAGGAGCGTGTTGCTTTGGAATTTGCTTGGAAGTCCGTCAAATATGTCAAATCTAATGGTATCATCATCACCAATGATTGTCAGGTGCTGGGAGTCGGTCCCGGTCAGACTAACCGTGTGGCTTCTGTCAAGATTGCTATTGAGCAAGCCCAAGATCGTCTTGACGGTGCTGCTCTGGCTTCTGATGCTTTCTTCCCCTTTGCGGACAATATCGAAGAAATCGCAGCAGCTGGTATCAAAGCTATCATCCAGCCGGGTGGATCTGTCCGTGATGAGGAGTCTATTATTGCGGCTGACAAGCATGGCTTGACTATGGTCTTCACAGGTGTGAGACATTTTAGACATTAAGAAATATAAAAAATCCTCGGTTCGTTATGAGCCGAGGATTTTTGAGTAGACTTATACTCAATGAAATTCATGAACAAACTAAGCAGGAGCAGTTTGCTCAAAGCACTGGTTTGAAGTGATTTTGAGGAATGCGAAAGCGACTTATTTAGGATAGATATAGGTCAGGCGGCCCCAGTAGGAAGCAGTTGGGTCAAACCAGCCACGGAAGTTGCTGATGTACTGCTTGCCGAGGTAGTTAGACTCTTGGATCTGGATGCGGGTATTGGATTCGACATGAGTCACGACACCGACGTGGCCGTAGCCGCCGTCATCCCAGCAGGCGATGGCGCCAACCTCAGGCGTACTGCCGGTACGGAATCCAGCTCTTCTGGCACTAGCTGCCCATTGACCGCCGTTGCCCCAGTAATTTCCAGCCCAAGGAGCTAGAGCCTTGGCTCCCCAAGTACATTGACCGACAGGATAAGTTGTCGCATTAGCAGCGGCATAGTTTGGCTGAATATTAGCTGATTGAACGCTTGATTTCTCAACCTGATAGCTAGTTCCAGTCAGGCCAGTCAGTTGTCCCGCTTTTCTACGATAGACATGGGTGTTAAATAGACCGCTTCCCTTGTGATTCTGAGTATCTACGGTAAACTTGTATGTTCCATTGCCGACCTTATTGGCGGTATACCATTTGATATCATCTTGCCCATTGACTTCTGACCAAGTTGGCAGAATAATATCGCCATCTCCGTAGGCGTCTGTCACTGTCACCTCGTAGCGATTAGCATCGGATTTCTTGACTGCAACCTTGGCTTGAATTTGGTTGGTAGACATTGAGACGGAATCTGCTGCGTAGCTACGCTCACTGCCGTCCTTATAGGTGACATACACATGGTTGTTATAGGTTCCAGACAAAGCCTGGTGATTACGGATATCAAAGGTTGCGCTGAAGGAGCCATCTCCGTTAGGAGTGGCTGCATACCATTTAAGATTGCTCTGATTGCTAGTGCTCCAAATTGGCACCCGAACAGATTGAATCGGTTTGGATAAGCTAGTTTCGGTAGTTTTCACGGTGTAGGTCCCTTGTTTGGGGTTGATATTTTCCACCGTAAAAAGAGGTTTCTGTTCCTCGTCCGAAGGTAATTTTCCACTGTCAACTTCAACTGTCGTTCCTGTTATACCAGTTGATTCCGGTTGAACATAGCTTTGGCCGTAAAGGTGGATATTGTAAGCCCCAGTGTCGTAGTTATGCTTTCTGAGTTCCACCCGAGCACTGTAGCTACCATCCGGATTTTTGCTTGCTTCGTACCATTGTAAATCATCTTGCCCTTTCTTATCAGACCAAGTTGGAAGAACAATTCGATGCATGGTGTCAGGTACGTTTTTGACAGTAATTTCCATGATACCGGTCTGAGGGAAGCTGGTCTCAACAGTAGGATTAGGTTTTTCTAAATTGAAAGTGGTTCCGTTTAAGCCAATCATCTTACCATCTTTATTTTCATAAGTATGAATATGATAAGTTCCATAGCCTTTGTGATTTGAAAGTTCAAATTCAGTAATATCTTGTCCTGCATTGTACCATTTGATATCATCTTGTCCATTTTCATCAGACCAAACAGCATGTAAAATATTAGAATTTAGTTGGTCTTTGTTGCGATTAAAGTGAATTTGAGCGGTTTTTCCTAGGATATTAGAGGTGACATTAACGGCTGGTTTATCGAGAGTAAAGGTTGTTCCATTCAGCCCAACTAATTTTCCATAGAGGTCAATATAGGTATGAACATGAAAGGTTCCGTAACCTGGATGGTTACTCAGGTCAATGTCAGTGTTAGTAGTAGTTGTTGGTGGCGCTTCATACCATTTGATATCATCCTGTCCGTTCTCCTCAGACCAAACAGCGTGGAGAATACGATGAGGTTCTTGAGCTTGGGAACGGGTATAACTAATAGAGGCTGTACGATTGTTCACAGTCACATCGACATTGCTGGCACGATCAGTAGGGCCTAGAATTTTGACTTCAGATTCAGGTGTTTCGGCCGCATGAATTGTTGAGTGGCCTGCAAAGAGACCTAGGACAGCTCCGGATAATAAAAACAGTTTTTGATATTTCTTCATAAAACTCCTTTGTGAGAATGGTTTTGGATGGGCCCACCTGTATTATTCGGAAAACTTGTTTGAAAATGATAGTAAATTTGACAAGTCCTGAATATTTTCTGTCTAAAACGGGTACAATCCACTCAAAAAGGAGAAGGCTGAAACCAACAATAATTACGGCAATCATATAGAAGAGATATTCTTTTTCTCATTAGAATGGAATAAAACGAACGATTGTGTTATAATTTAGATGAATAATTCGTAAAAATGGCAATAATTTTCACGTGATGTGTTAGCTTGGTGCGTAAGCGCCTGTGATATTGGATATTGAGGTATCTTGGCTATGAAGCTTTTAGTTGTTGGTTCAGGCGGTCGTGAGCATGCGATTGCCAAGAAGTTGTTGGAGTCTAAGGATGTGGAGCAGGTGTTTGTCGCTCCTGGAAATGATGGCATGACCTTGGATGGGTTGGATTTAGTAAACATTGGAATTTCCGAACATTCTAAACTAATTGAATTTGCCAAGGAGAATGATGTTGCTTGGTCCTTTATCGGTCCGGATGATGCGCTGGCAGCTGGAATTGTGGATGATTTTAACCAAGCTGGGCTCAAGGCTTTCGGCCCATCTCGTTTGGCAGCGGAGCTGGAGTGGTCCAAGGATTTTGCCAAGGAAATCATGGTTAAATATGGTGTGCCGACAGCAGCCTATGGCACGTTTTCCGACTTTGAGGAAGCCAAAGCTTACATAGAAAAGCAGGGAGCGCCTATCGTGGTCAAGGCGGACGGCCTAGCTCTGGGCAAGGGCGTGATCGTCGCAGAGACAGTAGAGCAGGCGGTTGAGGCCGCGCAGGAGATGCTCTTGGACAATAAGTTCGGCGACAGCGGTGCGCGTGTGGTTATCGAAGAGTTCCTGGACGGCGAGGAGTTCTCCCTTTTTGCCTTTGTCAATGGCGACAAGTTTTACATTATGCCGACGGCTCAGGATCACAAGAGAGCCTACGATGGGGACAAGGGTCCTAATACAGGCGGTATGGGAGCCTATGCGCCAGTTCCTCACCTGCCACAAAGCGTGGTGGACCAGTCAGTTGAGACGATTATTAAGCCGGTTCTCAAAGGCATGATAGCTGAAGGACGACCTTATCTGGGCGTGCTCTACGCTGGGCTGATTCTGACAGCAGATGGCCCTAAGGTTATCGAGTTCAACTCGCGCTTTGGTGATCCGGAGACCCAGATTATCCTGCCGCGCTTGACGTCTGACTTTGCGCAGAACATCACGGACATTTTGGACAAGAA
>JABZYU010000014.1:0-21324 GCA_015264985.1 Streptococcus sanguinis | reverse complement strand
CCGACTATCACCTGGCTTGATGAGGGCGTGACTCTTGGCGTGGTTGTCGCTTCAGAGGGCTACCCGCTGGACTATGAGAAAGGCCTGCCTCTGCCGGAGAAGACAGCCAGCGACATCATCAGCTACTATGCTGGGGTTAAGTTTTCGGAAAATAGCAGAGTACTGCTGTCAAATGGCGGCCGAGTGTACATGCTGGTCACCACAGCAGATACCGTCTCAGCTGCTCAGGAAAAAATCTACGACCAACTAGAAAAACAAGACACCACAGGCCTCTTTTACCGAACAGATATCGGAAGCAAGGCGGTTAAATAAAAATTTTCTAAAATCTACGATTGACTGTGTTAAAGCCCCTTGAAGAACTTCAGTTCGAACTTTATCGCTTTACCCTGTCATTCTGAGAATTTCTTCGAGTATTTTCAATACTAGCGCTAGCTTAGGCGACGCAGTCGCCAAACAAGATAATGGTCGCTGTGGTGAAAAGACCAGAACAGTGTATGTTCTGGTCTAGGGAAAATTTGAGACTTCAGGCTCAAATTTTAGGAATGAAACCGAAGGTTTGCTTCCGACCCACCACCTAAGACCATTATCAAAAAGAAAAAGGATATTAACAATGAAACCAATTATTTCCATCATTATGGGCTCCAAATCTGACTGGACCACCCTGCAAAAAACAGCAGAAGTCCTCGACCGCTTTGGTGTAGCCTACGAAAAGAAAGTCGTCTCTGCCCATCGCACGCCTGACCTCATGTTTCAACATGCCGAAGAAGCCCGCAGTCGTGGCATCAAGGTCATCATTGCAGGTGCTGGTGGGGCAGCACATTTGCCAGGAATGGTAGCGGCTAAGACTACTCTGCCTGTCATCGGCGTACCGGTCAAATCACGCGCTCTCAGTGGTCTGGACTCGCTTTATTCGATTGTGCAGATGCCGGGCGGTGTGCCAGTTGCAACTATGGCTATCGGAGAAGCAGGTGCGACAAACGCTGCCCTGACTGCCCTTCGGATCTTGGCCATTGAAGATCAAGGCCTAGCAGCAGCGCTAGCGGATTTTGCTGAAGAACAAGGAAAAATCGCTGAGGAGTCTACGAATGAGCTCATCTAAAACAATCGGAATCATTGGTGGCGGTCAGCTAGGTCAGATGATGGCCATTTCTGCTATCTACATGGGGCACAAGGTCATTGCGCTCGATCCTGCGGCGGACTGTCCAGCCTCTCGTGTGGCAGAGATTATCGTAGCGCCTTATAATGATGTGGACGCCCTTCGTCAGCTGGCTGAGCGTTGCGATGTCCTGACCTATGAGTTTGAAAATGTCGATGCGGACGGTTTGGATGCCGTTATCAAGGATGGTCAGCTCCCTCAAGGGACAGACCTGCTCCGCATTTCTCAAAATCGGATTTTTGAAAAGGACTTTCTCGCAAACAAGGCTCAAGTCACCGTGGCACCCTACAAGGTTGTGACTTCTAGCCAAGACTTGGCAGATATCGACCTGTCGAAAAACTATGTCCTCAAGACTGCGACAGGTGGCTACGACGGACATGGTCAGAAGGTCATTCGTTCAGAAGCAGATTTGGAAGAAGCATACGTTTTAGCGAATTCAGCAGACTGTGTTTTGGAAGAATTTGTCAATTTTGATCTTGAAATTTCTGTCATCGTGTCAGGGAATGGCAAGGATGTGACGGTTTTCCCAGTTCAGGAAAATATTCACCGAAACAATATCCTATCTAAGACCATTGTGCCAGCCCGCATTTCGGATAGTCTGGCTGACAAGGCCCAAGCCATGGCGGTGCGAATCGCAGAACAACTTAACTTGTCTGGAACCCTCTGCGTGGAAATGTTTGCGACCGCTGATGATATCATTGTCAACGAGATTGCCCCACGTCCACATAACTCTGGCCACTACTCGATAGAAGCCTGCGACTTCTCGCAATTCGATACTCATATTCTGGGCGTTCTGGGAGCACCATTGCCAGCTATCAAACTACATGCGCCAGCCGTCATGCTCAACGTACTCGGCCAGCATGTCGAGGCCGCAGAGAAATATGTCACAGAAAATCCAAGCGCCCACCTCCACCTGTATGGTAAAATAGAAGCGAAGCACAACCGTAAAATGGGGCATGTGACTGTGTTTAGTGATGAGCCGGATAGCGTGGTTGAGTTTGGGGAAGGGATTGATTTTTGAAATGACAGAAGAATTTGATGAATTGCTAGATGATGAAATAACGACCGTAACACTGACTTATACGGACGATTTGATTGTTCCAGAGATTGCGGATAGAGAGGGGATTCATATTTTAGAGAGAGCTGGCAATCAGCTAGTCTTAGAATATTCTTGTTCCGTGAAGGAAGTTAAGGATTATCTGAGTAGTTACGGCCTGCCTAGACATCCTGAGAGAATTTCATTTGAATTTTCTATACATGAAGACTCAGAAAATGATAATCTTTAAAGCTAAATGGAGACCAGTTTATGATTCAAATCATCGTTAATGCTTTTTTGGAAGAAGGCAAAGAAACTGCCGTTGTAGAAGTGCTTTTTGCCAGCGCTGACCATGAAAAAGTAAAAGCCAAATATCAGGAATTAAAGATTCAATATCCAGACAATTATCTGGCTATCTATGATTTGCCATTGGATACAGATCTAAGTAGCTTGCCGCACTATCCGTCAGTAGCTATAAGCAAGGAGGAGTTTAATTAGTCTATGAAAACTATTGGTCTGATTGGTGGCATGAGTTGGGAAAGCACCACATCTTACTACCAAATTATTAATGAAACCATCAAAAAAGAGCTGGGTGGCCTGCATTCTGCTAAGATTCTACTTTATAGTGTTGATTTTGCAGAGATTGAGCATTATCAGGCAGTCGGAGACTGGGAGAAAAGCGGTCAACTTTTGGCAGATGTTGCTCAGCGCTTAGAGCAAGCTGGTGCGGATTTCATCGTTATTTGTACCAACACCATGCACAAGGTTGTTCCGCAGATACAAGAGCAGATTACGATTCCAATCTTGCATATTGCGCAGGCAACCGCGCAGGCCTTGTTGGCTGACGGGATTCAAAGAGTCGGCCTCCTAGGAACCAAGTACACCATGACTCAAGATTTTTACAAGAAGAAATTAATAGAGTCTGGGTTAGAAGTGCTGATTCCAGACCAAGCTGGTATTACAGAGGTCAATCGGATTATTTATGACGAGCTCTGCCTAGGGGACATCAAAGAAAGCTCAAAGCAGACTTATCTTGCCGTTATAGATGATTTGAAAAAAGCAGGCGCTGAAGCTGTTATCTTGGGTTGTACCGAGATTGGTCTCCTCGTCAAGCAATCCGACACTGACCTGCGACTCTACGACACAACGGTGATTCATGCAGAGAAAGCAGCGGAGTGGGCGGTGAATAAGTGATAGAAGTTCAGTACAATCGAAAGATGGGCATATGATAGTGTTTAGTGATGCACCGGATGAGGTGGAGGAATTATAGAAAGAGGTTAAACTTGTCTACAGATAGTGTTGAAAAAATTTTTAAATGTGAATATTTTGATGTGTTTGAATATGTTAATGATAAAAAAGTGTCATTTGATCTTGAAAAATGGATAAAAAGCATTGATGTTTCAAAGTATTCGCAGAATGCTGTCGAATATTTGGATGATTATATAAGAGTTGAAGATATTAGTTATAAAAGAAGTTTTAATTTGTGGTTTTTTCAATTTTTACGAATCAGAGATAAAGATGTCCCATTACTGTGTAAAAGAGAGTCAGAAGCAGAAGAGTTATCTTTAAACGATGATGAATATGTAGCAGAACCGATGGTATGTTTATATGACCCTAAAAAAAATATATTAATGATTCAAAAGAATTCGCATAGTGTTAGTGCGGTTGGAATTGAAAAATATTTTCATAAGACTTTTACGGATAGTAAAATTAGGCTGGATAGAAAAATAGATTTCAAAGCTTTTGAAAAAGTTAAAAAAGCACAACAAGTTTCAAAAATTCGTTTTAGAATGAGTGAGGTTGATATTTTACAACGATTGGACATTTTCTCAAGTTTGAAATCAAAACTAGGAAAAGCAATAGATTCAATGGGTGATATAGGGATTCCTTATTATGATATTACTTTATCAGTAGGACGGTATAAAACAAAGGAATTAGATACGAATGAGAAAAACAATCTATTAGATGATATTTTGTTATTGAATGATAAATATAAGGATCATGTAGAGAGAGCTGATTTTACAGTAAGAAATGAGGGAGTTTCTGAATTCGTGAGTCTATTTGGTAATATTATACAGGATGAAATTACAATTAAACAAGAAAGAAAATTACCGATAAAATACGATGACGTGAAACATAAGATGGGAGATGTCTATGAGAAGAGAAAATCGGAATTCTGATTTCTTTATAAAAATATTTCCATTTTTGATATCAGCTGTGGTTGCAATCATAGATTGTAAAATAAATTTTATTTATGCGGGTTCTAAAGGGATAGATACATTATTTTCCAATTTAATAAATGTGTTTGCAATCATAGTGGGCGTTTTGATAGCACTTTTTGGTGTTTTGCCCTCTATACATAGTTCATTAATTATGGAGAGAATTCGTGAATATGACGCTGAGAGTGACTTATTTTATTTTTGTAAGGAAACATTACTTTTGAATTTCTTGTCTTTGTGTTTCACAATACTTCTTGGATTCATACATTCAAACTTTGATTTAAACAATTATAATTATATTTTTTATATTTGGTTATTTATAGTATGTTCAACTCTAATATCATCGTTTAAAACAATATTAATTTTATTAAAGATTTCTTTCTGGTCATCTAAAAAAAAGGAAGAAATTGAAAAATTGGACGAATCTGAGTCTCAAAAACTTAAAAATAAATATGTAGATAAGGAGAAACTATGATCAACCGTTACTCTCGCCCCGAGATGGCGAACATTTGGACTGAGGAAAATAAGTACAAGGCTTGGCTGGAGGTAGAGATTCTGGCTGATGAGGCCTGGGCTGAGCTGGGTGAGATTCCCAAGGAAGATGTGGCCTTGATTCGTGAGAAGGCAGGCTTTGACATCGACCGCATCTTGGAGATTGAGCAGGAGACGCGCCACGATGTGGTGGCCTTTACGCGAGCGGTTTCTGAGACGCTGGGCGAGGAGCGCAAGTGGGTGCACTATGGCCTGACTTCGACCGATGTGGTGGATACGGCCTACGGTTATCTCTACAAGCAGGCCAATGACATCATTCGTGAGGATCTGCGTCGCTTCACCGACATCATTGCAGAGCGGGCACGGGAGCACAAGTTCACCATCATGATGGGACGGACCCATGGGGTGCATGCGGAGCCGACGACTTTCGGTCTTAAGCTCGCGACCTGGTACAGCGAAATGAAGCGTAATATCGAGCGTTTCGAGATTGCGGCTGCGGGTGTGGAAGCCGGGAAAATCTCTGGTGCGGTTGGGAACTTTGCTAACATTCCGCCATTTGTAGAAAGCTATGTCTGTGAGAAATTAGGCATCCGTCCGCAGGAGATTTCGACTCAAGTCCTGCCTCGTGACCTCCACGCTGAATACTTCTCAGCCTTAGCCTTGATTGCGACATCTATCGAGCGCATGGCGACTGAAATCCGTGGTCTGCAAAAGTCTGAGCAGCGCGAAGTCGAAGAGTTCTTTGCCAAGGGGCAAAAGGGTTCATCAGCTATGCCTCACAAACGCAATCCAATCGGCTCTGAAAATATGACTGGTCTGGCGCGTGTCATTCGCGGTCACATGGTGACGGCCTTTGAGAATGTCTCTCTCTGGCATGAACGTGACATTTCCCATTCATCTGCTGAGCGGATTATCGCGCCGGACACGACTATTCTCATCGACTATATGCTCAACCGATTTGGTAATATCGTCAAGAACCTGACCGTCTTCCCAGAAAACATGAAGCGGAACATGAACTCAACCTTTGGTCTTATCTTCAGCCAGCGGGCTATGTTGACCTTGATTGAAAAAGGCATGACACGGGAGCAGGCTTATGATTTGGTGCAGCCAAAAACTGCCCAGTCTTGGGACAATCAAGTGGACTTCAAGCCTTTGCTCGAAGTGGATCCAGAAGTCACTTCCCGCCTGACTCAGGAAGAGATTGATGAAATATTCAACCCAGTATACTACACCAAGCGCGTGGATGAAATCTTCAAGCGCGTGGGGCTGGATTAAACAAAAAGATAGGCACTTCGTAAGAAGCGCCTATCTCTTTACCTTAAATTTGACTAGCCAGTTGCCCGATTTTCTTGAGCATTTCTTGGCGTTGTTGGTCTGTTTTGCGTTCTACTCCGTTGAGCTCGGTCAGTTTGACTGGAGAAATACCACAAAGTTTCAGGATTTGATTTTTAAGTACCTTGCCGTAGTCTTGGACGAAAGGCAGAGCAAAACCTGGAGTATTGTGGCTGACGATAATCCAGCCAGACTTCCCTTGTAGGTGGCCTTGGAGTCCGACTTTCTTATAAGAGTAGGCAAAGTCAGCTGCAACGACGCGGTCGATAAAGCCTTTGAGAATGGCCGGCATACCGCTCCACCAGATAGGGAAAATGAAAATCAGATGGTCTGCCCAAGTAATCAAATCCCGGTATTTTGCCATTTCAGGGTCTTTATGCAGGTCACGGCGTCTGTGTTCTTGGTCAAAGCGCAAGATCGGGTCAAAATTCTCAGCATACAAGTCCAAGGTTTTCACTTCGTGCTTCTTAGAAATGTTGCTTTGAACCTCTTTGAGAATAGCAGCATTGAAGCCAGTTGGGCTGGGGTGGGTGTAAATAATCAAGGTTTTCATGATCGTTCTCCTTTGATATAAATGTCAAGCATGTGCTCGATCGTGCTTTGGATAGCTTGAGGGTCAAGGTCTTGTCCGATAGGACTGTTAGCCAGAACGGCTAGGCCTGTGATAAAGCTCCAAAAGTGAAAAAGGCTTTCCGCTTCGCTATTGCTAAAATTTTCCTCCTTGCGAAGCTTTAAAACAAGCTCCTTAAATTTATCAAATCCAGGCAGGTCAGACTCCAAGAGTATGGTGTCCTGCGTCACCTTCATATATTTAAAAGGAAATTTGATAAAGAGAGCTTCGAAAAAATGAGGGTAGGTCTTGGCAAAAATAATGAAATTAAGACCAAGCTTGGTCAGCTGACCACGCGCAGAAGCTGTCGCATCAATATTTTCATTGATTTCCTGATTGAGAAAGCGCGAAAGCTGAGTCAAAACGACCTTAAGGTAGCCTTCCTTGCTCTTAAAATGGCGGTAAGGGCTGCCGTGAGTCACACCGCAGGCCTTGGCAACAGTCCTGAGCGAAAGCTGTTCAATTCCATGTTTTCCGATTTCTTCAATCCCCGTTTGGATGAGCTGTTCTTTCAGCTGGGCAGTATTGCGTTTCATTCATTTTCTCCTAAAGTATACACTGTCTACTTATCTATCTTTAGTATACACTGTCTACTTTTTCTTGTCAACTAATTTGATGCTTTCTTCTAGTCTAAGATGTGGCAGAATTTGCTTTCGGTAAGATAAAATGTTAAAATAATATCAAAATGATAGCGCTTTCTTTTTAGGGCGAATTGCTCATTTTAGAGAAACGCTGAGAAACGGAGGACACCTATGAAGAAAATTATCAACGATCCAACAGCGGTTGTGGACGAGATGCTGGACGGCTTAGCCTATATCCACAGCGATTTGGTTTATCGGGTGGAGGGCTTTGATATCATTGCCCGCAAGAGTGAGAAGACAGGCAAGGTTGGCTTGATTTCTGGCGGTGGCAGTGGTCATGAACCTTCCCACGCTGGCTTTGTTGGAGAGGGCATGCTGTCGGCCGCTATTTGCGGAGCGGTCTTTACTTCACCAACACCTGATCAGGTTTTACAGGCTATCAAGGAAGCAGATGAGGGAGCTGGGGTCTTCATGGTTATTAAGAATTACTCCGGTGACATCATGAACTTTGAAATGGCTCAGGAAATGGCTGAGATGGAAGGGATTGAGGTGGCTAGTGTCGTCGTAGATGACGATATCGCAGTGGAAGACAGCCTCTATACGCAAGGCCGCCGCGGAGTGGCTGGTACCATCCTTGTCCATAAGATTCTAGGGGATGCGGCGCGTGCAGGCAAATCTCTGACTGAAATCAAGGCGCTGGCTGATAAGCTGGTCAAGAATATTCACACAGTTGGCTTGGCTCTGAGCGGAGCAACCGTTCCGGAAGTCGGCAAGCCTGGTTTTGTTTTGGCTGATGATGAGATAGAGTTCGGTATTGGCATCCATGGTGAGCCCGGCTATCGCAAGGAAAAGATGCAGCCGTCTAAGGACTTAGCCAAAGAATTAGTCGAAAAGCTCAGTCAGTCCTTTGAATTCAAATCTGGTAAGAAAATTGGTATCCTCGTCAATGGTATGGGTGCAACACCGCTCATGGAGCAGTATGTCTTCGCGGCCGATGTAGCAAATCTTCTGGCAGAAGCTGGAGTCGAAGTTGTCTATAAAAAGCTGGGTAATTACATGACTTCCATTGATATGGCTGGGATTTCTCTGACCTTTATCGAGCTGTACCAGCCAGACTGGCTGACAGCTCTCAATAGTCCAGTCAAGACAGCTGCTTGGTAAGGAGGTGCTTATGGACGCAGCAAGAGCAAAAAAATGGATGCAGTTATTCAACGAGAAGATCCAGGATCAGAAAGACTATCTGTCTGACCTTGATACTCCCATCGGCGATGGTGATCATGGCGCCAATATGGCTAGGGGAATGGCAGCAGCAGTAGAGAGTCTAGCTGCTAAGGACTTTGCTAGTGCGGCTGAGGTTTTTCAGGCTGTTTCCATGCAGTTGATTAGCAAGGTGGGCGGTGCTTCCGGACCTCTCTATGGCTCGGCCTTCATGGGCATGGGCAAAGCTGAGAAAGATGGCAAGGACTTGTCAGAAGTTATCCAAGCTGGGCTGGACATGATTCAGAAGCGGGGCAAGGCTGTGCCTGGTGAGAAGACCATGGTGGATGTCTGGTCGGAGCTTCCTCTTTCTCTGCAGTCTGGAGACTTGACGCATGAAAAGATTGGCTCCCTAGTGGAAGCGACCAAGGATTTGAAGGCGACCAAGGGGCGGGCTTCTTATGTCGGTGAGCGCTCTATCGGTCATATCGATCCCGGTTCGGCTTCATCTGGTCTCCTCTTTGAGGCTCTTCTAGAAACGGAGGCAGGCTGATGGCAGATACTGGCATTCTTATCGTTTCCCATTCCAAAAACCTGGCCCAAGGCTTGTTTGATCTCATTTCGCAGGTGGCGGCAGATGTGGCCATCAGCTATGTGGGCGGGTTGGACGACGGCAGCATCGGGACGAGCTTTGAAGGGATTCAGGCAGCTTTAGATGCCAATGACAAAGACACTATTTTAGCCTTTTTCGATCTGGGCTCAGCTCGGATGAATCTAGAAATGGTCGCAGACTTTTCTGACAAGGAAATCATTATCAATAATGTTCCTTTGGTAGAGGGCGCTTATACGGCTGCTGCCCTTCTTCAGGCCGGGGCAGATTTGCCTAATGTTTTGCTTCAGGTCCGTGAATTAGAAATAAAGAAATAGCAGGTTTTCTAAAGACTTGATAAACGATTTCATTTGAAAAATAAAGAACATTTTATATCAAAAAACTGGGATTGAATCCCAGCTTTTTTGCTTTATCCTTGTACCAATTTCAGGGGAACAACCAGTATTTCTTATTTCTTTCTTCTTTAAATTGATTAAAAATAGGACAAATTTATAGTCTGTGTTTAATTTTTGACACTATTCGCCTTTTAATGAACAAAAGTTCTTAGAATGGATTGCAAATTGGTATAGATAGACTTATAATAGATATAAGTACACAAGATGAAACAAAAAACGACAGCCGATTAGAAGCCATCGTTTTCAATCTTAGTGGTCCCGATTGCAGGAAATGAACTTAATCTTGAAGAAGTCACCGCGTTTGTAAGTTTCGCTGTACTCTAAGATCTGGCCAGTGCTTTCCAGCTGGGTAATCTTCACCTGATGAACAGTCGGGAAGTTGGTATCAACTTCCAGTACTTTCGCAACATCTTTTGGTGTTGGGAAGACAATTTCATTGGTCTCTTCAAAATGCTCATCATTCATGTGAATGTGGTAGTCAGTTTTGAAGCGATTGTAGATAGAGCTGTAGTAGTCCATATCTGGATAGTTAGGATTGATGTATTGCTCAGGGATATAGGTTTGGTGATAGATATAGACTTTATCGCCAGTCCGTCTGATCCGGTCAATCTTATAGTAGAACTGCGTTGGTGCCAGTTCTAGCTTATCCAAGATTTTCAGGTCATTCCCACGCTTGATGGAGAGAACAGTCACCTTATCTTTTTGGATAGGGAAGGTCTCAACGTCAGAAAATTCCACCAGCTTGTGCTTTCTTGCACGTGAAACGAAGGTTCCCTTGCCTTGCTGGCGGATGATGTAGCCATCGTTGGCCAGTTCATTCAAAGCGCGGACAACAGTAATGGAGCTGACATTAAACATCTGAATCAGCTCAGCCTCTGTGTAAAACTTATCGCCATTTTCAAATTTGCCAGAAATGATTTGCTGCTTGAGCTCATCTTTGATTTGTTGGTATTTTGGAATAGCCATTTTGTTCACCTCTCTTTTTTTACTTCTCTTACTTAAGATTTTAACATATTTTTAAAAAAAATGTTGACATTTATGCAAAAATTTATTATATTAATATTAATAAGAGATGAAAGCGGTTTTACGCCGAAGGGAATATCAGATGGCAAGATTCAAAATTGGTCATTCCTTCTGTTTGGATGATTGGGAGTTTAAGATTTTATCGGGAGCCATTCACTATTTTCGGGTACAGCCTGAGGATTGGTACCATTCCCTTTATAATCTCAAAGCTCTGGGCTTTAATACAGTGGAGACCTATCTTCCCTGGAATATGCACGAACCTCAAAAAGGTGTCTTTGACTTCCAAGGGATTTTAGATATTGAGACATTTTTACAGACAGCTCAGGATTTGGGACTTTATGCCATTATCCGCCCTTCGCCTTTTATCTGCGCGGAGTGGGAGTTTGGCGGTCTGCCGGCCTGGCTACTCAATGAAAATATGCGCATCCGCTCATCAGATGAGGCCTTTCTGCAGGCTGTAGCCAGCTATTATGACGAGCTGCTGCCGCGACTGACTCCAAGGCTGCTGGACAATGGGGGAAATATCCTCATGATGCAGGTGGAAAATGAGTATGGTTCCTATGGGGAAGACAAGGCCTACTTAAGAGCAATCAGACGGCTCATGGAAGAACGAGGTGTAACCTGTCCGCTCTTTACTTCAGACGGACCTTGGCGGGCTACCCTTCAAGCTGGTACGCTGATTGATGACGATGTCTTTGTGACAGGAAATTTCGGCTCCAAGGCAGATTACAATTTTGCCCAGATGCAGGAATTCTTTGACGAGCATGGCAAAAAGTGGCCGCTCATGTGTATGGAGTTCTGGGATGGCTGGTTCAATCGCTGGAAAGAACCTATCATCAAGCGAGATCCAGACGAACTGGCTCAAGCTGTTCACGAAGTGCTCCAGCAGGGCTCAATCAATCTCTATATGTTTCATGGCGGTACCAATTTTGGCTTTATGAACGGCTGTTCGGCTAGAGGAGTCATTGACCTGCCACAGGTAACATCCTATGACTACGATGCTCTACTCGATGAGCGTGGCAATCCGACGGACAAGTACTATGCAGTCCAGAGGATGCTGAAAGAGCATTATCCAGAGTATCCGCAGATGGAGCCCTTGGTGAAAGAGTCTTTTGAGCTTAGGAATATCCCGCTCAGTCAGAAGGTCAGTCTCTTTGAAACCCTGCCTGACTTGGCAGAGCCTATTGAAAGTCTCTATCCGATGAAGATGGAAGAGTTGGGGCAAAATGTCGGCTACCTGCTCTATCGGACTTGGGCTAGTTGGGATGCTGATCAGGAAAGGCTCCGTGTCATTGACGGCCGCGACCGTATGCAGCTCTATGTGGACGGTCAGCACATTGCAACCCAGTACCAGACAGAAATCGGTCAGGATATCATGGTGGACGGCCAGAAAAAGGCAGAGTACCAGCTTGACATTCTGATGGAAAACATGGGCCGGGTCAATTATGGGCACAAGCTACTGGCAGATACCCAGCAGAAGGGCATTCGTACCGGTGTCTGCAAGGATCTGCACTTCCTGCTTGACTGGCAGCATTATCCGCTACCGCTGGACCATCCAGAAAAGATTGACTTTTCAAAAGGGTGGCAGGAAAATCAACCAGCTTTCTACGCTTTTGACTTTAAAATGAAAGCGCTTAAAGATACTTATCTGGATCTGTCCGACTTTGGCAAGGGCGTCGTCTTTGTCAATGGTGTCAGCATTGGCCGTTTCTGGAATGTCGGACCGACCCTATCGCTCTATATCCCGCACAGCCTGCTCAGAGAAGGCGACAATCGCATCATTATCTTTGAGACAGAAGGGATCTACAGCGAAACCATTCACTTAGTTAACCAACCTACATTTAAAACAATAAAGGGGGAAAATCTATGACAATAGTAGGTGCACGTATCGATGGACGTTTGATCCATGGACAGGTAGCCAATCTTTGGACTACCAAGCTCAACATTTCACGCATTATGGTGATTGACGATGAGGTAGCTGAAAATGCTATCGAAAAGAGCGGGCTCAAGCTTGCAACGCCAGCTGGCGTGAAACTCAGTGTCTTGCCGATTGCTAAGGCAGCAGAAAATATCTTGGCCGGCAAGTATGATTCGCAGCGACTCTTGATTGTTGCTCGCAAGCCAGACCGCTTCCTGCGGTTGGTCGAAGCTGGTGTTCCGCTGGAAACGCTGAACGTCGGCAATATGTCTCAGTCAGACGAAACTCGCTCTATTACTCGCTCTATCAACGTGGTAGATGCAGATGTTGAAGCCTTTCACAAGCTGCACGAAAAAGGAGTCAAGCTGACAGCGCAAATGGTTCCCAACGATCCGGTTGAGGACTTCATGAAGTTATTAAAATAAGACAAAATTTTAGGAGGACATTGTTATGATACAATGGTGGCAAATTTTACTACTCACTTTGTACTCAGCTTATCAAATCTGTGATGAGTTGACCATCGTTTCGTCAGCAGGATCCCCTGTATTTGCTGGCTTTATTACTGGCTTGATTATGGGGAAACCAGTGACCGGTTTGTTTATTGGTGGTAGCCTGCAATTGTTCGTTCTTGGTGTAGGGACATTTGGTGGAGCTTCTCGTATTGATGCGACATCAGGTGCCGTTCTTGCGACAGCCTTTTCCGTAGCACAAGGCATTAAGCCAGAGTTGGCTATCGCGACAATCGCAGTACCGGTAGCAACTTTGCTGACTTACTTCGATATCTTGGGCCGTATGACAACGACTTATTTCGCGCACCGTGTGGATGCAGCAATTGAGCGCTTCGACTATAAAGGTATTGAACGCAACTATCTCTTAGGTGCACTTCCTTGGGCTCTGTCTCGTGCCCTCCCAGTCTTTCTGGCTCTGGCATTTGGTGGAACATTTGTTCAAGCGATAGTAGATGGTGTTGCTGGTGTGAAATGGTTGGCTGCAGGTTTGACGCTGGCTGGTCGTATGCTTCCAGGACTCGGGTTTGCTATCTTGCTTCGTTACCTTCCAGTTAAACGTAATCTTCACTACTTAGCTCTTGGTTTTGGCTTGACGGCTATGCTGACTGTGCTTTATTCAAACATTCAAACTTTGGGTGGGGCTGTATCTAGTATTGTTGGAACTCTTCCAAAAGATGCTGCAATCACATTTGCCAACAACTTCAAAAGCTTGTCTATGATTGGTGTAGCTATCTTTGGTATCTTCCTTGCAGTACAGCATTTCAAATACAGCCAAAGAACAGTAGTTGCTGCTCCAGCTGCTAGTACAAAATCAGAAAGTGAGGAAATTGAAGATGACGAACTCTAATTATAAATTAACAAAAGAAGATTTTAAACAAATCAATAAACGCAGCTTGTTCACTTTCCAATTAGGCTGGAACTACGAGCGGATGCAAGGTTCTGGCTATCTCTACATGCTCTTGCCTCAGTTGCGTAAAATGTATGGTGATGGCACTCCAGAATTGCAAGAAATGATGAAATTGCATACGCAATTCTTCAATACATCACCTTTCTTCCACACCATTATTGCAGGTTTTGACCTAGCTATGGAAGAAAAAGACGGTGTTAAATCAAAAGATGCGGTCAATGGTATCAAGACAGGTCTTATGGGACCATTTGCTCCTCTTGGAGACTCTATCTTTGGCTCTCTTGTGCCAGCCATCATGGGATCTATCGCTGCTACCATGGCTATTGCAGGCCAGCCTTGGGGAATTTTCCTTTGGATTGCTGTAGCAGTTGCTTATGACATTTTCCGTTGGAAACAGTTAGAATTTGCCTACAAAGAAGGGGTCAATCTCATCACCAACATGCAAAGTACTTTGACAGCTCTTGTTGAAGCGGCTTCTGTATTGGGTATCTTTATGGTGGGTGGTTTGATTGCTACTATGATCAACTTTGAAGTATCCTGGGTATGGAACATCGGTGAAAAAGCTATTGATTTCCAAGATATGATGAATCTGATTTTCCCACGTTTGATTCCAGCAGTCTTTACAGGCTTTATCTTCTGGCTCTTGGGCAAGAAAGGAATGAACTCTACTAAGGCTATCTTCATTATCATTATCATGGCAGTAAGCTTCTCTGCTATTGGCTATTTCCTGCTGGGACAAGTACCAGAGTAATGGAGTGATTTATGAGCAAGAAATTAGTTTTAGTCAGCCATGGTCGCTTTTGTGAAGAGCTGAAAACCACTACGGAAATGATTATGGGGCCTCAGGAGGACATCCATGCAGTAGCACTGCTTCCGGAGGAAGGTCCAGAAGACTTCGCAGCTAAATTCTTAGAAACGGTTAAAGATTTTGAGGATTACTTGGTTTTTGCGGATCTCTTGGGGGGCACTCCTTGTAATGTAGTCAGCCGCTTCATTATGGAAGGACAGGATATCGAGCTTTATGCGGGGGTCAATCTGCCCATGGTCATTGAGTTTATTAACGCTTCTTTGACTGGAGCAGAAGTCAGCTATCCATCCAAGGCAGCAGAGAATATTGTTAAGGTCAATGATGTTCTAGCAGGCCTAATGGATGATGAAGATGAATAAAAGCTTGAACAGCCACTTCTAGTTAGGTCAAGTCCTTGCGCTGTCAGCAGATGGGAGACTGCTGATAGGTGAGGATTGACCACAGTGGATGATTCAAGCATACTGGTCTAAGAGGAATTTGGGAGATGCCTCTTAGCCTAGGGAAATGGATGGTTCAGCATTGCAAAATGCAGTCGCTGTCTGGTTTGAAAAAGCTTGTTAAAAGCATAGTTCAAGTCTAGCCATCGTTGCGGGGGTGGGACAGCGAGCCGAAAATCTTGGATTTTCTGGATTTCTGTCCCACTTCCCCTTTTTTTAAAATAATGGAAAGGAATGAGAAAGAGAATGTTAGATTATTCACAGGAAGAATTGCAGCGTCTGGGGGCTGACATCACAACGAGAGAAATCTATCAGCAGCCTGAGGTCTGGCAGGAAGCCTTTGAACATTACAAGGCTCAAGCCGCAGACATCGCTGCTTTTCTGAAAAAAATCGAGAACAAACATGATTACATCAAGGTCATTTTTGCCGGAGCCGGCTCATCAGCCTATGTCGGAGATACCTTGACGCCTTATTTCAGGCAGATTTATGATGAGCGCAAATGGAATTTCAACGCCATTGCAACGACAGATATTGTAGCCAATCCCTTGGTGCATCTGAAGAGAGAAGTGCCGACAGTGTTGGTTTCCTTTGCCCGCAGCGGTAATTCCCCAGAAAGTGTAGCGACTGTGGACTTGGCTAAGCAGTTGGTGGATGACTTGTACCAGATTACCATTACCTGTGCTGCCCAAGGCAAGCTGGCCCAGCAGGCTCAAGGTGATGAAAAGAATCTTTTGCTCCTGCAGCCAGAAGCTTCTAATGATGCTGGCTTTGCCATGACCTCTAGTTTTAGCTCCATGATGCTGACAGCCCTTTTGGTCTTTGACCGAGCTGAGCTAGCCCAAAAGGAAGCCAAGGTTGCGGCTCTAATTCAGCTCAGTCAAGATGTTTTAGAACGTGCTGCAGATGTGCAGCAGCTGGTTGATTTAGATTTCAGTCGGGCCATTTATCTGGGAGCAGGGCCTTTCTTTGGACTGGCGCATGAAGCCCAGCTCAAGATTTTAGAGCTGACAGCCGGCCAAATTGCAACTATGTACGAAAGTCCAGTCGGTTTCCGGCATGGGCCTAAGTCGCTGATTAACCAAGACACAGTCGTTCTGGTCTTTGGTTCGACAGATGGCTATACCAAAGCTTATGATTTGGACTTGGTGCGGGAAGTGGCTGGTGACGGGATTATCCGCAGACTGGTCTTGCTGACTGACCGAGAGGAGCAGTTGGAAGGAGTCGAGCAAGTAGTGCTAAGTACCCAAGAGCCTCTGGGAGATAGCTATCGCATCTTCCCTTACATCGTTTACGCTCAGCTCTTTGCTCTCCTGTCCTCGCTCAAGGTCAAGAACCGTCCAGATACACCGTCTCCGACAGGAACGGTCAATCGTGTAGTACAGGGAGTTATCATTCACCCTCTTGGGCAGTAAGAAAAGGAAAAGTTATGGAGAAATTACAAATCAGCCACAAAAAAGTGAGACATCTGAAAAAACTATCAGACGAGCAGGGGATTATCGGGGCTTTGGCTATTGACCAGCGTGGCTCGCTCAAGAAAATGCTGGCCAGCGGAGAAGATGCGTCATCTGGTGACCAAGCTCTGGTTCAGTTTAAAGAATTAATCTCTAGTCAGCTGACGCCCTATGCCAGCTCTATCCTGCTGGATCCGGAGTTCGGTCTGCCGGCAGCTGAGCTGCGGGATGCGTCCTGCGGGCTGATAGTAGCCTATGAAAAGACTGGCTATGATGTGTCAGCCGAGGGCCGCCTGCCGGACTTGCTGCCTAACTGGTCAGCTAGTCGCATCCGAGACATGGGCGCAGATGCCGTCAAGGTCTTGATTTACTATGATGTGGACGACAAACCAGAAATCAACTACATCAAGCAAGCCTGGGTTGAGCGCGTGGGCAGCGAATGCTTAGCTGAGGACATTCCTTATTTTCTGGAGATTCTGACCTATGATGCTAAGAGTGACAGTGTCTTGGACGCTAACTATGCCAAGCTTAAGCCACACAAGGTTAACGAAGCAGTCAAGCACTTTTCAGATTCCCGTTACCATGTAGATGTTTTAAAGGTTGAAGTGCCAGTCAATATGAACTTTATCGAGGGCTTCACCAAAGAAGGCGTTGAGCCAGTCTACAGCGTGACGGAAGCCCAAGCTTTCTTTAAAGAACAGTCAGATGCGACACACTTGCCTTTCATCTTCCTCAGCGCTGGTGTCAGTGCCGAACTTTTCCAAGAAACGCTGCGGCTAGCCCATGAAGCGGGCTCACAGTTTAACGGTGTTCTGTGCGGACGGGCTACCTGGAAGGATGCAGTCTCAGTCTTCGCCCAAGAGGGAGCTGCAGCAGCTCAAGAGTGGCTGGACGAGACAGGCCGTCAGAATATCGAGGATCTTAATCAAGTCTTGCGCCAAACAGCTGTGTCTTGGGTGGACAAGCTTGACCTGCCTTTTGAAGACAGGACTTGGCAAGTTCGTGATTTTTAACAGGATAGATAAAAGAGGTTTGGTATGAAATCTTACCGAGAATCCATTTTTGGCAAGCTGGGCGGTCAGGAGATTCTGGCTTATACTTTTGAAAACGATCGAGGCTATCGTCTGAAAGTCATGAACTATGGAGCGACCGTCGTCCAGTATGTTACCCCTGACAAAAATAATCACTTTGACAATATCGTCGTTGGTTTTGATCAGTTTGAGGATTATATTGGAAACAGTCCTAAGCACGGAGCCAGTATTGGTCCGGTGGCTGGGCGTATTGCTGGTGCAACTTTTGAGCTGAATGGTCAGACCTTTCAGCTAGAGGCCAATAATGGCCCAAACTGCAATCATAGTGGATCCAGCGGCTGGGACAGTGCAATTTTTGAAGTAGAGGAAGTCAGCAATGACGGGCTCACCTTTTATACAGAGCGGACTGACGGAACTGGCGGCTTTCCTGGTAATCTGAAAATCTGGGTTTCCTATACCCTGACAGAGAAGGGCGAGCTGGAAATCTCCTATCAGGTCCAGACAGATCAGGATACCTTGGTCAATCCGACCAACCACAGCTATTTCAACCTGTCTGGTCGTTTCAATCAGCCCATTGATGACCATATCCTTCAGCTCAATACCGATGGTGTCTACCCTATCGCAGCTGATGGCCTTCCTGATAAAAAGGCTGATGCAGAGCGCGACTTTGTTAAGAAGCTGACTCAGGGCGCTTCCCTTAAAGAAATTTTCGATGCGACCGATGAGCAAATTCAGCTGGTATCTGGCTTGGATCATCCTTTTAAGCTAAATCCTAAGCATGAGCAGGCTGGCACACTTTACCATCCTGCAACCGGTCGCCGCCTGACTATTGAGACTCAGGCGCCCTGCCTAGTGATTTATTCAGCGAATTGCGTGGATGATTCTGTTCAGTTTGGCGGACAGCCTATGATTCAGCATAATGGCTTGGCTCTGGAAGCTCAGGCTCTGCCGGATGCCATTCACAGCAGCCAGCAGTCAGATGTCATTCTCAAGGCCGGTCAGATTTTTACCAGCAGGACAGTGTATTTTGCTGATGTAACAGTAACTTTATAAAGAAACAATCGCGAAAGAGCACAGAAAACGGCAGTACCTCCTTCTGCCGTTTTTCTTTGTCCAGTTTTCAGAGACTATGTTTTCATAATTAGCCAATCTTAAGCAAGGAAAAAGCCTCCACAATCAAAAGCAAAATCTTTTTTGCTAACTGAATTTTACTTTAAGTTTTTCTTAAGGTAAGGCTGCTATACTTATTTTTATCAAATGAAGCCCCCTAACTTTGTTTGATAATCCTAAACTTTTTCATAATAATCTCCCATAAAGGCCACCCAATCCGGTGGTCTTTTTTTGCTCAAATTTTAGAATAAGACAGGAAGTTTATCGGCTTGTAACTCAAATGTTAAATTTTAAAGGATACGTTATACAAAGTTAAGCTTTCTTTAAGTTAGGGGCAGTATACTATGAGTATCAAATGAAGACCTCCTAACTTTATTTGATAGAAATCCTAAACTTTTTCATAATAATCTCCCATAAAGGCCACCCAATCCGGTGGTCTTTTTTTGTGTTCAGACGCGAATTAGATTTACTTCCTAAGCCTTATTTTCTGCTATAATAGTTCTATGAGTAGAATTTTAGATAATGAATTAATGGGCGATGAGGAATTAGTGGAGCGCACCTTGCGACCCCAGTATTTACAGGAGTATGTCGGTCAGGACAAGGTCAAGAACCAGCTGAAGATTTTTATTGAAGCGGCTAAGCTGAGGGATGAGGCGCTGGACCATACCCTGCTTTTTGGCCCTCCGGGTTTGGGGAAGACGACCATGGCTTTTGTCATTGCCAATGAACTAGGTGTTAATCTGAAGCAGACTTCAGGTCCGGTGATTGAGAAGTCTGGTGATTTGGTTGCGATTTTAAATGACCTTGAGCCGGGTGATGTCCTCTTTATAGATGAGATTCACCGCTTGCCAATGGCAGTAGAGGAAGTGCTGTACAGTGCCATGGAAGACTTTTACATCGACATTATGATTGGCTCGGGTGAGACCAGCCGCAGCGTCCATCTGGATCTGCCACCTTTCACTTTGATTGGGGCGACCACTCGGGCAGGCATGCTGTCCAATCCTCTGCGGGCTCGCTTTGGGATTACTGGTCACATGGAGTATTATGAAGCGGACGACCTGACAGAAATTGTCGAGCGGACGGCAGAGATTTTTGAGATGGATATTACCCATGAGGCTGCGAAGGAGCTTGCTCTGCGTAGCCGAGGTACACCGCGGATTGCCAACCGTTTGCTCAAGCGGGTCCGGGACTACGCGCAGATTATGGGCAATGGCCTGATTGATGATAAGATAACTGACCAAGCTCTCTCCATGCTGGATGTGGACCAGGAAGGGCTGGACTATGTGGACCAGAAGATTTTGAGGACTATGATTGAGGTCTATGGTGGCGGTCCCGTGGGGCTGGGAACTCTCTCGGTCAATATTGCTGAAGAGCGTGAAACAGTGGAGGACATGTATGAGCCTTACCTGATTCAGAAAGGGTTTGTCATGCGAACTCGGACTGGGCGCGTGGCTACCCGTAAAGCCTATGAGCATCTAGGATATGAGTATATGAAGGAATGATGACAGAAAAGGAGATTTTAGACCAACTAGGTCAAGATCCAGATATCCGAGCAATTTTGAAAATCATTCGCAGTCTGGAGCTCAAGGATTCTTGGCTAGCGGCTGGATGTGTGAGGAATTTTATCTGGAATATGCTGTCAGAGCGACCAGGTTTTGACTCAGAGACGGATGTAGATGTCATTTTCTTTGATCCGACTTATGCCGAGGCAGAGACGATAGAGCTGGAAGCCAAGCTCAAGGCAGACTGGCCACAGTATCAATGGGAGCTGAGAAATCAAGCCTATATGCACCGCCATAGTCCTGGAACGGCGCTTTATAAAAATGCTTGTGAAGCCATGAGTAAGTATCCTGAGCGTTGCACGGCTATCGGCCTGCGCTTGTTGGCAAATGACAAACTGGAACTTTTTGCTCCCTATGGTTTGGAGGATATCTTAAACTTTCAGGTCAGACCGACTCCTCATTTTCTTGAAAATAAGGAGCGCCAGCGTGTGTATGCTGAGCGCTTAGCTAAGAAGAATTGGCAGAAACGCTGGCCCCAGCTGGAATATCGCTATACTGATAAATAGGTATAAGCTAAGAGTAAAATGTTTAAGTTATTTTAAGGAAGTTTTAAGGAATGGATATTATACTATAACCAAGTTAAGAAATTAACTTAACTCCTAAAACTTTTTTCTTTTTAAAAAATAATCTCCCTACAAAAAGCCACCAAACGGTGGTTTTTTGCTATTTTCAGACATGAGAGGGGCAGGGCCTGTCAGTTTTCAACGAGAATCAGGAAACTGTAAACGATTCAGAGCTAGTTTTTGCCATTATTTTGTTATAATAGATAGCGAGGTATTCTATGAAGAAAATTGTATTTGTATGTTTGGGCAATATCTGCCGCAGTCCGATGGCAGAGTTTGTCATGAAGAGTTTAACAGACCAACTGAAAATCGAGAGTCGGGCAACCTCAGGCTGGGAGCACGGCAATCCCATTCATCGGGGAACACAGGCTATTTT
>JABZYU010000149.1:0-3438 GCA_015264985.1 Streptococcus sanguinis | reverse complement strand
ATAGTCCCGATACCAGAGTAGGCGTCAAGTACCACATCATCTGTAGTCAGCTCGGAAAAGTCAATAGCTGTCTGATAGAGCTTTTCTGCCATCTCGGTATTGACTTGGTAAAAGGCGGGCGCAGCAATCTGGAAGTCATTATTCAGCATGCGGTCTGTGATATAGTCTCGACCGTGAAGCGTTCGCCAGTCTTTTCCAAAAATAGTATTGGTATTCTGATCGTTGATATTCTGCATGATGGACTTGATAGCTGGGAAAGCCTCTGTCAAGCACTCCATCAGTTGCTCTACTCGGAAAATTTTAGGTCGGGTTGTGACCAGAATTACCATGATTTCCCCTGAATAATGGCCACGGCGAACAACTAGATTGCGAATGAGTCCTGTCTTTTCCTGCTCATCGTAAGGTTTGAGGTCAAAACGCCGCAGCAAATCACGTGTAAAAAGAATAACTTGGTCAATGACTGGGTCCTGAATATAGAAATCTTCAATCGGCAGGAGGTCATGGGAATTTTTCCGGAAAAATCCTGTTTCCAGCTGGCCATTGACACGGCGGACAGGCACTTGAGCCTTATTACGGTAGCCCAGCGGCTGCTCCATACCAAGTGTCGGCAGCACTTCAACATCGGACAAACCAGCAATCTTATAGAGACTGTCCTTGACCTGCTTGCGTTTGAAGTCCAGCTGGGCTGAATAGTTCAGATGCCCCAAGTCAGCAATCCCTGTACGCAGATAAGCCATATCAAGATTTTCATTGCGCTGGTCTGAGGTACGGAGAAATTCCTCCACCTTGCCAAAGCCGATTTTTTTGTTGACCTTGAGCACACGCATGCGGATGAGTTCACCCGGCAGGGCATTTTCTACAAAGAAAACCAGACCTTCTGCCTTGGCAACTCCAGCTCCCTCGTGGCTCAAATCCACGATTTCAACTTCAATCATATCATTCTTTTTTAACATATTTTTCTCTTTCTGCTTTATCGCTCTGCCATTTCCCAAAAGAAAAGGCGGAACATCGTCCTACCTTTCATTATATCATATATCTTATCTGAGACCCATTTGCTGCAGTCTTTCTTTATAGGCTTCAAAGTCAATCAATAGCCCTTGGCCGCCGTACATGTCATAGGTATCAACCCAGTCGCCATTTTCCGGAATCGTCAGGCGCTCAACTCCATTGCGGGAATCTCCAGCCATAGAGAGACCATTGGTCAAAAGGAAGCTGTAAGGCACATTGGTCGAAGTCAAGGCAAAGACCTTACCCAGAGCCTCTGATCCGGTAAAGAGCTTGGTCGGATCCTTGACCTGCTGGAAAACAGCTGTTAATACTTCCTGCTGGCGGCGGGTCCGGCCAAAGTCGCCCTCATCATCCTTACGGAAGCGAGCGTAGTTGAGCAAGGTTCGACCGTCCATCTGCTGCTGACCAACCTTGATTGTTTGATTGGGTACCACACCGTCTTTCATATTCAGGTCATCTGGCACTTCAACTTCTGTCACTTTCTCCCCATCGATCGTTGAGAACTGGGCATTCATGCTGACGCCATTTGGGAAAAGGGTGTCAATAGCTGTCGCAAAGGTCTGGAAATCCACCAGTGCATAATATTTAATGTCCAAATCGAAATTATCTTTGAGCATCTGGCGGACATAGTCTGCACCACGGTTGTGATTTTGCTCCCCAATCGTATAGGCAGAATTGAGCTTTTGGTCATAATAATCTGCCTGCGAAGGGTCCGTGTACTCATTGCTGACGCCGTCAATGTGAATAAGGGTATCACGCATAAAGCTGACCAATTTCACCTTGTGATCCTTATTACCAACATTCAAGACCATAATGGAGTCAGTCCGCGTCTCAGTCGAGTCGTCACCAACCCGGCCATCTGTTCCGAGAATGAGGATATTCACTCCGTCCTTAGTATCCTTGCCGTCAAAGAATTCCGTTTCTGCTGGCTTAGAATTGCCATTATGAGCTGTCGTCAAGCCTTTGACAAACATGAAAATCATGCCACCCAAGACCATCAGTAGGAAAATCCCTGCCCAAAGCAGAATCCGTTTCAAGCGGATTTTTTTGCGAGGTTTCTTAGGCTTGTCTTGTCCCAGACCAGCTCCTGCCAGAGCTTCCGGCTCCTTCTTTTGCTTTCTGCTGCGAGAAGAACGCTCAGGGTACTTGGGCAAGAGGCCAGAAGAATCCATTTCCACTGACTCTTGCTCATAGGCGTCACTAACTGTATGCGGCTGCTCGTCATGGTCCGGCACACTGGCTGAACTGCCAATCCCCTTGGACTTCTGACGCAGATAGTCAAATTCTTTCTTTTCTTTATCGTTTAGATAATAATAATTTTTATAGAGATAATCTAAGCGGAGCCGTTCATGATGGCTAAGATTTTCTGGTTTCTTCATCTCTTCTCCAATCTACCGCTACCGGTCCTCAATCAGAACCACACTGTAGCTACCAAAAATTTTATAAGTAATTCCAAGACTTGTCAACTCTTGATAGGCAAAATCCGCCAATTTTTTCTGCTCGTTGTCAATGTCAATAATGAAAAAATACTCTCCCAGAGCCGTTTTTAGAGGCCGGCTCTCAATCTTGGTCAAGTCAATCCCACGCCAAGCAAAGGTCGACAAAGCCTTATAGAGGGCACCAGGCAGATTGTCCGGCAAGGTCAAGGCCAATGTCTGCTTGTCTCCTGTCTTGGTCAGTCGAAGCTCAGGAACCTCATGACCCAGAATCCAGAAGCGGGTATAATTTTCTTCCATTTCCTGAATGTCGCTGGCCGCTACTTTGAGCCCGTACTCTGCTGCAGCCGTGCGCGGGGCAATAGCCGCAAAATTCTTTTCAGGATGCTCTGCCACAAAACGAGCTGCATAGGCCGTACTAGCTGTCACCTCAATGGCAGCCTGCGGATAATGCTGGCGGATATATTTCTTTCCTTGAGCAATAGCCTGCGGATGAGAAAATATCTTCTCAATTGGCTTCTCCAAATCCGTCACCAAAAGCTGCTGCTTAATGGGCTGAACGATTTCAGCCACCGCCTGAATGTCTGCTTGATGAAAGAGATAGTCCAAGGTCTCGTGGACACTGCCCTCAATGGAATTTTCCACCGGAACGACCGAGTAATCCACTTCCCTAGCCTCATAAGCCTTCATGACCTCGGTGATATTCTGATAAGGCACCAAGTCCTCACTGGGAAAGGCAGCTTGGGCTACATGGTGAGAAAAGGAGCCTCTGGGTCCTAGAAATGCTATTTTCATTGAATTTCCTCAATAATTTCCTGCGGGCTTTTGAGCCTCGTATCGACAATCTGGGTCGCTACTTCCTCATACCAGGCCTGACGCTGCTCAAAAATCTGCTGCAAGTCTAACTTGCTCTGGTTTAAGAACAAAGGTCGCTCCTGCTTAGCATCCTGCTGAATTCGCTGATAGAGCATTTCAAAATCAGCTTTCAGGTAGA
>JABZYU010000148.1:0-3528 GCA_015264985.1 Streptococcus sanguinis | reverse complement strand
AGCCACAGCTTACTAACGCCACAGCGTTTTTCAAAAATGATGGTTTCATGATATCCTCCTTAAGATGTATTTTCCCCTTTGCACCCTTATCCTAACAAATGGACAATAGCAAATCTACCCCTTTTCGGTAAGTGGTAAGATTTCCTAAGTAAGTGGTAGAAAAAGTAGCTCTATAATTTCTGTAGTGGGTAAAACCACTGTAGGAATGAGCGAAACGCTTTCGGCTTTCGGAACTTTGACAATTTTAAAACTAGAATCCTCATCGCTTTGAATATCAAAAAGGAGAGGACTGATTTAGTCCTCTCCAGGATATGACTTTTTAGCAACCCACTACAGTTGACAAAGAGCCGCTTTTCAGTAGCTAATAACTTATTGAATAACTTCAAAAACAGAAACCGTCAGATTTTCAACATAGAAAGGCTTCTTATGACGGCTATTGCCCACTATGAGACGCAGCTTATCTGCATTAGGCAGATAATAGGGCAGGCCGCTGGCATTAAATATGACTTGATAATGCTTGTCGTCCTTAATCTCAAAGATAATCAAACCACTGCCCTGCTCGGCTGATTGGACAAAGACATGCTTATAAATATCTTCATAGGTCTGATAAGAAAAGGTTTTGCAGCTTGTCTTGAGGCGAATGATGTTCTTGATAAAATCAATACTCTCTTGATGATCCTGCAAAATATCCCAATTCACCTGATTGACTGCATCTGGTGCATTGTAACTGTTCATAGCCCTTTCGCGATCGCTATGCAGGACTTGGCCGTCCTCCCCCGTAGCTACGAGCTTAGTACGGGAAAATTCCTGTCCCACCTCCATGAAAACCATACCCTGCATGAGCAGGTTCATGGCAGTTGCCAGCTCAATCCGCTTGGTACGAGTCAGAATATCATCATCGGGATGCAGCTCCGCAAGCAAATCATGCAGATTGAAATTGTCGTGTGCCTCCACGTAGTTAAGAACTTGATCAGGACTGAGATAGCTGCCTAGCTCACTGCTGCCAAGAATAGACTTAGCGACGATATCCTCCGTCGCCTGACCACTGACAAAACCAGCTTTAATGCCGCCGTAAACCTCGGCTCCCTTAACTGCATCCCGCTCCGTATCATTGAAAAATCCAATCCGCGGCAATTGATAAGCATTGTCCTTTTTGGCCTTGTCTTCTGGCCTCAAGCCCGTTCCCATATCCCAGCCTTCGCCATAGAGCAGGATTCTCGGATCCACCTTATCCATAGCTTGACGAATGGCATTCATCGTTTTTACATCATGAATTCCCATCAGGTCGAAGCGGAAGCCGTCTACATTGAACTCCTCTACCCAGTACAGGAGAGAGTCAATCATAAACTTGCGAAACATCTCGTGCTCGCTGGCCGTCTCACTCCCCACTCCGGTTCCATTTTGGAAAGAGCCGTTAGGATTCATCCGATAGTAATAATCCGGTACTATAGCCTGAAAAGCCGAATCATAGGTCGAGTAGATGTGATTGTAAACAACATCCAGTGTCACAGAAATCCCCGCATCATGGTAGGCCTGAATCATCGTTTTCAAATCACGGATGGCCTGCGCTGGGTCAGCAGGATTGCTGGAAAAGCTAGTCTCTGGAGCATGATAATTCTGCGGGTCATAGCCCCAGTTGTAGATCAGCTCTCCATTTTCATCATAGTCCTTGTGACGATCAGAGACAGGCTGAAGCTGGACAACATTAATGCCTAAATCACTGATATAGTCAAAGCCTGTCTTTTGCCCTTGATGATTGGTAGTGCCTTGTTGACAGGCCCCCAAGAAGGTCCCGCGCAGCTGACTGTCCACGCCAGAAGTTTCCGACTTGGTCAAATCCCGAATGTGCATCTCATAAATCACTGCTTGATTTGGATTGTCCAAACGCCAGACGGCTTCTTTGCCTTGCCGGACCTGAAAACCGGCTACTTCTGTCTCATCTGCTCCAAGAATCGCTGAGCGCTTGCCATCTGGACTGGTCGCAACAGTATAGGGATCGCGAGTATAGAAATTGCGGTATTCAAAGCTAACATGATAGTGATAGGTCTTGCCGGTCAAGTCTTCTGCTATTTCAGCTGACCAGACACCGATGGTATTTTCCTTATGGTCGTGAGAATATCGGTCACCCTTTTGCATTGGGAAGATTTTATAAACAGGAGCTCGATTGGCAGCCGATTCATAGACTACCAACTCTACCTTCCTAGCTGTCGGTGCCCAAACTCTGAAAATATGTGCGCCGTCCATCTGACGGTGTCCCAACCAGCCTTGATAGCCCCAACATTCATCAAAGTAGTCTGTTCTCAGGGCCACATCAAAGTTATGCGGACGCCGGCGTGAATACTGGTGACTCGTCGTTGCAGCCTGCAGGGAATAGTAAACCTGCGTATCTCCCTCAATCAGCCAAATTTCCGTTAGCAGATGAGGCGGTAACAGATCAATATGATAGTCACAGGACTGGCTAGACCAGTCTGAACGTTTGATTATGACGTGGGCTTGATTCAAGTGCTCCCAGGTCTGAAAGGTTAATTCCCCTTGAATACCAAAATAATCAAGTTTGGAAAAGGCTGCTTCCTTTCCCCATTGGTTTATTTGCCACTGCCACATATCATAGGAGAAATAATCTCCAGTAGGATTGTGATAATGGACTAAGACTTTATAGTCTAGCATGTTCTTTCATCTCTTATCTAAAATTATTCTATTGAAAGGGCTGTCTGACTGATTTCATCAATATTGGCAAAAAATTCCAAATGTCCGTGCAGCACTTCCAGTTCAACTGGCGTATCGCCACCGTATTCTCCATCCAAATTCAGCATAAATGGACCTTTTTTATCTAAAACTTCCAGCTGCAGCTTGCTTGTTTTAAGGTATTCTACATTGATATCGCCAACGTGCTGACCGCCATTGATAGCCTGCATCATCAGGCTTAGCATATCAAAGAGATTGGCTGTCTTGACCAAAATCAAGGTAAAATTCCCATCGTCTAATTTAGTGTCTGGCGCTAGCTTTTCAAAACCACCGATAGAATTGGTCAGAGCCGCAAACATGAGCGAAATCTTTCCTTCAAAGACACCGTGGTCGTGCTTGATACGGACCTTGCGGAACTTAGAGCGAGGGAGTTTTTTTGCTCCTTCTGCAACATAGGCAAAGTAGCCTAGGCGGGATTTGACCTCGCTAGGAACGCTGTAAGTTAGCTCTGTCAGGGTTCCAGCTGCTGCAATATTAATAAAATACTTGCTGCCATATGCCCGGCCAATATCCATTTTAATGGTCTGATTTTTTTCGATAATGCGGGCTGCCGCTACTGGATCTCCCATGGGAATCTTCAGAGCACGCGCATAATCGTTGGTTGTACCAGTTGGAATAAAGGCCAATTTAGGCCGTTCATCCAGATTCGCCACGCCATTAACTACCTCATTGATGGTACCGTCGCCGCCTGCCGCAATAATCAAATCAAATCCTGCTTTTGCTGCTCTTTCAGCTTCTTTTTGAGCAGAAAGAGGCGCTGGAGTGGTTTGGTAGGCGCTGGTT
>JABZYU010000147.1:0-3624 GCA_015264985.1 Streptococcus sanguinis | reverse complement strand
CCTGTACGCTCTGAGTGACCAACACTGTGGACACGTTTTTCGATTTTAACCAGAGCACCGATTTCTTCCAGTTTCTTGACAACCGCTTTGCGGGCTTCGAAACGGTCTAACCCTGCAAATTCGAAGGCCAAGTCATTCATGGTTCCGTCGTCATTCATAACGTTAACTTGTGGCAAGTTATGGCGTTGACCAACCAAGAAGTCGTTTGGATCGTGGGCAGGCGTGATTTTCACGACACCAGTCCCAAACTCAGGATCTGCATGTTCATCCGCAACGATTGGAATTAGTTTATTAGCAATCGGCAGGATAACATTTTGACCAATCAATTCCTTGTAGCGTGGGTCTTCTGGATTGACTGCAACGGCAACGTCTCCAAACATCGTCTCAGGACGAGTTGTCGCTACTTCAAGGGCGCGTGAGCCATCCTCCAGCATATAGTTCATGTGGTAGAAAGCACCTTCCACGTCCTTATGGATGACCTCGATATCAGACAAGGCTGTGCGAGCTGCTGGGTCCCAGTTGATGATAAATTCACCACGGTAGATCCAGCCTTTCTTGTAAAGTTCGACAAAGACCTTGCGAACAGCTTTTGACAGTCCCTCATCCAGAGTAAAACGCTCACGAGAATAGTCCACAGAGAGCCCCATCTTGCCCCATTGTTCCTTGATGGTCGTCGCATATTCGTCTTTCCATTCCCAGACTTTATCTAGGAATTTTTCACGACCGAGGTCATAGCGGGAAATGCCTTGCTCCCGCAAGCGCTCCTCAACCTTAGCTTGAGTGGCAATCCCCGCGTGGTCCATCCCCGGAAGCCAGAGCGTATCAAAGCCTTGCATGCGTTTCTGACGGATGATAATATCCTGCAAGGTTGTGTCCCAAGCGTGACCAAGGTGAAGCTTACCAGTCACGTTTGGTGGTGGAATCACAATAGAATAAGGCTTGGCCTTTTGATCTCCTGAAGGCTTGAAAACATCCGCATCAATCCATTTTTGATAACGACCAGCCTCAACCTCGGCTGGATTGTATTTAGGTGAAAGTTGTTTAGACATGAGTGTTCTCCTTAATTGTTTTTATTTACAATATTTACCAAACCAATTTTTGATAATTCAATATAAATCTCATCAATTTCTGCAAATGCTGCAAGTGGTGACAGTGTATAGTTTTCAGGATTATATTTAAGATCGTATTTGCTTATCTTTGAAATATAATATCTTGTATGTTTCAATTTTAATGATTCCAACTTTGACTTAATATCGACTAATGTATTATGGTTTAACTTTAAAAATAATTCGTTATAATTACCATAGAGCTCTGTGAGAGAATTAAAGTATTCTTTAACTAGAGTTATAGCATCAATCTTAGATGTTTTTTTGTTTAGTTCTATCAATTCCATTTTCAATTTTTTCCATTTAAAATTGGAATTTAAAAGATAATCTAAATCAATATAGAAATCGACTAAAATGGTTTCATCATCTGGACTAACAGCTTTTACTTCATTTATTGGTAAGTCAATATGTTGGGAATAGTTCCTCAAAGAATGACAAAATCGATAAGCAAAGTTCGTATCATACTGATAGCTTGCAAACCTATGTATACAATCAAATTCCTCACTATCCTCGGAATATTTCTGTTTGATTTGGTTTTCATTAAAATCGACGAACAATTTTCCACTGGATAATAAATGAATCATGAAACGATTCACGTCTGCCTCTTCAATTTTCAATTCCTTTGACTCAAGTTTATTCTTAATACTTAAAAAATCCGAGACATCTGAAATAAACAATTCGAACATATTCTTGATTTTTTGAAAATCTTTTTGAATCTCAAAAATTTGGTTTGAAACTGACATTATTTCTTTGGTTGGTTTAATATCAGAGATGACAATACGTTTTTCATTGTTGTTAATTTCTAAATAAGCTAATCGCTCGATAATATCACTATCATTTAATTCAGCGTACTCCACATCAATTTGACGTAAGTGTTCCTCAGATAAAGAGCTTACTTCCTCTTTTACATCGCTCATCTTATTCCTCCCACTCACTCCTAAGCAAGCCATACCTCAAATCATCACAGCGATTGCCTTGGGCATCTTTGCGGTCCCGGATGCGAGCTTCGAGGGTGAAGCCAAGCTTCTCTGCGACTCGTTGACTTTGAAAGTTATAGCCAAAGCAAGACAATTCAATTTTATGTAGATTCAATTCTTTAAAAGCTAGGTCAATCAAGGCACGCGCTGCTTCTGGCACATAACCACGTCCCCAATAGTCTGGGTGCAAGGTATAGCCGATTTCCAGCACATCATCCTCATGGCGATGGTTGAAATCGACAGAGCCAACGATTTTATCCGTTCCTTTGACGACAATCCCGTAGCCCGCTGGGAGATTCTCCTTTTGATTACGCTCAGGAAGGATATGCTCCAGATAATAAATCTCATCATCCAAGGTCTTGACGGGCGGAAAGCCTGCTGGATAGGAGACTTCTGGCCGACTGGCATAGTCAAAGATATTCTCAGCATCAGCCACGGTGCGGACTCGCAAGACTAGCCGTTCCGTTTCTAAACGTTCTGGTAACTCAGCTCTTGTCATCTTTCTCCCTCGCTTTCTACAAAAAAACGCCCCTGTCATCAATCTGACAGGGACGAATGTGCTTATCCGCGGTACCACCCAGTTTCGGGCCAGGCCCGCTGCTTTATTAATTTCAATTTTTCATCCATCAGCAACCAGTTTTGACACATTTGTGGACTTCTCAGCACCGCCACTTTCTGTAAAATGTGGGATTCAAAACACCTCTGATGAACCTATTCTATCACCTTTCCAGTGAAAAATCAATAATTTCTCTCACCCAAAAGTCCATCTGGCAGGTCGTGAAATCCTTTGCCCGCCTGATAGTTGGCAAATTTCCCTAAAAGGAACTGGTAGGCATCTAGACGACTTTCATAGCGAATGGCTGCTTCCTTGGCCCTCTCGTCCTGGTCCGCCTCGTAGACCGCCTGACTCTCCTTGAGGGCCATCTCGTTAATCATGACCTGGGTCTTTACCCAAGCTTCAAACTCCTGTAAAAATTCCTGTTCGTAACTCATTTTTCTCACTTTCTAACTGCAAAAACCTAGTCCAAATCTCGGTAAAAATCACTGTCAATGTCACGGAAGGGCTGAATGTCCTGCACATACTCCAGCACTCCCTGAAACTCACCAGCCTCATCTCGCACCGCCGCATAGGTCACATGGACAAACTTGCCCCGGGATTCTGACTTGAACCACATCTCAAACTTGTCCGCTCTCCCTCGCGCAGAGCCTTGAAAATTTGCCGCACCTTATCCAAAAACTTGGGCGGGTGACAGAGCTCGACATTGCGCCCTATCTGGGACGGCGTCCGCTTGAAAATCATCTCGTCTGCCGGCACGCTGTCATTATAATACTGGAAAATATCGTCCTTATTGACAAAGGTAATCTCCATGGGCAGATGATCCAAAATCAGATTGGCCTCCGCCACCGACAAATAACCATGACCAAAAGGCTGCTGGGAGTCCCGATTAAAGGTTTGCTCCTTCTTTTCCTTGGGCTTAAAGGAAATAGTGACCTGACCATTCGGCGTATCAATGACCTGCTGAAATCTGCCATCACTAGCC
>JABZYU010000146.1:0-3630 GCA_015264985.1 Streptococcus sanguinis | reverse complement strand
GTTCATACCAAAGACCAGCTCAAGGCTATCATCGCCGAATTAAGCTAAGCAAGAAGCCTGAGGGCTTCTTTTTTATATCAAAAAACGTTTACATGCTCGAAAATTTTTATAAAATATTGACAAAAGGCGAATGTTCTTTTAGAATAATATAAAATTAATAATTAACACCGAACGAAGTTTTTCAGAAAGAGGTAGATGTCTCTGACTGTGAAATGGACGGAACTCTGGAGAGACCATGAATGGCACCGAAGGGGCAAGGCGGTTTGGAACCGCTCAAACTCTCAGGTAAAAGGACAGAGCGAAGAGGCAGGGATTTCCCTACTCCAGCACATCCAGAGTACATGTTTTGCATGTGCTCTTTCTTTTTCTCGGTGTGAAAAGGAGCTTATATCATGTTGGAAATATTGAATCATCTGGATTCTTTGGTTTGGGGTCCACCCCTGCTCATTTTGCTGGTTGGTACCGGTATCTATCTCAGTTTGCGTCTGGGCTTGCTACAGATTTTTCGGCTTCCGCGTGCCTTTCGGCTAATTTTTGTATCAGACGAGGAGCATCAGGGCGATGTCTCTAGCTTTGCGGCTCTTTGTACTGCTCTAGCTGCGACTGTTGGGACAGGAAATATCATCGGAGTGGCAACAGCCATTAAAACCGGTGGACCGGGTGCCCTCTTCTGGATGTGGGTGGCTGCTTTCTTTGGGATGGCGACCAAGTATGCTGAAGGTCTTCTCGCTATCAAGTACCGCCGCAAGGATGCTCATGGTGCTATGGCAGGCGGTCCCATGCACTATATCTTGCTAGGGATGGGCGAGAAGTGGCGCCCGCTGGCCATCTTTTTTGCCCTAGCTGGTATCTTGGTGGCTCTCTTGGGGATTGGGACCTTTACGCAGGTCAATTCCATCACAGAGGCCATGCAGAATACCATTCAGCTACCTCCAGCTGTGACAGCTTCTATCTTGGCTATTTTGGTGGCTCTGGTTATTTTCAGCGGCATTCAGTCTATCGCTCGAGTGTCGACCAAGGTTGTCCCTTTTATGGCAGCGATTTATATCTTGGGGACTGTGACTGTCTTAGTGGTCAATCTAGATCGTCTGCTGCCAACTCTCCAACTGGTCTTTAGATCAGCATTTAGCCAGACGGCTGCTGTCGGTGGCTTTGCCGGTGCGACCATCCAGATGGCAATTCAAAACGGGGTTGCGCGTGGAGTTTTCTCCAACGAATCTGGCTTGGGATCAGCGCCCATTGCTGCGGCGGCAGCTCGGACCAAGGAACCGGTAGAACAGGGCTTGATTTCTATGACCGGAACCTTTATCGACACCCTGATTATCTGTAGTCTGACAGGTTTGACGATTTTAATCACAGGAGTCTGGGATGGCAATCTTAACGGTGTGTCCTTGACTCAGGCAGCCTTTGCGAGTGTTTTTGCTAATTTTGGTCCGGTCCTGCTTTCAGTCTTTCTAGTTCTGTTTGCCTTTACGACTATTTTAGGTTGGAACTACTATGGTGAGCGCTGTTTTGAATTTCTCTTTGGGGTTCGCTATATCCGCGTTTATCGTCTGCTCTTTGTCCTGATGATTGTACTCGGTGGCTTTGTGGGTCTAGAGGCGGTATGGATTCTTGCAGATATTGTCAATGCTCTCATGGCCTTGCCAAACTTAATCGCTCTTCTGGTGCTTTCTCCTATTGTCATCAGTGAAACGAAGAAATATTTTGACAAGCATCGAAAGAACTAACTTTCGCAGATAAAAAAGCCTCTAGCTTTCTGTAATGATGGAAGTCTAGAGGTTTTTTGTCGAATTAATAGCGTTTTTCTTTTGGCCAGCTGCTCATCTCGGCCACAGCTGTAAAGAGGACATCAGTAGAAGAGTTGAGGGCTGTCTCGCAGGAGTCCTGAATGACACCGATAACGAAGCCGACGCTGACTACCTGCATGGCCAAATCATTGGAAATACCAAAGAGGCTGCAGGCGACTGGAATGAGCAAAAGAGAACCGCCAGCTACGCCGGAAGCCCCGCAGGCAGAAATTGCCGCTACGATACTGAGAAATAGAGCTGTGCCAAAGTCAACCCGGATACCCAGCGTATTGACAGCAGCCAAGGTCAGGGTGTTGATAGTGATGGCAGCTCCTGCCATATTGATAGTGGCCCCCAGAGGAATAGAGACTGAGTAGGTCTCTGGATTGAGTCCCAGATCTCGACAGAGTTTCATGTTGACGGGGATGTTAGCCGCTGAGCTGCGCGTGAAAAAAGCAGTCACACCACCGACTCGCAAGCAGCGCCAGACCAAGGGATAGGGATTTTTCCGCAGCATGATGAAGCTAATCAAAGGATTGATAATCAGAGCGATAATCAGCATGCTGGCTATCAAGGCCAGCAGCAGGATACCATAGCTTTTTAGAGCCTGGAAGCCTTTCCCGGAAATGGTCGTGTAGACCAGACCTAGAATGCCGAGAGGGGCTAGATTGATAATCCACTCTACAATCTTAGAAGTAATATCTGCCAAGGTTTGGAGCAGTTCCTTGCTGTGGTGGCTGGCTTCTCGCATGGCAATTCCAAAGATGACAGCCCAGGACAGGATACCAATGTAGTTAGCGGTGATGAGGGCGTTGACGGGATTGTCCACCAGCTGAAGCAGAAGATTGCTGAGGACTTGTCCGATTCCATCTGGCGGAGAAACCTTTTGGGAGGACGAAGCCAACTCTATACTAATGGGAAAGAAGAAGTTGACTAGGACCGCTACCAAGGCCGCCGCAAAGGTTCCCAGGAGGTAGAGCAAGATGACTGTCTTCATATTGCTCTTTTGCCCTTTCTGCTGTTGAGACAGGGCGTTTGCCACCAGAGCGAAGACTAGGAGCGGAGCAATGGCCTTGAGGCCGCCAACGAAGATTTAGCCCAGAAGTCCGATGGCCTGTGCTTGGGGGAAGATGATAGCCAGCAGGACACCAATGCCAATACCGATGGAAATCCGCTTGATTAGATTGGTTTTATTCCAAATAGTGATGAAGCGATGGACCATGTGACTTCCTTTCTTGTCTTAGATACTTATTTTATTATACGATAGAAAGGGGGTGAAAGCAATGCTAGGTCGGACTAACCATTCTATGTCCGCGCTGTGTGGTCTTTGTGGTATAATGGTAGTAATCTTTTTGGAGGTAGCCTATGTCTAAGACCGGAAATGTCTTTTCCCGTTATATCCAGCAGTTTGACTGGAGCAAGATTGCAGATGACCTTTTTTCTAAGTTGGTCTCCTTACTTCTGCTTTTTATCTTATTTTACATCGTTAAGAAAATCCTGCATTTGTCAGTGACTAGGATCATTGCTCCCTCTCTCAAGCTATCCAAGCAGGATGTAGCCAGACAGAAAACCATTACTCGGCTGATTGAGAATCTGCTTAATTATGTCTTGTATTTCCTCTTGATTTACTGGGTTTTATCCATCTTGGGTCTGCCGGTTTCCAGTCTTTTGGCTGGTGCGGGAATTGCCGGGGTGGCCATTGGGATGGGAGCTCAGGGCTTCCTGTCGGATCTAGTCAATGGCTTCTTTATTCTTCTCGAGCGACAGTTAGATGTCGGTGACAATGTCCGCCTGACTAACGGTCCTATCAACATCGCTGGAACAGTAATCAGTGTAGGGA
>JABZYU010000145.1:0-3659 GCA_015264985.1 Streptococcus sanguinis | reverse complement strand
GTACCGATTACCAAGAAGTTAATCACGGCGCTCAAGAAGTTACCATAAGCAATCCCGTTCCATTTCAATTGAGAAATTTGCTCCAAGTTTGCAGCTTTCAAAATTGGATTGAGGAAGAGAGGAGTGATTACGTCAGTAATCAAAGAAGTGACGATTGCTCCAAAGGCGTTGGCGATGATCACACCGACTGCCAAATCAATCACGTTCCCGCGCAACAAGAATTCTTTAAGATCCTTTAACATTCTTTCTTTCCTTTCAAGAATTTATTAATGAGATTATATTATAGCTTATTTATATGACAACTCCAAGATATTTGCTTGTCAAATATTTTACATTTGCTTCATTTTGTTATAAAATATAGAATGATATTCTATGATAAATTGGAGGTATTGTCTCTTGATTGATAAAGAAATCATTTCTGAAATTAAAAACAGCGTCAATATCGTCGATGTCATAGGAGAAACAGTGGCCTTGACTAAGGCTGGTCGGAATTACCTGGGACTCTGTCCCTTTCATGGCGAAAAGACGCCCTCTTTTAACGTTGTAGAGGACAAGCAGTTTTATCACTGTTTTGGCTGCGGCAAGTCGGGCGATGTCTTCAAATTCATTGAGGATTATCGAGGCGTTTCCTTTATGGATGCTGTGCAGATTGTAGCAGATCGGGCAGGGATTCCCTTGGCTGTAGAGACAGCAGGCAATGACCGACCGAGACAAAGCCATCCGCATCAAGCTCTCTACGATATCCATACCGAGGCAGCGAAGTTTTATCATGCGGTCCTGATGACGACCAAGATGGGAGAGGAAGCGCGGGCTTATCTCTACCAGCGGGGGCTGACAGATGATGTTCTTAAGCATTTTCAAATCGGGCTGGCTCCTAATGAGGGGAATTATCTTCATAAGAGTATGGCTGGCAAGTTTGATGAGAATACCATCATGAACTCAGGCCTCTTTAATCTGGCGGAGAATAATCTGGTCTATGATGCCTTTCAGAATCGGATTATGTTTCCCCTGACCAATGACAGTGGGCAGGTTGTGGCTTTTTCCGGACGGATTTGGCAGGCGACGGCCTCAGACGGTCATCAGGCCAAGTACAAAAACAGTCGCAGCACCGCTATTTTCAATAAAAGCTACGAGCTCTATCATCTGGATAAGGCCAAGCCAGTAATCAAGAAGAGCCATGAGGTCTATCTGATGGAAGGCTTCATGGATGTGATTGCAGCTTATCGGGCAGGGATTGAAAATGCTGTAGCCTCGATGGGAACAGCTCTGACACCTGAGCATGTCCAGCATCTGAGTAAGTATTGCAAGAAGATTATCCTGTCTTACGATGGAGATAGGGCAGGGCAGGCAGCGACTGCAAAGGCTTTGGATGAGCTGAAAGATATGACGGTGGAAATTGTTCGGATTCCGGATAATTTGGACCCCGATGAATTTCTCACTAAAAATTCTGAGGAAGACTTGCAGCATTTGCTGAGTAAAACGCGAATAAGTAATGTGGAGTTTCTGCTGCATCATCTGAAACCAGATAATATTGAAAATCTACAGGCTCAGATTGAGTTTGTAGAGAAGATGGCACCGATTATTGCGAAGACCAAGTCCATAACAGCGCAGAACTCCTATATTTACATGCTGGCTGAGCTGCTGCCGGACTTTGACTATCAGCAGGTGGAGCAAACGGTGAATAACAGTCGGCTGGCTGAGCGCTCTAGTCGCAGTCAGGAGGCGCCGATTCAGCAGTCTCAACCAGTCGTCATGCAGTTTTCGCCTTCGAATCGGCTGAGTCGTCTCATGAGGGCGGAAAATCATATTTTCCACCGCATGATACATCATCCTTTGATTTTGAACCAATATAGGTTAAGAGAAGACTTTGTCTTTGACTCGGAAGACTTGCAGATCTTGTATGAGATTTTACTGGCAAATGGCGAGGTGACACCGCAGGATTTGTCCCAGCTGCCGGATCATGTCCAGCAGGCTTGGTACCGCGTCTTGGAAGAAGACTTGCCGGATGAGGTTTTGGAAGATGAATTGAAAGAAGTGGAAGAAACCAGAGAGCGGGAGATTTTGCGCAAGCATAATCAGTTTATTAGTAAGAAGATTCGAGAAGCCTCTCACAGCGGAGATACGGATACAGCCCTGTCCGAGTTGGAGCGCTTGATTGAGCAAAAAAGAAGAATGGAGTAGGAATGGCTACAAAACAAAAAGAAGTAACAACATTAGACGTTCAAATTGCAGAATTTATCCGCAACCACAAGCAGACAGGGGTTGCGACAGATGATGAAATCAATGACCAGCTGGTCATTCCTTTCACTTTGGATGCCGATGGGATTGAGGATTTGCTGCAGCGCATCCAGGATGCGGGCATCTCAATTACGGATAAAGAAGGAAATCCCAGCGCGCGTGTCTTAAATAACGAAGAGGAAGAAGCGGAGCTGACGGATGAAGAACTCCTAGGCAGCAATTCAGCCAAGGTCAATGACCCAGTTCGCATGTATCTGAAAGAAATTGGGGTTGTGCCCCTTCTCAGCAATGAAGAAGAGCAGGAGCTGGCTATCTTGGTAGAGCAGGGAGACTTGGAAGCCAAGCAGCGTCTGGCCGAGGCCAATCTTCGTCTGGTTGTTTCCATTGCCAAGCGCTATGTCGGCCGTGGTATGCAGTTCCTTGACTTGATTCAAGAAGGAAACATGGGACTGATGAAGGCTGTTGATAAGTTTGACTACACCAAAGGATTTAAGTTTTCAACTTATGCAACTTGGTGGATTCGTCAGGCCATTACCCGTGCGATCGCTGACCAAGCTAGAACAATCCGAATTCCAGTTCACATGGTGGAAACCATTAACAAGCTAGTCCGCGAGCAACGCAATCTCTTGCAGGAATTAGGTCAAGATCCCACGCCTGAGCAAATCGCTGAGCGCATGGATATGACACCTGACAAGGTTCGTGAGATTCTTAAGATTGCTCAAGAGCCAGTGTCGCTGGAGACGCCTATCGGTGAGGAAGATGACAGTCATCTGGGAGACTTTATCGAAGATGAAGTGATTGAAAATCCAGTCGACTATACAACTCGTGTCGTCCTTCGTGAGCAGCTGGATGAGGTCTTGGATACGCTGACAGACCGCGAAGAAAACGTCTTGCGTCTGCGCTTTGGTCTGGACGATGGGAAAATGCGGACGCTGGAAGATGTCGGCAAGGTCTTCAATGTTACCCGCGAGCGGATCCGCCAGATTGAAGCCAAGGCCCTGCGTAAGCTCCGCCATCCAAGCCGCAGTAAACCACTCAGAGACTTTATCGAAGATTAAGAAGTGAAGAGTAAGAAGGGGCAGAAATTTTTCAGTAGGAAGCATAAAGTCGGCAATCCTAGCTGAAAACAAAAGCCCCTCGAGCTAACTTGAAATTTCTGCTATATCTATAAGGAGGATATTGCATGTCAGAACAAAAATACAGCCCTGAAGAAGTTGAAAAGATTAAAACACGTATTTTGGAGAGCTTGGAGCAGGTCATTGACCCAGAGCTGGGGATTGATATTGTCAATCTAGGCTTGATCTATGAAATCCGTTTTGATGAGACCAATGGAGAAACGGAAATTGATATGACCCTAACAACCATGGGATGCCCTCTGGCGGATCTTCTGACTGACCAGATCTATGATGCCATGTCTGATG
>JABZYU010000144.1:0-3696 GCA_015264985.1 Streptococcus sanguinis | reverse complement strand
GGACTACATTCGACTTAAAGGGCATGCGGATTTGAGCCAGATTTATGCAGGCTATGAGCTTTATCTGACGGCTTCAACCAGCGAAGGCTTTGGTTTGACTCTTATGGAAGCAGTTGGCTCCGGTCTGCCCCTCATCGGATTTGATGTCCGCTATGGCAATCAGACTTTTATCGATGATGGTAAAAATGGTTATCTGATACCGGTCAGTTCCAATCAGGTCGAGGACCAGATTATTGCTGCTTTTGTGGAGAAAATAGTAGCTCTCTTTAGCCAAGGACGCCAGCAGGAGATGAGCCAACACTCTTATCAAGTGGCCGAGAATTATTTGACCAGCCGGGTTGAAGCGGCTTGGTCCCAGCTTTTAAAGGAGGTCAGAGATGATTCAGCTCTTTGATTATTACAATCAGGAAACCCAGGATCTGCATGATTCCCTCCTTGCAGCTGGCTATGACTGTCCGACCATTGTCATTGAGGCCAATGGCTTTCTGCCGGATGACATGATCTCCCCCTATACTTACTTTCTGGGGGATGAAGAGGGAGCAGACCACCCGCTCTTTTTCAATCAAGTGCCAGTGCCCCCTTTCTGGGAAATCACAGGCGACCACCAGTCGGCACGTGTCAGTGACATGGGAGAAGAAAGAGCACGGATTCACTATGCAAGTCAGGCCAAGGGGCGCTTGGTCAAACAGGTGGATTGGCTGGATAAAAAAGGCCAGCTGCGACTGAGTGAGCGCTATAATAAGCAAGGCCGCTGCTTTGCGAAAACAGCCTACAAATCAGGCCAGGAGGCTTTCAACACAACCTATTACAGTACTGATGGTCAGGAGCGTATCGTGGAAAATCACGCCACCGGTGACATCATCCTGACTCTGGACCAAGAGCCCTTGCGGATTTTTAAAAGCCGAGTAGATTTTATCCATTTCTTTTTAGAGCGGCTAGACTTTGACTTGGATCACATTCTCTTTAATTCGCTGGCTTATTCTTTCCTGGTTTCCCACAGCTTGACAGGCCGAGCTGGGCAGGATATTCTTTTCTGGCAGGAACCTCTGTATGACGAGCTTCCGGGCAATATGCAGCTGATTCTGGAAAATAGCCAGCTGCGGACGCAGACCATTGTCATTCCAGATTTGGCAACTTATGAAAAGGCCAAGAGTCTGGCAGTGACTGACCAGCAGCATAAGTTCCTGCATCTGGGCTATCATTATGACTTCAAGCGGGACAACTACCTACGAAAAGATGCCTTAATCCTGACCCATTCGGATCAGATTGAAGGCTTAGAGACCCTGGTTCAGTCCCTGCCGCAGCTAATATTTCGCATTGCTGCCCTTACGGAAATGTCGCCTAAACTCTTGTCTATGTTATCCTATAATAATGTCGTCCTTTATCAAAATGCTAGTCTCAAACAGATCGAACAGCTCTACTTAGAATCAGACATTTATCTGGATATCAATCACGGCGGTCAGGTCCTGCAGGCAGTGCGCAAGGCTTTTGAGAACAATCTCTTGATTCTAGGTTTTGAGCAGACCCTGCATGACAGGCACTACATTGCCCAACAGCATATTTTCGACAGCAGCCAGCCAGCTCAACTGGCATCAACTTTGGAAGAAGCCTTATCTGGTGTCGAGCAGATGCGGTCAGCCTTGCAAGCTCAAGGCCGACATGCCAATGATGTACCCGTAAGTCTTTATCAGGAGACTCTCCAAAGCTTGTTAGGAGGTCAGCATGGCTAAAAAAGATTTATTTCATAAGGATATTGAGGGACGGTTAGATGAGCTCAAGCATGGCAAGCCCAAGAAAGAAAAGGCTAGCTTGGGAGAAAATCTCAACAAAGCTTTTGTCATCGCTTTGGGCTTGATGATCTTGATTGGCTTGATTTTTACATTGATTGGAGCCTTGAGGAAATAAAATGCAAACAATATTGATTACACTTACCATTGTAGCTGCCCTTGTCTTGATTTTGCTGGTTAGTCTTCTTCCCAGAGAGAGCCAGCAATTTTATAGAGACACCAATACATCAATCGGCAAGTCAGGCTACTGGGAAACCCACCTCGCAAAGAAAATCCTAGTTCTTTTGGCAAGCCTTTCCCTGATTGTGCTCATGATTTTCTTTATGATTCAATACCTCTAGAATCTGTTTAGGAAGCTATTCAGACGACTGCTAAATAAGAAAGACCCTCTATTACAGACAATGGAGGGAATTTTTATAAGCAAATTTTGTATGTAAAGGTTTTAATTTCTGAAAGCACCTTGATATTTTTCTGAAAAGGAGTAAACTGGATATACAAATGATGGAGGTTTGGTATGAAATTATATGTTCAGTTGATGATTATTTTCATGATTTCCCTCGTTGGAGAAGGAATTTCAAGTGTTTTCCACCTGCCCGTTCCGGGCAGTATCATTGGTTTAGTCTTGCTGTTTTTAGCTCTGCAGTTTAAGCTCCTGCGTTTGCGTCATATCAGTATGGTTGGCAATTTTCTCTTGGCAAATATGACCATCCTTTTTCTGCCTCCTGCAGTTGGTATCATGGATAAATTTCAGGTCATTGCACCTTATCTGCTGCCGATTATTTTGATTGTTTTAGGAGCGATTGTGCTCAATGTCTGCGTGATTGCAGTTGTGGTGCAGCTGATTAAGACTCGTTTTGAAGGAGATTATGAGGAAGGAGACGCCAGTAATGTCTGATTTATGGAGCAACCCTCTCTTTGGCCTTGCCTTGTCTATCTTGGCCTATCTGTTCGGCCTATTGATTTTTCGTAGATTTCCTCATCCCTTGACAACTCCTTTGCTGATTGCAGCAGTTTTGGTTATTGCTTTTTTAAAATTAACCGGTATTTCCTACAAGGATTACTATGTCGGCGGCTCCTATTTAAACAATCTAATTGTGCCATCTACGGTTGCTTTGGGGATTCCGCTTTACAAGACTTTTCATTTGATGAAGCACCATGCGCGCAGTATTTTGATTGGGATCTTTGCGGCGGTTGTAGTCAATACTAGCTTTACTGCTCTGTTGGCTAAGTTTTTCGGCATGAATTTCTTTCTGGCTGTTTCTCTTTTTCCGAAATCTGTCACAACGGCCATGGCTGTCGGTATCACAGACAAGCTGCAAGGTCTTGCTACAGTGACCTTAGTGGTGGTGGTTGCGACGGGCATTCTGACCAGTGTATTAGGACCAACGCTTCTTAAGCTCTTAAAAATCACAGACCCGGTAGCTATTGGTCTTGCTTTAGGTGGAACCGGCCATGCGGTAGGAACGGGAACCGCCTTTAAATACGGCCAGGTCGCAGGAGCTATGGCAGGACTTGCGATTGGCGTGACCGGCCTCATGTACGTTCTGGTCAGCCCCATCGTGGCAGCGATTATTCTGAAGTAAAAATAAACAAGGTTGAAACGTTTTGTTTCAACCTTGTTTTGCTTATTGCAGATTTAGTTTGTTTTTTACAATGGTATGGATTGTAAAATAGAAACCAAAAATTTTGACCAGTTCAAAGACGATTCGGATAATAAGAAAGGCATCTAGCATCATTTCAAAATCCGTATCGGAGTGACTATAATCGTATGGAGAAAATAGGCCGTACGGATTTAAGAAACTAGGTAAGAAGATTGACAGGACCGCCAGAACACTCCAAATCAAAAATCCGAAAAGCACAGCCATCATAATCCGATTCTTCTTAAATAGCTGTCCGACTGAGATTGCTA
>JABZYU010000143.1:0-3758 GCA_015264985.1 Streptococcus sanguinis | reverse complement strand
TGCTATTAAAAAAGGAATTTTACAAAGTATCAAGATTGTTGATGAACTTGTCAAAATTATGGGCCATGCCCCTGAGTCCATCGTGATTGAAATGGCGCGTGAAAATCAAACTACTGCCAGAGGGAAAAAGAATTCCCAACAAAGATATAAACGCATTGAAGATGCACTAAAAAATCTAGCACCTGGACTTGATTCAAATATATTAAAAGAACATCCAACAGATAATATTCAACTTCAAAACGACCGTCTCTTCCTTTACTATCTCCAAAATGGGAAGGATATGTACACTGGAGAACCTCTTGACATCAACCAACTGAGCAGCTATGACATTGACCACATCATCCCTCAGGCCTTTATAAAGGATGATTCTCTTGATAACCGTGTCTTGACTAGTTCAAAGGATAATCGTGGTAAATCTGATAATGTTCCAAGTATAGAGGTTGTTCAAAAAAGAAAAGCCTTTTGGCAACAATTATTGGATTCTAAGTTAATTTCAGAACGTAAATTTAATCATTTAACCAAAGCTGAACGAGGTGGACTAGATGAGCGAGATAAAGTTGGCTTTATCAGACGCCAACTAGTTGAAACACGACAAATCACAAAACATGTTGCGCAGATTTTGGATGCCCGTTTCAATACCGAAGTGAATGAAAAGAACCAGAAAATCCGTACTGTCAAAATCATCACTTTGAAATCCAACCTGGTTTCCAACTTCCGTAAAGAATTTAGGTTATACAAGGTGCGGGAAATTAATGACTACCATCACGCACATGATGCCTATTTAAATGCAGTAGTTGCTAAAGCTATCCTTAAGAAATATCCTAAACTAGAGCCTGAATTCGTCTATGGTGACTATCAAAAATACGATCTTAAGAGATACATCTCCAGATCCAAAGATCCTAAAGAAGTCGAAAAAGCAACTGAAAAATATTTCTTCTACTCAAACTTGCTGAACTTCTTTAAAGAAGAGGTACATTACGCAGACGGAACCATTGTAAAAAGAGAAAATATCGAATACTCCAAAGATACTGGAGAAATCGCTTGGAATAAGGAAAAAGATTTCGCAACAATCAAAAAAGTTCTATCACTTCCGCAGGTGAATATTGTGAAGAAGACAGAAGAACAAACCGTTGGACAAAATGGTGGTCTGTTTGATAACAATATTGTGTCCAAGAAAAAAGTAGTTGACGCAAGTAAACTAATCCCTATCAAATCTGGTCTATCACCTGAAAAATATGGTGGCTATGCAAGACCTACAATCGCTTATTCAGTTCTTGTTATAGCAGATATTGAAAAAGGAAAGACCAAAAAATTAAAGAGAATCAAAGAGATGGTTGGAATAACCATTCAAGATAAAAAGAAATTTGAAGCAAATCCAATCGCCTACCTTGAAGAATGTGGATATAAAAATATCAATCCTAATCTTATTATAAAACTACCTAAGTATAGTCTCTTTGAGTTCAATGGTGGACAACGAAGATTATTAGCAAGCTCTATTGAGTTGCAAAAAGGTAACGAATTGATTTTACCTTACCATTTCACTGCTTTGCTTTACCACGCTCAGCGAATTAATAAGTTTAGTGAACCAATTCATAAACAGTATGTTGAAACACATCAAAATGAATTTGAAGAATTACTAACAACAATCATTTCTTTATCTAAAAAATACATCCAAAAACCAAATGTTGAATCGTTATTACAACAAGCGTTTGACCAAGCTGATAAAGATATTTATCAATTAAGCGAATCCTTTATCTCACTTTTAAAATTCACCTCATTTGGAGCTCCTGGAGCTTTTAAATTTCTTGGTTTTGAAATTAGTCAGTCAAGTGTAAGATATAAGCCCAATTCACAATTTTTAGATACTATCCTTATCAACCAATCAATCACTGGTCTCTACGAAACCCGGATTGACTTGAGAAAACTAGGAGAAGACTAATGGGATGGAGAACCATTGTAGTCAATACGCACTCTAAGCTCTCCTACAAGAACAACCACTTGATTTTTAAAGATGCCTCTCGGACAGAGTTGATTCATCTGTCCGAGGTGGACATCCTGCTTTTGGAGACGACAGATATCGTTCTCTCCACTATGCTAATTAAACGCTTGGTGGATGAAAATATTCTGGTCATCTTTTGTGATGATAAACGCTTGCCAACTGCATACTTGATGCCCTACTACGGTCGGCACGATTCCAGTCTGCAACTCTCTCGTCAAATCGCATGGGGCGAGGAGGCTAAAGTACAAGTTTGGACGACTATTATTGCACAAAAAATTCTCAATCAAGCTTTTTATCTGGGAAGCTGTGGTTTTCTTGAAAAGAGCCAGTCAGTACTTGATCTCTATCATGGGTTGGATTTATTCGACCCTAGCAACCGCGAAGGGCACGCAGCTCGAATTTATTTTAATGCCTTGTTTGGAAATGATTTTAGTCGTGAACAAGATAATGATGTCAATGCTGCCTTAGACTACGGCTACACCTTGATTTTAAGTATGTTTGCGCGTGAGATTGTTTTGTCGGGTTGCATGACCCAGTTCGGCTTGAAACATGCCAATCAGTTTAATCAATTCAACCTAGCTAGTGATATTATGGAGCCTTTCCGTCCCATTATTGACAGAATTGTCTATGAAAATCGAAACAGTTCTTTTGTCAAAATCAAACGAGAACTTTTCACTATTTTCTCAGACACCTTCCACTACAATGGAAAGGATATGTATCTGACCAATATCGTCAGCGACTATACTAAGAAAGTCATTCAAGCTCTTAATCAACCGGAGAAAGGAGTTCCTGAGTTTAGGATATGAGTTATCGATATATGCGTATGATTTTAATGTTTGATATGCCCGTTGATACCGCAGAGGAACGCAAGGCCTATCGGAAATTTCGCAAGTTCCTCATAGATGAAGGATTTATCATGCACCAATTCTCTATCTATAGCAAGCTCTTGCTCAACAACTCTGCTAATAACGCCATGATTGAGCGACTCAAGACTCATAATCCTAAAAAAGGAAACATTACTCTCTTAACCGTTACAGAAAAGCAGTTTTCTCGTATGATCTACTTAAATGGCGAGCGAAATACCAGCGTAGCAAACTCCGACGCACGTTTAGTTTTTCTAGGAGAGGAGCCTGGAGATGAAGATTAATTTCCCATTATTGGATGAACCATTGGCTATTGAAAATGCAACCTTTTTAGTCCTGGAAGACCAGTTTACCTTTTCGACTATCGTCAAGCAGTTCTACCAGTACACTGATGATGGAGAGTTAAAGTTGTTTGATAGAAATCTAAAAGCTATGAAAGAGGCCGAGTTACTAGTGATAACGGATGTCTTAGGATACAATCTCAACTCACCCGCCATGCTCAAGTTGATACATGCAGATCTTGAAAATCAGCTTAATGACAAGCTCGAAGTCAAATCCATGATTGAAAAGCTGGTTTCTACGATTACAGAATTACTGGCATTTGAGTGTTTGGAAAACGAGTTAGACCTAGAGTATGATGAAATCACCATTCTAGAGTTAATCGATGCACTTGGTGTCAAAGTCGAAACCATGAGTGATACACTTTTTGAAAAGATGCTAGAAATTGTCCAGGTTTTTAAATATCTTTCTAAAAAGAAACTCCTTGTTTTCATTAATGCGACTGCCTATCTATCAAAGGATGAGTTAGTAAATTTGATAGAGTATATCCAACTCAATCAACTAAGGGTTTTATTTGTCGAACCTCGAAAAGTCTATGATTTTCCGCAGTATGTGCT
>JABZYU010000142.1:0-3790 GCA_015264985.1 Streptococcus sanguinis | reverse complement strand
GCTTTACTTCGACAAACTGAGATTTAGATTTTAGCCCTTACGGAAAATAAAACGGGTCACTCTCCTGAAGTATGTTCTATAACGTTATAGTTTAATGCAGAGCGTGGCGATATAGTCATTTCCATACTGTGATAATCGATTCCTTTTATCACATGACTCATAAAAATCTATCATAGCAAGGCCATTTTTAAGTTGGCCTCTAATCTGAGTTTCTAAGGTATGGCTAAATTCATATCCATATTCTGGATCTATGGTTATTTTACCCTGCTCTTCAAGCTCTTTTGAATTAAAAGGTATTGAAAACTTTAAAAGTAATTTCTCATCGGGTTTGTCCCACACAACGTCAGCATCATACATGTATATCCAAGGATTCATAAATCCAACCATTAACAGTCCGCCCCTTTTTAATACTCGAGAGGCTTCTTTATACATGTTTTCTAAATCTTCTATATATACATTTGAAACTGGATTAAAAATAATATCAAAAGTTTCATTTTCAAATGGAAATGGTTTTGTCATATCGCCTTGAACTGTATTGATTTTTAAGCCTTCTCTTTTAGCAACCATATCATCTCTTTGTAATTGTGATTTAGAAAAATCCATTATGGTTACGTCATAGCCTTTTATGGCAAAAACTGGACCCTGCTGTCCACCACCACAAGCTAAACCTAATATCTTTTTTCCGTTGGCTTTTTCAAACCATTCTTTTGGAACTTTTTTCCCAACAGTTAATGCAACAGAAATTGGATTATTTCTAACTTCTTCTAATTCTTCATGTGTCAATGGCTCAGTATAGTCATTTTTTACATTATTCCATCTATCTTCATTTAATTTTATATAATTGTTCATCTTATAATTTCCACGTAATTTTATATTATTTCGATTTAAGTTGAATAGGTTGCCATTACATTTTTCTCACCTCTACAAATTTCTAATTTCTTGAACTATTTTAATCTTGCTTTAATTTTTAATTTTTATTTTATTTGAAACTTTAATTTGTTATGTTTCAAATACAGCACTTTTATAAATTTACAATCTCTTTTCATGTATCAATTTATGTTCTTTGCTGTTCATATAATCTTTATGTTTATGATTATGATTATGCTTTTCCTCTAATATAAAATGACTATGCTCATGTTCATGCGTGATAATATGAGTATGTGTTTTCCCATCATGCGTGTGAACAATTATGTGAGAATGACTATGACTGTGACGTTTAACCATTGTATCATATGCAACAATTACGCTGCCGATTATCATAAAAACAAGACCAATGAAATATACCAAAGTAAGTTTTTCTCCATTTACTATAAATGCTAAAAAAGTTCCTACAAACGGAGCTACAGCATAATATGCACTAGTTTTTGTAGCACCTAAATCTCTTTGTGCTCTGATATACATAAAAATACTGAGCCCATATGCCACAAATCCAAGTAGCAAAGCAGCCATTATATATTTCATTTCAGGAATTCTTTCTCCCAAAATAAGGGCGACTATAAATGCACCGCTACCAGAGAAAAAACCTTTTAGTAAAACAATCTCATAAGTACTTTTATCTGAAATTTTTCTAGTGCAGTTATTTTCAAGTCCCCAACAGCAAGTTGCCAGTATAACAAACAATGAACCTAATGAAAACTTGAAACTTTCAGCCCCTTCAAATGAAAGAACTATACTTGATATTGTGATAAATCCAATAGCAATCCACAACTTTGATGTTACTTTCTCCTTAAATATCAAAAGAGCAATAATTGTTGTTGCTACAATTTCAAAGTTACCTAGCAGTGAAGCATTTGAGGCTGAACCAATATTTATACCAATCATAAGGGATATAGGTGCCGCAATATCAAGGACAATCATTCCAACAGTATAAGGTAAATCTGCCTTATTTAACTTTTCATACTTTTCTTCGACTTTCCTATGAAACAAGTACATAATACCTACACCTGTTCCAGCTCCCAAATATAGAAAAGATGCCATCAATGTCGGTGGAATCTTATTTAAAAGCACTTTAGAAAATGGTGTATTTATTGCATAAAAAATAGCCGCAAGCAATGCTAAAATTACCGCTATAAATTTTCTGCTTTTATCCATATTTAATAAATCAACTCCTTTTAGATAAATTCTCAATTTAACGCACTGTAGATGATCCTCATTTCACATGCTACATCTGAAATGCTGTTATCCAAAAACATATTCCGGCTATAAGTGAAATCGGAGTCATAACATATTTTTCTTTCTTACTTTTTGAAATCATGTTCATAATCGTATTCAAGGATAGGTAAGCGGCAAAGAAGAAACAAATATATTTAGTAACCTTGAAAGACAGCCACAGGGGAATAAAACCTCCGGCTTGCAAAATAATGATCATGGCAAAAATTTGAATAGCTATCGAAATGACTGCCGCAAGTCTAAATTTCTTAGGTAAGATTTTATGTTGTCCACCCATTGTATATTCGCCCAAAGGCAGACCGCAAGCAACAAGAACTGTCATAATTGCTATAATTCCAAATAATACTGCACCTAATATTGAAAACATAAATCACTATTCTCCCTTCGCAGAATACAAAAAATTTTAATTACAAATTCAACTTTGTTTCACTTAATGTTCCTATAAAATTATAAGGAATTCTTGTCAAATGTTCAAGTTTTATAGGTCTTTCTCAAGCTGGTCTGTTGATTTCCCTTTTCCTTTGTTCTTCCACCAATCGCTCAGGTCGACTATGGATTGAGCGGCGGAAGGGATGAGAAGGAGGACATAGATATAGACATACTGGCTCTTGGTTTCCCAGAAGAAGTGGAAGAGGCCGCCCCCCAAGAGAAAGATGAAGGGATAGAGGTCAAAAGGCGTCAGCTTTTCCTCGGCGACGAAAAATTTATGCAGGATAAAGAAACAGGAGAGCAGATAGATACTAGCTAGCAGGGTCAAGAGCAGGAAATTAACAATCTGATAACCTTTTCTTTCCTCATAAATGCTGCGCAGGACAGCTGGTTTCATATATTGCTGGCGCTCAATCTGAGGTCCAGTCCAAATAGACTGAAAAGTTGGCTCAGTCCAGGTCGACTTGACCTTTTCGTAGAAGAATTTGAGCGCATAAGCCGGATGCTTACTGAAGTGAATCAAAATGTCCTTCAAATCCCGAGTAGCCATTTCTGTAGCCAATTTTTCATCGTATTTGTTGCGCTTGAGAATCTTGGTATTGTAGGCATCGTACCAGCCTCCCAAGGTCTGCCGATTGGGATCATCCCGCAGGCCCATAGTGATGTAGGCGATTTTTGGGGTACCGACACCAATCTTGCCCCCAATCAGCTGCTCATAGTAGGCCGTCAGACCCTTGTTTGAAAGGACGATACCGGCTAAAATCAGGATGATAGCTAAGGGTTTCTTCCAAGACCATTTATAAAAGATGGACAGGAAGCAGACTCCAATCAGCATGATGGCAAAGATGATGTAGTTGTTGCGCAGGAGGCAGGCCAGACTGATACTGGCCGCTCCCAGCAAGGCATAGAGCAGGTTTCCTTTCTGATCCAGCTTGATAAAAGCATAGAGACTGAGCAGACAGAAGAAGAGCCCGGGAATGGTACCGTAGACAAAGAGGATGAAAAAGAGCTGTGGTAAAAAGAGAAAGGTCAGTAGAATCGTGTATTTCTGAATCATTTCTCTGGCATTGAGGAGAGCTGTGATTTTGTAAATTAAGAAATGACTGAGTAAAGTCCAGACGACATTCATGCTAAAAACAAACTGAGTCGTCGGAGAAATAAAAGCATAAAGTCGCTCCAGAGTCATCAGTCC
>JABZYU010000141.1:0-3820 GCA_015264985.1 Streptococcus sanguinis | reverse complement strand
ATATTGACTGGTGCTGGACTTGATTTCCCTCTTCCTCCCATTTTTGGCAATCTGTACATAAATCTGATTGCCCGTTGCGAAAACAGCATGGGCAATGCTCTTCAGATATGTGTTCAAAATTTTGATAACAAGTAGAGCAGTAGCTTGGTCCTCCTTCTTTTAATAGAAAAAGCCGTAAAAAACTACCTTTCTCCTTAATTTGCTCCTTACATAAAAGACACTCTGTCATAATCCCGCCTCCTTATTCATATCCCTCATTTCTCGAATTGCCTTTTCCATAGCAAGGGTAGTCCCATCATGAAAAAATAGCAACTGTCCAGTCGGTCTATCCATACTACGGCCAACCCGGCCTGAAATCTGAACCAGAGCACTACGACTGAACAGGCGATGATTGGCTTCCAAGACAAAAACATCTACACCAGGAAAGGTTACCCCACGCTCTAAGATAGTCGTTGTCACCAAAATAGTGTTCTCCTTGCGACGAAACTGCTCGACAATCTCCAGACGATTTTCTGTTGTGGAGGCGACAAAAGCCAGCTTTTCATCCGGCAGAGCAATCTGCAAAGCCTGAGCAAAATCCTCTCCTCTTTGAATTTCTGCAACAAATATCAAGAGAGGAAATTGAGTCTTTCTCTGTTTTTCTATATAGTTCAAAAGTTTAGGTGCTATTTTCTTCTTCTGAAGATAATTTTGAAAATCAGATAACCAAACTTTCTGAGGGATAGTCAAGGGATTACCATGAAATCTTCTGGGAAGACTCAGGCGTTTCAGCTCACCTTTTTGAACTCTTTTATCCAGTTCATCCGTGGAAGTGGCTGTCAGAAAAATAGTTGTAGCATCCTCTTTCACAGAACGCTCTACAGCGTGATACAGCATGGGATTATCCACATAAGGAAAAGCATCTACCTCGTCAACAATCAGCAAATCAAATGCTTGATGAAATTTCAACAGCTGATGGGTGGTCGCAATTACCAAGGGGCTGCGAAAATAAGCTTTTGACTCCCCATGCATAAGGGCTATTTCACAAGAAAAATCTTCTTTAAGGCGCCGATAAAGCTCTAAACAAACATCAATCCGCGGACTGGCCAAGCAAACAGCTCCTCCTCTATCAATAACCCTTGCAAGCACTTGGTAAATCATTTCTGTTTTTCCAGCGCCAGTAACAGCATGCACTAACGTATTCTGTCTTTTCTCTAGCGCATCAAGTAATCCTTTGGAAACCTTTCCTTGAAACTCTGTCAGTTGCCCCTGCCATTTAAGCACCTGATTCTTAGGAAAATCCTCTTGAGGAAAATAGTAAAGTTTTTGGTCACTCCGTACCCGGCCCAATATTAAGCATTCTCTACAATAATAAGCTCCAACAGGTAGCTGATTTTCTCGTTCAATCAAGCTGTTGCAGCGTCCGCAGCAGAGCTTGCCTTTTTCTTCTCGGATACTGGGAATTTCTTTTGCTTTTGCTCGCAAGCTAGGCTCTAACTGACTTTCTGTAAATATCCGTCCTAAACAATCTTGTAACTCTAACATACTTATTTATTCGTAATTTTTTGGCAAAATTCATCTTTTTTTTATAAAATATAGTTATGGAATTTAAGACAATTAAAGAAGATGGCATGGTTCAAGAGGAAATTAAAAAATCCCGCTTTATCTGCCATGTAAAAAGAGTTTACTCTGAGGAAGAGGCTCGCGCTTTTATAGCTGCTATAAAAAAAGAACATTACAAGGCCACTCATAACTGCTCTGCTTTTGTCATTGGGGAAAAGAGTGATATAAAGCGAACTAGCGATGATGGTGAGCCCAGCGGAACAGCCGGAGTTCCTATGCTGGGAGTCCTAGAAAAGCACAATTTGACCATTCTTTGCGTTGTGGTTACTCGCTATTTTGGCGGTATTAAACTCGGAGCCGGCGGTCTGATTCGAGCTTATGCCGGCAGTGTTGCTCTGGCTATTAAGGAGATTGGACTGGTTGAGATAAAAGAACAGGCTGGCCTGCGCCTACAACTGTCTTACAGTCAATATCAGGATTTTACGAATTTTCTTAAGGCAGAAAATCTTGCTGAATACGATACTGAATTTACAGATACCGTCTCCACTCTTCTTTTCGTTGACAAAGGTGAAAGAGAGCTGCTCAAAGATAAACTGACTGAGTTTTTTAAGGGCAAATTGGAGATGATGGATCAAGGACTGCGCCAAGTAGAAGTCCCCTCGACGTTTTGACATAAAGAAAAGCTATGGCTCTCATAGCTTTTTTATATTTTACAAAGCTCTTGTTTCATTTTATACTAATTCTATTAAATTATATTGAGGTATGTATTCTATGTCACGTATTTATCAAAACATTACAGAACTAATTGGGCAAACTCCCATCGTCAAATTGAACAACTTGGTTCCAGAAGGAGCTGCTGAGGTTTATGTGAAGTTAGAGGCTTTCAATCCTGGCTCTTCTGTCAAAGACCGGATTGCTCTCAGCATGATTGAGGCGGCTGAACGCGATGGCTTTATCAATCCTGGCGATACCATCGTTGAAGCAACCAGCGGAAATACCGGTATTGGTCTTTCTTGGGTTGGAGCAGCTAAAGGTTACAAGGTTGTCATTGTTATGCCAGAGACCATGAGTGTGGAGCGGCGCAAGATTATCCAAGCTTATGGTGCTGAGTTAGTCTTGACTCCAGGTAGTGAAGGAATGAAAGGTGCCATTGCAAAAGCACAAGAAATCGCCCAAGAACGAAATGGCTGGCTGCCGCTGCAGTTTAACAACCCGGCCAATCCAGAGGTTCACGAACGAACAACAGGAGCAGAAATCATCGCTGCTTTCGGTGAAACTGGACTGGATGCCTTTGTTGGCGGTGTCGGAACTGGCGGAACTATTTCCGGTGTATCTCACGCTCTCAAAAAAGTTAATCCAGACATCCAAACCTATGCAGTTGAAGCAGATGAATCTGCTATCCTTTCTGGTGAGAAGCCAGGTCCTCACAAAATCCAAGGACTTTCAGCTGGATTCATTCCAGAGACTTTGGATACAGCAGCCTACAACGGTATTGTCCGCGTAACTTCTGATCAAGCACTGGAATTCGGACGCTATATTGGCGGTCAGGAAGGCTTCTTAGTGGGAATCTCATCTGCTGCTGCTATTTTCGCAGCTATTGAAGTAGCGAAAAAACTAGGAGCTGGCAAGAAAGTCCTTGCTCTGGCACCTGATAACGGCGAACGCTACCTGTCTACCGCTCTCTATGAATTTGATGCTTAGTATTTTTTGAAAACATGTCCATTTCAATTCAGCACTCGGCTAGGAATTGAATGGCAATTCTATCTAAGCAAAATATCCTGTTCGATAATGAACCGCACCCCAAAAGTTAGACAGAAAAAATCTAACTTTTGGGGTGTTTTTAAATGAAATTAACTTATGAGGATAAAGTTCGAATCTATGAACTAAGAAAACAAGGAATCAGCTTCAAGCGACTTTCAGATAAATATGGAATGAACCTTTCAAATCTTAAGTACTTAGTCCGATTGATTGATCGCTACGGAATAGAAAATGTCAAAAAAGGGAAAAACCGTTATTACTCTCCTGAATTAAAACAAGAAATTATCAATAAGGTTTTGATTGAAGGTCGTTCGCAACTAAGCGTATCTCTGGATTATGCTCTCCCAAGTAGTGGATTACTTCCAAATTGGCTGGCACAATACAAGAAAAACGGGTATACTATTGTTGAGAAAACAAGAGGGAGACCAGCTAAAATGGGACGTAAACGGAAGAAAACTTGGGAAGAAATGACAGAATTAGAGCGACTCCAAGAGGAGAATGAACGCTTACGGACTGAGGT
>JABZYU010000140.1:0-3897 GCA_015264985.1 Streptococcus sanguinis | reverse complement strand
AAGCTGCGGAAAAAATGTATGTTAGTCAACCTAGTCTGTCTATCTCTGTTCGTGATTTGGAAAAAGAGCTGGGCTTCAAGATTTTTCGTCGGACTAGTAGTGGTACTTTTCTGACTCGCCGAGGAATGGAGTTTTATGAAAAAGCTCAAGACTTGGTCAAGGGCTTTGATGTCTTCCAAAACCAATATGCCAATCCTGAGGAGGAGAGGGACGAATTTTCTATTGCCAGCCAGCACTATGATTTTCTACCGCCTTTGATTACACAATTTTCTCAGACCTATCCTGAGTATAAGAACTTCCGGATTTTTGAGTCAACAACTGTACAGATTCTGGATGAAGTAGCGCAAGGCCACAGTGAAATCGGCATTATCTACCTTAATAATCAGAATACCAAGGGTATTATGCAGCGGGTGGAAAAGCTAGGCTTGGAAGTAATTGAGCTCATTCCTTTTCAGACTCACATTTACCTGCGGGAAGATCATCCTCTGACTCAGAAGAAGGAGTTGGTCATGGAAGATTTGGCTGCTTTACCGACTGTTCGCTTCACTCAGGAAAAGGACGAGTATCTCTATTATTCAGAGAATTTTGTCGATACCAGTGCCAGCTCACAGATGTTTAATGTGACGGACCGTGCGACTTTGAATGGGATTTTGGAGCGTACTGATGCTTATGCAACTGGATCTGGCTTTTTGGACAGCAATAGTGTAAATGGTATTACTGTCATCAAGCTTCGCGACAATTTGGACAACCACATGGTCTATGTCAAGCGTGAAGATGTGGATCTGACTCAGGTCGGAGAAGACTTTGTATCAGTTATGAAAGAGTATTTTGCACAGAAAAAATAAAGTATGAAAAGAAAAATTATTATTCCTTTTGCAGTCTTGGTTCTTATTGTTGTGGACCAACTGGTTAAGTTGTATATTGTCAGCGGTTTTAAGCTGGGGCAGGTCAAGAATTTCATTCCGCATCTGGTGAGTCTGACCTATCTTCAGAATACTGGCGCAGCCTTCTCCATGCTGGAAAACCAGCAATGGCTCTTTACTTTGGTGACTTTTCTGGTTATCGGCGGAGCTGTTTACTACCTCATCAAGCACCTCAATGCCTCAAAGTGGATGTTGGCCGGGCTGACCTTGGTGATTGCTGGCGGTTTGGGAAACTTTATTGACCGGATACGGCAAGGTTTTGTTGTGGACATGTTTCAGTTAGATTTTATCAATTTTGCTATTTTCAATGTGGCAGATATGTATCTGACCTTTGGTGTAGCTATTTTACTGCTGATGATTTTGAAGGAAGAAAAAGATGGAAGTAAGAATTGAGGCTTCAGTAGCTGGTCAGCGATTGGACAAGGCGGTTGCTGAGCTGACAGACCTATCCCGTAGTTTGGCTCATGAGCAGATCAAGGACGGCAGGATCTTGGTCAATGGACAAGCCAAAAAAGCCAAATACGCTGTCAAAGAAGGCGATATCATCTCCTATGAACTGCCTGAGCCAGAAGTGGTTGAGTATGTGGCAGAGGATATTCCGCTAGAAATCGTCTATCAAGATGAGTATGTGGCAGTCATCAATAAACCGCAGGGAATGGTCGTCCATCCTTCTGCGGGCCATACCAGCGGTACGCTAGTCAACGCCCTTATATACCACATCAAAGACCTGTCTGGCATCAACGGAATCCTCCGTCCTGGGATTGTCCATCGAATTGACAAGGACACTTCAGGGCTTCTCATGATTGCTAAAAACGACCAAGCCCATGTGGCTCTTGCTGATGAGCTCAAGGATAAGAAATCCCTACGCAAGTATTGGGCTATTGTTCATGGAAATCTGCCTAACGACCGTGGAGTGATTGAAGCACCGATTGGCCGCAGCGAAAAAGACCGCAAGAAGCAGGCTGTGACGGCTAAAGGCAAGCCTGCTCTGACGCGTTTTCAGGTCTTGGAACGTTTTGGTGACTATAGCTTGGTTGAGCTTCAGCTGGAAACAGGCCGAACCCATCAGATTCGCGTCCATATGGCTTACATTGGACATCCTGTGGCTGGAGATGAAGTCTATGGACCGCGTAAGACGTTGAAAGGACATGGCCAGTTTCTGCACGCGCGAACGCTGGGCTTCACCCATCCTCGAACTGGTGAAGTGCTGGAATTTACAGCTGAAGTGCCAGCTGTTTTCCAAGAAACCTTGGAAAAATTGCGACAAGATTAGTCAGGTCCATTCATTATTAAAATACAAATTTTCCTCTGACCGCTTCAATCGCGGTCGTTTTTATTTTCCGTAAATCGTGGTATAATAAGACAATCTAGCAGTGAAGGAAAAGGAAATGAAAGCAAAGCGAATCGTATTTAAGGTGGGGACTTCGTCATTGACAAACGCAGATGGAAGTCTGTCACGCGCCAAGGTAAAGGAAATCACTCGGCAGTTGGCACTTCTCCATGAGGCGGGACATGAGTTGATCTTGGTCTCATCAGGAGCTATTGCCGCAGGTTTTTCTTCTCTAGGCTTTAAAAAGAGACCGACCAAGGTGGCGGATAAACAGGCATCAGCTGCTGTTGGACAGGGTTTGCTTTTGGAGGAATATACATCCAATCTTCTTTTGAAGCAAATCATTTCTGCTCAGATTCTTTTGACCCAGGATGATTTTGCAGATAAGCGACGTTACAAGAATGCCCATCAAGCCTTATCTGTCTTACTGAATCGCAGCGCTATTCCTATCATCAATGAAAATGACTCGGTGGCCATCGAGGAGCTCAAGGTCGGGGATAATGATACACTGAGTGCTCAAGTAGCGGCTATGGTTCAGGCGGACCTCCTGGTGCTCTTAACAGATGTAGATGGACTGTACACAGCCAATCCCTCTACCAATCCAGATGCCCAGCGTCTTGAAAAGATTGAGAAGATTAGCTCTGAGCTGATTGATATGGCAGACGGTGCAGGAACGAGCAACGGAACTGGCGGCATGCTGACAAAGATTAAGGCTGCAACGCTGGCGACCATGTCCGGAGTTCCGGTCTATATCTGCTCCTCGCTCAAGACTGATGCTCTGCTGGAAGCTGCTGAGGAAACCAAGGATGGCAGCCTCTTTTTAGCCCAGGAAAAAGGTCTAAAAACGCAGAAGCAATGGCTGGCTTTCTATGCTAAAAGTCAAGGTGAAATCTATGTAGACCAAGGAGCAGCCAACGCTCTCAGAAATAAGGGAAAAAGTTTGTTGGTTTCGGGTCTTGTCTCGGTGTCAGGCAGTTTTACCTATCAGGATACGGTGACCGTTTATGAAGAAGGCAGCGGAGCTATTCTTGGTAAAGGGCGCGTGCGTTTTGGCAAGTCTGCTCTTAAAGATATCCTCAATTCCAATAAACCTAAAGGTGTCGTCATTCATCGAGATGACTGGATTTCTCTGACACCAGAGTTGAATGATTTATTTGCAGAATTTTAGAAGACGAGGAAAGGAGAGGCTATGACCTCAACACAAGCAATTTTTGAAAAGGTTCAGAAAGTCAAGAAGACAATCAATACGGCCACAACGGCTGAGAAAAACCATGCTTTGGAAGAAATGGCAAAGCAGCTCTGGCTTTCTCGTGCTGACATTTTAGCAGCCAATGAATCGGATATGACCGCAGCTAAAGGTAAGATTTCAGATGTGATGCTGGATCGCCTCTATCTGGATGAGGAACGAATTGCTGCCATGGCAGAGGGTATTCGTCAGCTGATTGACTTGGAGGATCCCGTAGGGCAAGTTTTGGAAAGAACCGAGCTTGAGAACGGCCTTGTCATCAGTAAGAAGCGGGTGGCCATGGGTGTGATTGGGATTATCTACGAAAGTCGGCCTAATGTCACCTCTGACGCTGCAGCTCTGGCTCTAAAGAGTGGTAGTGCAGTCGTCCTCAGGAGCGGTAAGGATGCCTATCAGAC
>JABZYU010000013.1:0-29128 GCA_015264985.1 Streptococcus sanguinis | reverse complement strand
ATCCAACCTTTTTCAGCCCGGCTAGAAATTCCTGATCCCGTTGCTTTTGAGCTTCTAAGCGCTTCGGATCCGATTCCCCCTCGGAAGCAAAGTAATCTTTTTGCTCCTGAGCTCGAATTTTGTGAACCATCCTCTCCACTCTCCAATTTAAGACCAACTGGTTGAACAACCCAATCTTTTCTGGCTTGTTTGAATTTTCTTTTTTTGACATATCTGCTTTATTTGAATTTTCTTTTTTTGACATACTTCATTCCTTTCAATTCGATTATTGGAGGCTGCCGTACCGTTCAATTTCCGGCTGCAGTAGTTGCTGGTTAAATACAATATTCCCAACACCAGCTATATTAAGAAAGAGCTGACCCTTCCTTAATCGTGGTAAAGTCTCTAGTTCAGATTGATTCATAGATCCGGCTAAGGCCTTAGCTAAGAGCGGAACACTTCCTTCATCTGTTTGAGCAAATACCCGATACTGCATCAAGCCAAAAATCCTCTTAACAGCAGTAATATACGGGTCCCGCTGGGAGCCTAGTCCTTCATCAAACAAAATTCCCTGCAGGGAATTAACGGACAGGACGACCCCAGCATAATTGTCTCCCATGGAATCAATAATATCAGCCAGCAGCTCCACGCTGTCCTGATATTTAGGATTGATGAGTGTCTGAGCCTCACTAATATTTACAATGTAGTGATCCATATCCTCTTCTGAAAGATTAGGATTTTCTTTCAAGAGCTGATGACATCGTTTCCCATTGTTTGCAATATCTGCTGAAACCAAAGAAAGAACCGAAAAAATTTGTGCATTGAGCAGATTAGGAGAATTTTTCAAACCAGACAAATCAAAGGTTACAACTTGTTCAGAAGAAATATCTTCAAATTCTGTTACTCCCTCAAACATATCCGCATTAGTTGTCATGATATCCCTGAATGTATTGAGGAACCGAGTCAAAGAATCTACTGTTTTCCCGCTTGAACTCTTTTTTGTTTCTTCTTCTCTCAGCCGCCGTTTAAGAAATAAATTGAAGTCAGAAAGTCTAGGGTATTCCTCAGGAGCCAGCTCTGTGATATGCAGTTCGCCTAAATGTTTCTTAGGATTTTGGAACCACAAATCACGTTCAATGTAAAAATCGTTGACAATAGTACCAAAAGTTGATAAATCATCACCTGTAACCTGATCATTTAAGAGACGCAAGATATTTTTTAATTTTTGAACATGGAAGTTATAGGACTTAATCTCGTCTACTCTGCTGCCATCTTCAGATGTTACCGTAGGAAAGACCTGGAAGATATTGATTCTATTCTGCTCTCCGGACAAGTCCAGAACAAGACCATGCTGCTTTTCTGTCTGATCAATAAAGGTCCGATTAGAGTCAAAATTCCGGATATAATTACCCTTTGCATAGAGGCCGTCTGTATGTTTTAACAAAAAAGATTTTTGGCCCATCTTAGGATTCCCTGCTAGAAACATAAAGGACCTAGTCCGGCGCTCGTCTCTTTCTAAAAAGTTGAAATTTACCGCTCCGCTGGTTGGAGTCCAACCAAGATAGACTCCCTTTTCATCTTCCAGCATAGTATGATTAAAGAAATAGCCGCCCGCTACATCATGAGCTCGAACGGTTGCTCCCCGGCGATTGTTTGGCATATCAATCTGATATTGAGCCGGTACGAAGGTTGAGTGATATTCAAAATCCAATTCTCCAGCCAAGATTGTAGCTTTGAAATTAGAAGTCTTATCCTTGATTTCTTCCACCTTTTCAAAGAGTGCTTCTTTTGTAGAAGCAAACACAAAGACCCGTACATACATTCCCAACATGGAAATATTCTTTTGTCGAATCTCCTTCTCTAATTCCTGAAGCTCAGCAATTTCATCAAGTTCCTGTTGATTAGCTGATATTTTGCTATTTCCAGTAATCCGAGTTCCTTTTTCTTCGATAGAATTTTCAATAGCCTTGGTCAGTTCACTGTTTTTCAAACGATACAAGTCCAAAAATGAGCTTGTCCCCTCAATTTTCATTAAGTCGGCTAACCAAAATTTAGCCATTCCATTTGAAGGGTAACTGTAGTAATGTAGCACGGTATGACATCCATCTCCACTTGTCCAGTAGCGATCATGCTTTTTAAAATCGATATTCCCTTGAGGCTGGACCTGACTAATAAATTCCAGGTCATAACCAAGTTCAATCAATTGTCGTTGTCGTCTTTTTGAAATTGTAGGCATCTAATTCTCCTTATAGTTTCTCATTAAAATTATTGTATTGCTTAATAATCTGCTTCTTCTTTATAAGGCTAATTTCCCTTGGGACAAAATCATTGTTTCCAAATCGTTTGGCTCTTGAAACAAGAACATCAAGTTCACTTGTTGTTGGTGCAAAGAGCCAGAGAATAAATTCCGTGTTATAGATTTCCTTCTGAATATTTTCTTCAACTTTAATCTGATCTTTCAGCCAAGTTTCCCGATCATTCAACTGAAGAAAACGACGACTGCCTGGACTGATCTGACTGCGTTCTTCCCGAACCCGAGCTAGGGCTAACCGTAAATCCGCAACTTGAGTTGTGGTATTGGTTGGCAGAGTCGTTGTTTGAAATTTAATATCTGAATTGAAGGTTGTCAGCCAGACTTCAAAATTCTCAATCGTCCGCTGTGTTTCTGCATAACTCAAGGACCCCAGATCTTTTCCTGGAACAGACAAAAATTGAAGATAGCCAAATTCAACCAACTTAATATAGGCTTGAGGTGTCTTCATGATGGCTTTTGTGTCCAAAAGCCCTACTGAAGAATATATATCAAAATATTCCTGCCTGTATTCCTTTTTCCTTTGACCAGATAGTCCAAGTGGTCGCTTTTCTTCCTCCATAGCTGACTTCGTATGATGTTTAATTGCCATTATTTACCTCTTTTTTCTTGATAATCGATACTGATATAGCGTCGTCTGCGTCGTCTGAAATAAAGATAGATAGTCTTCCAATTAGCCTTCCCTCCATTCGTAGGAAGAACTAGATAAAGGGCGGTAAAGCTAGAGACCAGAACCCACAGCAACATCTGAATCCACTGCTGCTTTGGAAAAATCTTTAGTCCATATCTAAAAGCAAACAGGGTACAAGTTCCTACAAAAAATAAGTCTGCGATCAATAAGCCAATCATTTTGACCCGTGCAAAGATATCACGAGGGACCCCGTAAGTTTCGGAAAATTTTTCGTTCATTTTTTACCTCTCTTACTTTTTATAATATTAGTTTAAGGGATAGCTATTTTTTCAGCTGAATAAGGACAAAGTAAGGAAAGACTTTGAATCTTTTATTTTTATAGATGTTTTTATGTAATTTTAATCATTATTTTTTTAGTTTTTTTATATTGTTTTAAATAGTTTTTTAAATTTGGGTATTAAAAAAGAGCCTCATGATTGAGACTCTCTAACCAGACTGAAGAAATCTTCCTCAGTCATCAGTACGATAGACTGTCCTTCCGAAATTCTTTGCTGAACAGCCTCATATTTCTTGGAGCGATAATCCAGTTGAAATAGATTCAGCTGCTTATGGCCAGTAATCAAAATATCTGTTTTTGGGGAGACATAGCCCTGGACCACAGCTCCCTGACTCATCAAGAAATCTATTACTTCCTTACGAGTCATCGGGCGTAGGCTTCCAGTTACGACAACTGTTTTTCCAGATATCTTTCCTGTCATCTATTCTTCCTCCTCACTTTCATAGCCTTTAATATGGTTCTGACCTTGGTTCATCCGCTGGCTGGCATGTTGCAGTTGCTGCAAGCTCTTTTGAAACTCTGAATCAGAGGAATGATTCAGTTTAGGGCTGACAGTTGGATCTGTGACCCCTTTAAAAGTCTCGCCAGCTGAAGAAGGCTGTTCTTCTTGACTGTTATCTGAGGCCAAGGAAGAGACTGGCATGTTTTCTACAGCGTCTAAATTGCCATCTTTATAGGCTCCTGGACTATCTGGGTTAGTTGGCAGGGCATCGTTTTTAAAGGCATTATAGACCGAATCATGGCTTCCTTGAGCCTTCTCATCCAGTTGATTCATTTTTTCATCAAAGCTGGTTTTCGCTTTAGCAGCTGCATTCATTCCCATAGCATCCGCAACGTTTACAGCATTACTGAGACCACCTTTAAGCGTATTTCCAAGACCCTGGTCTGTCACTGAATCGACAAATCCAGAGAGACCACCGCCAGTGACAGCCAGGCTGTCACCAATCTTCTTACCAGCAGTTCCAATCGCTCCTGGAAGCATCTTTCCAAAATTAAATCCTGCTTGACCAGCCGCAAAGAGTCCTCGTCCAGCTGCCCCCATACCAGTAGCAAAAGCATTTCCGGCCATCATAGCTCCTAGCAATTGTTGAGAGGTTTCATTATGGGAAGTAGAGACACCTAGCCAGCGTTCAATCATGGACACTCCCTGCATGGCTGCTAGGAATAACGCGATATAAACTATCATGGCTGAAATTGCTTGTTCCCACATGTTTAGCCCATCGAAGAATCCGCCTGAGAGCTTAGTAATAGCTGATAGGGACAGGCTTGGTAAATCCCGGCAAATTTCAAGTGTAACTCGCATAATGATGACTTCCATGATAATTCCAACCATGGCTCCAGCAATAGTCTGCAGCAGCTCCTTATACTTCTTGTTAGAAGAGACTGAACTGTAGCCAACCAGTGGCGAAATCATGGCTTCTACCGTGATATTGAAGACCGACTTCACAAACTTTATGGACATACTTACCAGTAGAACGATCAAGATACCATACTGAGCAAACATGGCAACCCAATTGACCTTATATCGCATATATATTGGTTCAAATGCATTCAAACCACCTACTATCCGGTGCTCTTTAACGGTCTCTATGCCATCGTTATTAGCATTAAGTTTATGCAAAAGTAAACCTTTAACACCTTTGACTTTGTCATTCCAATCACTAAGTAGCTTTGTATTATCAACTCCATAATGTGCCGAAAAATCAATTCTAGTTACAAAATCATTGGAATCCCGTTTATCTGTAGAATCTGTGATATTGTTAATTTCTTTAGATCCCTTTTGGACAGGCTTAATAAAGCCGTAACTATCCAAGGGAAAGAGATCTGTATTGAAATTATTGTCTATCAACACTTTCAAATCCGTGATGTTATTTTTGAATGGCTGGACAGCCAGGGATGAATTTTCTTTCTGACCGTTTGACATGGTTTGGACACTTTGAGCATCCTGAGCCAAAGCATTTGAAAAAGTGGTGATTGCTAAAGGCAGGACCGCAGTAACAAAAGTAACCATGATAAAATTCACAATAACATCTTTGTACTTTAAAGGTTTGGTAAAGAGCTTAGATATAGCTAAAACCATCAACATAAAGGTAAAAACAGATAAACCCAGAACTTGAAACCAATGATAAAACTGGCCAATCAGTGTCTTTTGGTTGCCTAAGTAACCAAACAAACCAAAGAGCTTAAATAAATTATTGAAAACATGTTCCAAGCTGGCTGTTATCAAATACAAGGCCTTGGCTAAGCCGCCAGGTATATGATTCAGAAAAGCCAGAAAAGCCGGGCTGGATTCTAGATAACTAGACCAGTAAGAATAGAATTTAGATAATTCCGTAGCCTTCTCTCCAGAAATATCACCATCTAATGAACCGACCTTCTTCATCAAATCAGAAAAGGTTTGATACAATATGACACCTTCTTTCTTTTTATTTACGGTCATTGTAAAGTAAAAAAAGAATGTCAGCTGAAAGAGGGCAAATCACAAAAAAGAAGCCTCAATCTGAGACTTCTATCACTTCTTTAATTTTGAGCTTCACCTGAAAAATCATAATAAGTATCTGAATTTCCTGTTTCAAATTCAAAGATTCGTATAGTATTACCACCATTTGATAACACTATACCATATAAAATACTGTCACTGATATTTTTTTTATCATTGCCAACCCCAATAATAAAATACTGTTTACCTTCCAATTCTGATTTTTCTTTTGTCAAAATCGCTTTAGCTTTTGAGCTTAATTCATCTTCGGGGAAAACTTTGAAATACTTAGAATCATTTGTTGTTGTGTTCGTGATTTTGTTCTCTTTTTTATCAAAAACTATCTCACTACCTCCATCAGAAAAGATATCTGGATCATATCCATAAACTTTGGAATACCCTGAATACTTTTCTTTCAAAGAATTAGGGACTCCATTTTCATTGACTTGAGGAGCACAGGCGGACAGGGTTAGAACAGCTACAAAAGTCGCCAACAGAAAACCAAGTTTTTTTTTCATCTTACTACCTCTACTTATTTTATCTTACTCATATAGTATAACAGCATTTTAAAAGTATGACAAGCTGAGATTTTGTTTCTAAATGACATCATCCGCAAACAAACCTTCATAGTCATCACTCAAAACCTCCTCAGCCAAGGCTTCGTATAAATCTTCCTCCGCTGTATAAATCTGCTGAGAAGCTTGTTGAGGCTGTTTTTTGTAACGTGTAGCTAGCTTGGCTTCACCGCCAGATAAGCAACTGGATAGGTCATGTCGCCACTGAATCAGATTAGTCAGGCCAGTTTCTGCATCCACTGCGATATCCTGTAGATTAAGGTTCCGGTGAGGACTGTCAACTGGAATATCGGCCGGCTTCATACTGCGGTCAAATTCCTCTTGAAGGAACATGTAACGGTAAGGGACCGCTGTCTTGTCATGGTTAAAGATAGGATGTAAGTTTGATTTAAAGCCTTGGTTATCCCGCCCCTTAACATAGCGGATAATGACCCGCTCACCTTCCTGCAGCTTAGCTAGCTGACTTGGAGAGAGCAGCGGCTGGCCTTCGCCTCGATGAGAAACATTTGGATTGGCCTCGTCAAGAATATTAGCAGCTTTGTTGCGAACTGTAATCGTCCGAGTCCCCAATTCTTTACTAAACTTCTCATTAGTTTTTCTAGTCGACTTAATATAGACATGCAGAGCACAGTTATCTTGAATCGTCTGTGCAGTTTCTGCACCATATTCAGCCACCAGCTGCTCTAGGTTTTGAATCCAGAGATAATAGAGAATATTCTGGCCCAAACCAATAGAAATCTTAGTATCCATATCAGGAATAGCCGGCAAATTTGTAAATTCGTCCAAGAGATGCAAGATCCTATTGACACACTTACCACCGTTAGCAAGTGCCAGCTCATAATTGACATTAAAGAGCTGGTGCAGGAACATAGAGACCAGAGCATTGTATTCTGACCGATGCGGAGGAGTGCCTAGATAGATAATTTTGGGATTATCAGAATAGATAACCTCAATATCAGCTAGCTCTAACAAAGAACCGCTAGGCTTTTCAATATCCGTGATAGCCACATGGTCCAAGACCTTCTTTTTGCTATACTTGTCAATCTGAATAATTTTCCCATTTTTCTTGTAGACTTTTTCAGCTGAAAGAGTGAAGTGCTGTTCCCGCACCCAGGCGCTGTCATTATTCTGATAATCAAAATCAATGGCTATTTTGAACTGATCCGGAAGCTTTGGCTCAATTACAAAATTCAGGTAGCCTTGTTCATCCACCGTAGCAGTTGCATCCTTGACATGAACCACCTCTTGCATCTTCAAGCCCCATTTTTTAGTGCTGGTAATGGATACCTTTGCTGTCTGATAAGCAAAGGTATTCTCCAGCTGGCCGCTGCTGCTGGAACGAAACTTAATTGATAGCCGACGTGGAAAACCAACCGATGCTAAATCAATGGAATTTTTTGATGTCAGCTTGGCTACATTATCTTGTAAGAAGAGGTTAAGCCCGGTGACCATGGAAGAGTAAACATTTCCTTTGGTTTCCTCTCCCCCAAAATCTGATGCTCTAAACTCATTGTCAGCCATAGCCCGGAACTTAGAAAATTGCTTGCGATTGACCATCCGGAGATTATCGAAATAGACGGTAATCTTGCTCTTCTTGGTGACTGGTCCCCCCTGCTCTGGAGCTTCCACAATCTCATTCTGAGCATTGACGAAGACTTCTTCTGAACCAAGTTTTGTCAAGAATTTTGCCACGTTTGGGATTGTAATTGTATCCCAGGCATCCTTTTCTCCATTTTGGATAGTTTCATGAGCCCTGTCCATCAAAGCCATTGTCAAAGCATTAAAGAGAGAGACGGATGATTTTCGGAAGTATTCCGAATTCCCTTTGTCTCCTCCTCCTTTAGACTTAGGATAGATCATTTCCGCCACTGAATTGACATAGGTTTGAGTCATTTCATAATAGCCTTTTTTAGCTGCTTCTACAGCCAAGGCCAAAGGGTTGTACCCCATGGACCAGGACATATCCTGAAAATTCAAGACTTCCACATCAAAGCCACGTTTCCTCATGATTTTGTAAGATGATGTATAATGCTCTAGTTTAGGGTCTCCTTGTACCATTGAAGGAGGAGTTTCTGCCCGACTATTGATATCAAGGGTTGGAGCAATATCTCCTTCCCCTTTACCGGAACGAGACATCCCGATTCCTAGAACACTGGTTGTATCATCCTCAACGAAAAAATCGCCTGAAGGAATGGAGAGCATTCCCAAGATTTTTTCTGCATTGGTCAGATACTTACTGAAGCGTCGATTTTGATAAATCATCTGCATCCGTAAGGTCCATCCGGCCAGATTATTTCTGGTTTCATGCAAGACAGGATAACCACCATTCCCAGGATAAGTCTTTTGCTTATTGGGAACTTTTTTATACTGAGAATGAATCTCTTTTGCTGTCGCAAATCGATCATTCCCCTGTTCATTCCCATTGTAATCACGGTACTGCTCGAAATTAATCCAAGCAGACCTCCAGGCAATGAACTCTCCAAAAAGAAAGATAGGGAAAGCTATAATTGGAGCTAAGATAAATACCCGGATATTCAGCAGGTTCTGCAGCAACAAACTCTCAGTGGGGAAAGGAATAGAAAAATTCTTGTTCGTTACCATTAAATAAATATGATGAAAGACTGCACGAAGAAGGGTCACTCCATAGTTGGTCAAAAACAAGACTAATAGTGAGAAACCTACGCCCATCAAAATCATACTGCGATAGCTCCGAAAATAAAGGATTGGTTTCATTTCCTTCTCAAATCGTTTCCGATCACGCTTGACAATCGGAAGAAGATAAAAGAGTCGGAAAAGAAGATTGCTAGCTATCAGGAAGACTAAAGCTAAAATCTTATGGAACAGTCCTTTAATCAGCTTCCCAAAATTTGCCTGAAGGTATTTTACGGTTCGTTTCAAGGATCGATTTTTCCATACTTTTTTAGCTTTATTTAGTCGCTCCTGCAAAAACGTAGGATCCAGAAGCTGTTGAAATTTTTGGTAGCCCTGTTTAAAAATTGGCAAAAGAAATTGAAACAACTGGAAGAGAAGATAGACCACCAATCCCATAATCAAGAGGAAGTTTAAAAGATTAACCTGGGCAAGTTGAATCAGCGTGTAATAGATTACTTCAAGCACCTTGAACAATATCCCCACCCCCAATCTCTTTTAAAATGCGGGCTGCTTTCTGTCCGTAGAAAGCAGAGAAAAGGAAGACCCGAAATTGTAAGTCTGGTGAGACTTGATGATAACGCTGTAAATACCGGCTTAGCTCTTGACGCATATCATCCAGTAAAAGTTGACTGCAGGGATAAGATTGACTTTGAAAAATATAATTCTCAATCTGCAGAGAATCTGCCAGTAAATCATCTTCATGATACTTCATAGTGTACCTCTCTTTTTACTTTTTATATCTCCAGTCTAAGGGAAAGCCACATTTCCAGCTGAAAGAAGGCAAAGATAAAGGAATTATTTATTTCATGTTTTTATAATAGTTTTAATATTGTTTTTAAAACTATTTTTATAGTTAATAAAACACCTTGATAAATTCAAGGTGCTAATCTTCTTAAAATGGCTCATCTGCATCTAACGGCTCCGGATAAGGGGAATGGGAAGCCGCTGGCGGAACTGTCTGAAGTCCTAGTCCTGGCTGTCTTCGTTGCTCACTCACTGTCTTACTCTCTAAGAAAGTAATACCATCTGTCAGGGACGGATAAAGAACTTGATAGGTCCTTTGTTGCTGCTGATCATTCAAATAAGGCCGTTGGACGATTTCACCCTTAACCAGGATAGGTGAACCTTTAGAAAGACTCTGATACATTAGTTCGGCTTGTTTCCCGTAGGTTTCTACGTGAAAGAAGCTCGGAATAAACTTTCCTTGAGCATCCCGCTGGCTGGAATCACACACAAAGTCAAATTTAAAATAAGGGGTTCCCTTACGACTCTCGCCGAAAGCGCCTGTCGGGATTTTTGCAACCCGCCCATAAGCTACAAATAACTGCATAGCTTGCCTCCTTTATGCTTTCATTTTACGTTTAAGACCAAGATAACCCAGGACGGAGACCAACATAAGTATCAGGCCACCAATCAGACCAACTGCGGAAGTTTTCTCTCCAGTAATCGGAAGGGTCTTTTCTTCACCTGAAAAAGTTTTAACGGTCACTGTTTTATCCGGATTCACGATTGCTCCTACTTCATCCGCAGGAACTACAGCAGTCGATCCGTCTTGATTCTGAATGATTGGATTACTATCAAATGTTCCAATAATAGTATAACCCGATTCAGTCACGACGGGAGCAGCAGGGGAAATAGCCGAAAGATTAGCTGAAGCGTTTGGATCGTCTTGTTTCACAGGATAGGCTGGAGCTGTTGATGCATCTGGATTTTCAATTGGTTTTTGGCTCTTCAGGCTGTTCTGGTTTCCTGAAGAAGGACTAGTAGGTTGCTGGTTGCTGGAACTGGAGGAGCTGCTGTCAGAGGAGCTGCTTGTACCAGATGCTGGTTCTGAAGGGGCAACCGGAGTTACTGGCTCATTTAGTTGGGTAGCGGGCTCACTCGGCTGAGACGGTTGACCAGGCTGGGATGGTTGAGTACTCGGAATATCAGAAGAGTCATTTGGAGCAGCTGGACTGGTAGTTTGAATAGATGCTGATTTTTGACTAGAAGGTACTGTAGGGGTGGCTTCAGCTTGTGAAGTCGGTGGTACAATTTCTAAAGGTGTACTACTGTCAATTGGTGCTGTTCCTTCTGCTGCAACTGGAACAGATGCTAGAATTAAACCAGAAAGAGTGAGAAATGATAAAACTGTTTTTTTAGACATAGATTGCTCCTTTAATTTTGTTCAATTTGTTCAAGATAATTAGTCTCCGTAACTTTTGGTTCCTCTGTCAAAAGATAGCCGTACTTGGCTTTTTTATCTTTCTTAAGGTTCAGCTCAAGACGGAATGATTTTGGGACTTCCTCTTCTTTTACAACCAAGACATACGATACCTGAAGGTGCTTTTCCTTTTCCGTAACACTTTCTAAGATAACGGATTGAATTGTTCCGTTTTTAGCTGCCGTAAATTTCCCATCTTCCTTATCCAAGAAAGGCTTTAGTAAGTCCTTGTTCCCAGAATAGTAGTTCGGAAGAAAATAGCGCCCAAAGACATCTACCTTACCTGTTTCCTGCTGCAGATTCTGAAGTTGGACAACTTGATCATAGAGATATTCAACCTGCTCCGTTTTCTCCTCTAACTTTCCAGCTAGCAAAACTCCAAATACTAAAGAGAAAGTGGCTATTAAAGCTGTTAAAATCAAGCCGCCCAACAAATAGATAGACTTAATCTTCTCTTGAGAAGCTGGTTTAGAATAATTTTTTGAGGACTCCTGATTCACGGTCTGTTTAATAGGCAATGACCTCACTTCAGTTTCAGCTGGAAAAAGTGGCAAGGCAGCATCCGTAACGTCCAAACTTTCTTTATAGGCAGGGAACACTTCATCTGTAAAATATTCCCGTTTTTCCTGATAAGTATAGTTTTCAAATGCTGGCTCCGTCAGAATTCCCTGAATTAAAGGTTCTAGCACATTTTGAAAATTACTATCAACTACTAATGGACTAATAAAAGCTTCTCCATCAGAAACGGCCTCCCCCGCTTCCTTATGACAAATAGCCAGTTTTTTCAGCTGAAAATTTGTAGAATTAGCCTTCAAATAGCTGAATAATACTTCTGCCTGCAGAAAAGTCAAATAAGGCAATGTGTCCATCATACGAAACGGATTGGCTCGTAATACCTCCTGATCCAGATATTCAATCATATCTGATAGTTCTGGAAAAGTAACTGGATTCTGATCATCTTCCCAGGTAATTTTCAAGAAGAGCTTGTCCTGAATGGGAGTTTTATTTTTTGAAAAAAGATTAAATGCCATCCAGACCTCCTTGCTTAATTGCTGACGAAATCACGTAGCCACTCAATACCGCTTACCCCAGCAAAAATAACCACAATTGCAATCGCAATATGAAACCAGTGTTTTTTCATAGCTGCCTTGAGTTCTCGACCTCCAACCATATAGACCACTGCAGTTACAACTAAAGCAAAACCTGCCACATAAACTGCAATCCCTTGGATTTCTGTTGTTCCTTTTTGCGCCAGATCTTTTGTTTTACTAAAAGGATTACGGCCTGCTGCAGATGCAGTAACTGGAATCCCTGTAAGGAAAAGCGATAGACCAAGCCAAAAGGATTGCGCCTTGATTTTTAAAGAGTTAAATTTTTTTGTCAAATTCATCTTATCTTCTACCTCCTTTGAATGTTTTGACATGTCTAGTTTAAGATATAAATCATTTTTCAGCTGAAAGAGGGCAGGTGACAGAATTTATACTGAAATTGGAAGTTCAGTAATATCAAAATCAAGTGTTCGCCGCTCTGTTTGACCCTTACGAGTTGGCTTTTCTCCTAAAACCGAAATGTGAAAATTATAGCTTCCCCCAACTGGAAGCCTTAGTTTACGGCTGGAAACAGGAGCGATGATTTTCTTTTTCATCAGCCGAGCCAAGGGGCGAGCACCTTTTTTAACACTTGTCCCTGCGTCAGCTAAATAAACAACTAATTCTGGCTCATAGGACAAGGTCAGATTTTGTTTCTCCATCTTTTTCTCTAAATTGAATAAGTTTTTCAGAACAATTTCTTCAATCGTATCTCTTTCCAGCAAATTGAAAATAACTGTATTTTCAATCCGGTTTAGAAACTCTGGCCGAAACTCTGTTTCCAATTCAATATCTACACTCTCACGGAATTGTTCCTTGTCTCGCTCAGACATTTCTTTGAAGCTACCTTTGATTTCAAAGTTCTCAATAATTTCTTTAGAACCAGTATTACTGGTCATAATGACAATTGTATTTTTAAAACTAATTAAGCGACCAGTTGCATCTGTCAGACGGCCATCATCCAAAATCTGCAAGAAGAGGTTATGAATGGTTCCTTCCCCTTTCTCAATTTCATCAATCAAAATGACACTGTAGGGTTTCCGTTTGACAGACTCGGTAAGATAACCCTTACTTCTGGTTTCTCTATCTCCAATTAGTTTCACAATATCTTTCTTTGAAGAATACTCAGACATATCCAGCCGAATCATAGCATTTTCATCATCAAATAGTGCTTCTGCCAAGGCCTTAGCAAGTTCTGTTTTACCAACGCCCGAGGCTCCTAAAAAGAGAAATGAAGAAATTGGTTTATTTTCATCCTGCAGCCCAGCCCAGCCAATTTCAACCGCATCCACTACAGCTTCAATTGCTTCATCTTGCCCCTTGACCCTCTCTTTCAACTTCTCTTTCAATCCTTGAATCCGGTCTTCATCTCCCTGTAAAATCGTGGTAACAGGTATCCCTGTCCTCCGTTTCAATACTTCTGCAATATCCTTCTCTGATACTGTATCAGCTGAATTGGCTGATACAACAGTGGCAGCCTCATCAATTAAATCAAATGCTTTATCCGGCAAAAAACGATCTGTAATATAGCGCACAGATAAAGCCACTGCTTGCTCTACTGCAGCTGAAGAAATATTGACTCCATGAAAGGATTCATAAATTTTCTTGGCACTTTCCAGAATCCTAATAGCTTCTGGAATCGTGGGTTCTGCAACCATAATAGGCTGAAGCCGGCGCTCCAAGGCCCCGTCTGTTTCAATGTATTCATGAAATTCATCTAAGGTGGTTGCTCCAATAATCTGAACATCTCCACGAGCCAAGGCTGGTTTAAGAATATTTCCAGCATCCAAAGCATTTCCTTCCTGGCTTCCCGTTCCCACCACTGTATGAAATTCATCGATGAACAACAAAATTAGTTCCTTATTTTCTTTTAACTCCTCAATAATTTGCCTGAGTTTAAAGATAAAATTCCCATCCTGCTCATTCATCAAGGAAGATAATTCCAGTGATCGAACCGTTAAACTTTTTAATCGTGCTGGAACAGTTCCATTCAAAATCTCCAAGGCCAATCCTTCCAGAATGGCTGTTTTTCCAACTCCTGGCTCTCCAACCAAAATAGGATTGTTTTTCGTTCTTCTGAGAAGTGAGGTAATAACTGCAGCTACTTCCTTCTCCCGACCAAATACTTTATAATCACTAGGCTTCTGACTGATTTTTTCACTAATATTAATTGTATATCGTTCCAGATATTCTGTCATCAATCGTTCCTTTCTTTTGCCTGACTAATCTGTAAAGTCAATTTTTCTTTAATTCCATCCACAAACTCCCTGGGATTAATGGCCCCTTCTCCAATTTGAGCCAAGAAGCTTTCCCAACCTCCGGTTGTCTCCGGATCAGCAAATTCATTATCATACAGATAATTAATCAACAAATAAGCTTTATTAGTTGGGAGGAACTGACCCGTTTTCTTATCCTTTGTGACATATCCTCGGGCCTGAATCGTTTCAATAATGGTTCCTTGGGTGGCTGGTGTCCCAATACCATATCTAGGGAATATTTCGCTCAACAACATGCTTTCTGTGATCCGCTTTGGTGGCTTGGTCACTCCTTCCTGAACTGAAATAGAGCTAGGGACTAAACTATCTACTTGATAAATGGGTAGCTCAATATCTTTCCGAACAGAAAGATTGGCTACTGCAGCCCAGCCCAGATCAACCATTCGCCGCCCCTTCGCAACAAACTCAAGATCCTGATTTTTCAGTCGAACAGTGCTTGTCTCATAAACACAATCCGCCGCAAACATTAACAAGGTCCGACGAGTGACAGCTTCATAAATCAAGCGTTCATCTGGCTGAAGAGAAAAGAAATCGGGAATCGTCTCTGTTGGAATAATGGCATGGTGACTGTCATTTCTAATTTTGCTGGCATCTACATAGGTTTTCCGAGCTTCTAAGTGAACCAGCTCAAAAGTACTCGACAGCACTTCTTGATAAGCTTGGACAAGCATCTTTAAGTAATCAAATTCATAATCGGTAATATATCGTGTCCGTGTCCTTGGATAAGTGACATACCCCTTTAAATAAAGTGATTCAAGCAAACTTTCAGTTTGCTTCGCTTCTATTTTCCAGCGCTTAGAAGCATAATCTTGTAAACTTGCCAAATCAAAGAGCTGAGGAGCTTGCTGTTGGACTTTTCTCCTTTCAACTGAGGAAACTAGAGAATTTGAAGATAAGCTCCGGACCGCTTCAAAAGCTTCTTCACTGTCAAAATATTTTTCTTTGCAGGAAAAGACTTGACCATTATTTTTATCTTCTAGCTGTAGCTTCCAATATAATTGAGGAGTGAAGTTCTGAATAGCTAGATCATTTTCACAAATCACACGAACAACCGGAGTCTGACAGCGGCCTACTGAAAAAACCTGGCCTTTTCCCCAAGGAACCTGACCCGCTTGCTGCAGTTCCAACGTAACCAGCGGAGAAAGATTCATCCCAACTAGCCAATCACTTTGAGCCCTAGCTTCTGCCTCCAGATAATAGTTATATGTTTCTTCTGGCTCTCGTAAATTTTGGAAAGCTTGACGAATAGCTTTTTTTGTCATAGAGTTGAGCCAAAGTCTTTTCCAAATTTTCTTCTTTCCTCCTGGGATTCTTGACAAGATAGAATAGGCAATCCGCTCCCCTTCCCGATCCGAATCAGTTCCAATAATAACCCGGTCAGCAGCTTGAACCTCCTGATAAATAGTCGCAAAGCACTTTTCTGGATCACCTCCAAAGTTCTTCCTTCTACCTTTCTCTACCTTCTTCAACTGCATTTTGAAAGAAACATCAACTAGTGGTAGATTTTCTAGCTTCCAGTTGTTTTCAGGAGCCGCATATTCAAATAGATGACCATCAGCAGCTACTACATGAACTTCACCTTCCAACAAGTCTGTTTGACTTAATACATAGACTTGGCCTATCTTATCAAAATGCCCTAGCGCATTAGCTGTTTTCCTAGCCTGATCATCTTTTTCAGATACAATAACTGTCTTCATTATTTCCTCCTTATTTTTTCTATCCCCATAATAAGTAATAAAGAAAAATAATGTTGAGATAGGGCAGTTTCGATTTGAAAGAATAAAAAGCACCCATTTTAGGGTGCAAACATGTAGTCTAAATCTTCATTCCTCTACTGGGAGGAAATTGAGAAAATTCCGGGCCACTTGGATTTAAGCGAAGCTGATGGTTCGGCTGAAAGGGGGTTGTATGTCTTTCAACACTTTCAATAATTTTGGCTGTCGTTTTATGAATCCTTGTCAATGATTGGGAAAGATCTGAATCGCTTAATTCCTTTAGATTATCCGTCCAGGCAGCCATATAAACGATGGACTTTTGACTAGTATCTAAGCCAAAATGTTTAGATACTAAATAACTAGTTAACTCTGCTTCTAATTCCTTCCTGTCTTGTGACAATTCTTTCTTATAATCTTTCTGAGGATTATGAAGTGTGGCATGGGCCAGCTCATGAATAGCTGTTGATATATTTTCTCCTGGAGTATTCGATTTATTTAAAATTATCTTTTGTTCAATTGGAAGGAAAACACCTTTTGAATTTCCTATGAATCGCTCCTCATTCCAAGCAATTGAAACTTGAATCTTTCTAGCATAGTCATTAAGTCCGGCTAAAACCTCCTTAGTTCTGACCTTATCCAAGTTAAAATTATAGTGTCGGTTTGGGATAGCCTTAGGATAAGCTTCTGGCTTTAGATTTGTCTGTGAAAGTTCAAACACTTTGTAAGGATTAAATTTGGGGCGTCCATTCTGATCTCTTTCTTGAAATTCAACAACCTTAATTTCCTTATTTTTGATTTTCTTTCTCTCTTCTGGGCTTGCTTGAGATTTTGGCTTGAATTTAGGATTTCCTTTCTCGTTGATAACTTGGTAGCCCTGCTCATTGAACACCGGAATCATCTCAATCATTGCTGGCCGGAAGAGAGTAATTTTAGAGCGCTCGCCAAATTTCACAGATAACTGATCATTTGAAATCTCTTTCTTATTCCCAGTCCTCTTATTCTCAAATGTAGCTTCTACCGGAATCACATCATCTGGAGTAATTCCTAAAGACCTTCCAATTTGTCGCCACTGTTCAAAAGTCGCCACAGCATCCGCACCTGGCCACTGCTCCCGTATCAAGGCTATATTTCTTGGTGATAAGTTAGGAAACTTGGACATGAAATCCATATACTCCTTTAACTCCTCTGGAGACCTCATATAATCACGAATTTTCTGTATGGCTTGGTCACTCAAATCTTGAGCACTGGCCTTATAATAATCAAACGAATTATTTTCATTTGGAAGGTTTGTAGCCTTATTTTCTTTCTCAGCTGAAGGGACTGATTGAGGCAACTCTTCACGATTTTCCGGTTTTTCATTTGTAGCTGATAAAATTTCAGATACACGCTGAGCAATACTATTCTTCACCTCCTTTTTAGCTGAGTTAGTCTGATTCTCTTTTGCCTCATACGCTTTATGAGAGTATTCTTCTGCTGAAGATAACGTGTTCTCCTGAACCGCTTCTACTGGTTCATATTGGCGATTTTTCAAAATTGCCATTATTTCCTTACCACCATCTTTGATATAATCTTCATTAATAGACAGCTGTTCAAGATGGCCATCCCGTTCTCGATAAACACCAAGAATAACCTTTTCATCCAGCGATTTTACATTAGCTGCAAGCTCTCCTCTGAGTTTCATGAGAGAGGCAGGGATTTTTTCACCTTCAGCGTCTTTAAACAGTAACAAGAAATCTTCATCTTTTGCTTTGATAGCCTCACTCATATTGAGATTGTGCAGTTTCTCAACACTGCTTAGATCGCCCAAAACAAAGGATTGTGGCTCTAAAATATCCTGAAGCATCGGAAGCACCTGCAACTTATCCTTGATTGCATTACTGATTAGTATACTATCATAATGACCTTGGCCAGCCGCAAAATCTTCTAAGAAGTCAGCAGCTCCCTTCCCTTCTTCAAATGGTCTAATACCTGAGAGATGAATAAAATTTTCCTTTTGAAAACTCACCTGAAGAACATTTTCCTCTCCATGATCCGCATAAACAAAACTAATTCTACTTCCAGCTAGTTCACTTAAATACCATGATGCTGTACTTTGAATTGACGGCGCATATTGATTTATGCGTCTTAAATCAGCAGGTGTAATTGGGTGATAATTTCCTACTCGCCGTTGCACTTTATCATAATTTGTGCTAAAATGAAGGTAAGGATAGGATGATGTCGGGTGACTGGTAACAGTTTGCTCAAAGGTGCTTGTTTCAAGTACAGGTGTGGGACTGCCTTCAGCTTCTAGCTGTAAAGACCCCGTGCCACCACTGGTCCTATCAATCAAGCGCTCCTGATTTTGGTCAGGAGCTTTTTTTGACTCCTCTTGCTTTTCAGGAATCTCAGCATTCTGGGCGAGTTCCAGGTACTTCTCAGGCAACACTGTCTCTAGCTGCTTAGCCAAGGTTTCTCTTTCGCTGCCAACATCAAAACGGATGTTTTTAACTAAGATTTCTCCAGCCTCATTTTGTAAATCAAAATAAGTCTTATCATATCCCCCCTCTGCTCTAAATGATTGAAGAGTATTTTCTTGATAAAGAATATTTACAAAATCTTTATAAGGGATATTGTCTCCCTTTGAATAGTGTTTTCCTATAGTTAGATTCTCAGTGAAGTCAAAAACAACTCGCAATTCTGGTTCAGCTGGAGAAGTACTTACCTGAGACTTCAAAATCTGCATTAATCTTTCTCGTTCTTCAGGAGTTTTCGGACGATATTTAGATGATTCAATAAAATTCCCATCATCGGATAGTTCAACCGCCACTCTTCTGAGCCCCTTCACAAAATATATGTTTGGTTGCTTAGCCCACTGATTCACAGTCCCATCATTAATCAAGGCTTGAGCGCCAGGCTGAATTGTTAGAGATGACATTTTTTCTGAGATACCTTCCAGCCTCTGTAATTCCTCTTGGTATCGTCTAATCGTCTCGGATCTGTACGTTGATTCACCACGCTTCGCTTTTTCAATTTCTTCCCGAATTCGTGGAATATTTTGAACACTCATTTCAAGTCCATTACCACTACGATTCAAACCGGCGGCTTTTCTTTCTTCCCTTGCTTCCAGCCTTTCTACACGGGCTTCCTGTTGTCTAATCTCATCAAGCTTATCAAATACCCGATTTTCTAATTGATCCATTTTTTTGAAAAAACTAGAGCCATCCCGTTTGTCATTCATAGGCTGCCCGTTTGTCATTGCAGATAAATTATAGACCGCATCTGTCGCATCCAGAAATTCATTATTCAAGCGATCCAATTTACGTCTTGCTTGGGCCAAACGGCTATTATCATTTTTGGGCTCATTCTGAAATTTTAGATAATCATTCCAATCCGTCTTATCCCTACCTGGCTGCAAATCAGGAAGATCCGGTTTTACTGTAATTCCCTTTTCCTGTAGCTTCTGAATAAATTCCAAACCGTGTTCATCTTGGTCCACGGCTAAAGTAATCATTTCCGCATGTTTGCCTCCTTGGAAATAATCAGTCATTCTGGCCAAATTTTCCAGTGCCTCTCCAGTTGAGTCATTTATTTCAAATGATCTACCTTGAAGCTCTGCTTCTAATTGAACAAGGTGACGACTGATTGATACTTCCTTTAAGCCATCCATAGAAACCAAACGAACATTATCTAAGGTATCCTTATGAAGCTGGTAGTAGGACATCAGATCGATTGGACTTTCCGTAAAAACAAGCCGTGTCGGTTGGCCAATATCAATATGAAGACCGTTCATCTCCTCAGAATTACGGATAATATTTTTGGCAAATCCCCTTTTAGGCCACTTATCCCAATTTTCACGGATCCCCTGCAGGTTTCCCCCAACCACTTCGCCTGAAGAAGATAGGGTTTTGAATACAATTACTGGCTCAATGCTGTCACCTAATTTAGCATTGGCCTGGGCTAAGACTCCTTTATCAAGGAAAAAATCAATTGTTTCATCCGTCAGTCCCCGTTCAGCTTTAAGATAGGTACGGGCTTCATCAAATGGTTGTTCATAACGCTGTAGATAGTAAGAAAAAGGTTCTTGGGTCTCTAGCTTCTGCGATGCATCATAAACCTTAAAATCACCATCATTAAGATAGTCAATAGCTTGATTGAAGTTAATTTCCTTCATTGTTTCTACCAGGGCAATAACATCTCCTCCCTGATCCCTAGAAAACCACTTCCAAACATTTTTTTTAGGAGTGATAACCATACTATCATGTTCTTTCCAACGAAAATCCTGGCCAGTTCGGACCAATTCCATCCCAAGCTCATCCGCAACAGATAAGATATCCCTTGAGCGGGCAATTTCAACCCGCTCTTTTCTTGATTTTGCTGTAGCCATTCATCGTCCTCCTTCCTGATTAAAAGCACTCATATTTAGGCTGATAGGAACTTGAATTGTCCTCCGGCTCTATGAATAATTCAACCGGCAACTGAACAAGTTCTCCCACAGCCAATTCTGAAAAAGAATCATGCTTTAAAGTCAGCACTAAGTCTTTATTCTGCCCCCGTCCCTCAAAGTGGACTTGATTACTATCAGAATCAATAGCTGCCACTAGCCAATCTGCCTTAAAATCAAATTCCTTAATGGGAACATCTGGAAAATATAGTTTCATATCCAGTCTCCTTTCTGTTTCTCAACAGTATAAGAGATACTACTTTTTTAAGCTGAAAAAGGACAAACGAAGACCACTAGTTTATGTTGACTACTAGCCGTTATTTTTAAAGTACATAGTTTGTGTGCAAATTCTCTTCTTTGCTTTAGCAAGAGCAGAAGCTTTCGAATTTTTCAATGAAGCATATGATTTTTAGTTAAAACCAATATAAAAAACGCTATATTTATAACGTTTTTTATATTATTTTTTATAATATTTTTATATGCTTTGAGATTGTTCTTCTCTTTCAGCTCGCTCATCTGCTCTCAATTTAGCCATAAAGGCCCTCATATCGCTTCTTTCTGTGCCTCTCAAGGTCATAGAGAGCCCCTTCATAAAATCGTGGCCAACATTTAGTTTCCCCTGCTCTTGCTGCAGACCAGATTTTTTCAGTTGACGTTGCCTTTGCATAGTTTTTGAGACGGCTTGGGCTATCTGACTTTGTTTTTCGCTTTCTCCTTCCGGTAACAATTTCTGGTAAAGTTGCTTGAGTTCTGAAAAATGATAAGCATTGCTCCGTTTTAGGACCTTAGCCTGCTCTTCTCCAGGATCCCTAGCAATTAACTCATTGTTTTCAAAAATTCTATTTTTTACCTGAAAAATAGAGACATGAGTTTTCAACTCTTCTAAATAGCTTTCCTTCGTCATAGGACGGCCTTTTAGAAGAGATAACAGCTTTTCATCCTGAACGGTAGCAACAGCATTCATTTCAGTCGTTAAACGGCTCAAAGGAGCTCGTAGATAGCCCCTATCGGCTTTCTTGACAGATAACTGAACACTATCTTCATATTTCTGACTATAGGCCTCTTTTTTAGCTAATTCTAGGTTCTTCAGCTTGAAATTCGGAGTCATCTGTAACTCAATATACTCCAGACGCTCAGTCACCTCTGATTTTTTAAAGGAAACAAAAAGCTTATCACTTTCTAAGGGTTGCACCTTATCCAGCAATTCTTTTTGAATCATCAGCTCAGCCTGCTTCTCTGCTAGAAGACTAAGTCGCAAAGCATACCGATAAGTTCCTAACTCCTTTTGTTCCCTTTCAGAACGATTCTCTTTATTTTTGGCAGCATCTACTAAGGCTTTCAATTCATCTGAAGAAAGTAAGGATAGCTGTTTCAGATTTAAACGTTTATTCAAGATATCCTCTTGCACCTGACTAATATCAAACGCTTCTGTTTTCACAAATCTAGGAGTCTCACTTTTCATTCCGTTTTCATCTTCATCATAGACAGGTTTTAAAATATAAATTGGACTCGCATCATCTGGAATTTTATATCCCATCTTCTCCCAAGCATCAGCCAAATGAACATAGGTCGCATCTGAAAGCTGCTCCCTAATCCTTTTCTGATTTCCTACAGAAAAGTCAGATAAATTATTTTTAGACTCGGGGTTTGCAATTCTTGGAACTTCTTCCATGAATTTCTTCAAAATTTGATTGCCTAGGCGCTCTCTCAGCTCCTCTTCTCTTCGCTGAATAAGTTTTTCAATATCATAGCCTGATGAATGAACCTGCTGCTTTATAGCTTTACCATTAACATAGCGCAACTTCTCATAGGCTTGATTTTTTTCAGCTGAATATACACCCTCATAAGAGGCTAGAAATTCTCTTGTCTCTGTGAGAAATTGCTGATAGTACTCTTTCCCATCATTGGCAAAGTAGGAATCCAAATAACGATTAATAAAGAATTTACTAACCGCAAAATCTCGAGCATTGGATCCGTATCTCCACTTTTTCTCTTGAGGAAGATGATTATAGGCCTGTTCCAAAAAATTTTTTTCAGCTGAAACAGTCACCTGATTATTCTTGAAAACATTAGCTAAGAGATCTGTTCTTAAATTGGCCAGCAGTTGCTCTTTTCTAAGCATCATGGACCTGGTCTCCTGATTGGCTAGGCCATGATAAACCGCACTTTTTACTTGCTTCATTGTTTTCTGTGAGAAATTTCCCTTATACTCCCAACGTCGCCGTGGTTTATAGTAAATCTTCTCACGATTGGATTCTAACTCTGATAAGCCAATATGAACATGAACATTATCTGTGTTCAGATGAATGTTCCCCCACCAAAAAGCAGTATCGGAAAGACCCTCCTTTTGAATCATTTTTGGCATCATTTCCCGAATCGCATTCTTAATAGCTTGCTGATTAACCTGACCGGTATTTTTATCAATTAATCCTTCTTGGGCCAACCAATTGTTATCAAAAGAAACTACTCCCTGCCAAAGCAAAGAGCCATTTTGATAGGCAGTCTCTAAATTTTTTTTCAGCTGTTCAACTCGAGTACGCTGCAGATAATTAGACTCCTGATTAAATACTGCAGTGATATCCCGATCCTGGCTTTCAGTTGCATAGGACCGGTTCATATAATCGATATAGTCTCTAAAATTTAAATTTTGTTCCGGAATAGACTGCTGAATTGAGTTAATTTGTTCCCTGGTTAATTCCTCAAAAGACTGTTTATCCAAAGCCAACTCATTCTCAACTTCAACCGCCTCATCACGGTTAGTATAATCCACATACTGAGCATTTGCTTCTGTATATTGCAGCATAAAAGTAATACTTGGGCTTATTTGTTCTGCCAATCAAAAACCTTCCTTTCTACTTATGAGAATGCTTTATTGTCTGACCTCGTGCTTTATCTTCCTGAATTAATTCATCAATACGAGCCAATAGTTCGTGTTGCTGCGGATCAATTTTTGAATGAACAGATTCTAAATCTTGAATATCCCAATTTTCATCCCGAGAATGAAAATTACTTAATTGTAAATACAGCAACTGATCCATTTTACGTTTAACTTGTTTCACATCTTTTTCTATTGAGTCAAAATCCCCTCTTTGAAGTTGATTCAATCTATTTTCATAGGCCAAGTCATTTCCATCTACAATGAATAACTGATAAAAAGTTTCCAGCATTATTTTAAAAGTTTGGGATTTCCCGTCATTCAAAAATGCTGTTATTTCATCAAGCTTTTTCTCTTGCTGGTTATTAAGATAAAGAGATAATCTACTTTGTACCATATTATACTTCCTTGATTTTTATTTTGATACTTTCTGAGAAGTACCTGTTAGATAATTTATATCATATTCTGGCTGAATATTAAAGATAAAACAGTCAAAAGAGATTGAATTATCTTCAATACTTTGAGCCTCAATCCGAACTCCTCGACAAACCAATTCCACATTTCTAAAAATTGGTGTGACTCGATACCGGACATGATGGCCAGTTGTTTTGATATAGTTAACAATCTGATTTTCAAAATAAACCATCGAATTTTTTTCTCCAGGCGCAAAATTTGCATTCAAGAACCGAGTCCCTGTAAAAATATTCTTAGGATTATCATTTTCACCACTCAATTGAAAAGCTATTAAATGAGATCTATTATAAAGATAATCTTTCTCACCATTGACTTCAATTTTTTTATTTTTCCAGCCAGAAGGTCTCACATTAGAAATATTCTTTCTTTCTTTTTTTGCTAAAAGTTCTGGCCCCAACATAGCATTTGCTTCCCTGACTCGGCCAAGAAAATCTAAGTCTGAAAATTTTTTCCAACTGCCTTTTTCCAAACTCAACTCCTCATTAGAAAATTGAGATTGAGGATTTACATCGATGATTTGAACACCTTCAAATTCTTTTCTAGCTAATTCTAAATTTTGATTTTGGTGATGATTTTCAATTTCAAAATTTTTTTCTTCAGCCGAATTAGTGAAGCCAAACTGACTAGGAAAATCATTTTGAGTGAAAGTTGAAACTAAAAATTCACGATTTTGAGGTTGCACTAAAAAAATAATTAGGAAAGTAATTACAAAAAAAGCAAATTTGTTTTTTTTCATTTTACTTCCTCCCTGATTTTCGTTCAGCAGCTAGTGCATCGACATCATCTATAAACTGCAGCCAGTCCACAGTTAAATTCTGAATAACTTCCTGCTTACTGTCCAAGCCTATCTGACGAATTTCAATCAACTTTTGATTTTCCAAAATCTGAGCTTGCTGCATTTTTAATTCTGACAATGTTTGTGCAAAATGATTTTGATAGAGATTCAAACCATCATTTATCACAATTGCCTGAAGCTGGTCCAGCATGAATTGATTTAAACTCGTGTACTGGTATTTTTGACAAATTGATTTTAGTTGACTATGAATATCATCTGACACATTGCGAATTTTAATCTCCTTTGTCATATACTTCTACCTCTCCTTCATATTCAAGCCAGCGGGAAATATGAGCAGCATAACTTGAAATTTTTCTTTCAAACTGTTCCAGTTGAGCCAATTGCTTTTCTGATTGAACTAACATAAAATCAGAGGCTTCTTTCATATTCTCCAAGTGACTCAAATAAATTTTTTCAGCCGAATGGAACTCCCCCTGTTCAATTTTTTCTCGACAAGTTTTTAATAAGAATTGATTCAAGGATCGATTTTCCTTCTCGGCTAAAGCTTTCAAAAATTCAATCTCATTTTTTGAAAATCCACGTATCAAATAATCCATTTTTCACTCCTTATCATTTCCATTTTTGGAAAAAATTTTCAACGAAAACTCTTTCCAAAAATCAATCCGCCCTTCTTTTTTCTTTTCACGGAGGAAAGAAAAAAGAAGCAAAAAAGAATACTCATCTCGCAAAACTACGAAAACAAGTTTTCTGTTTTTGCGGTTTTCTGCACCAGACGACACTTAGATAGGCCTAAGGCCCTTTTTGGTGTCTTAGGTGAAGAAAAGAGCATAAGGGAAACTGTTCCCACGTTCCGTGGAAAGTTGGCAGTGCCAACGTTTCCCATGATATCAATTTTCTCGGTTTCACCTACTTATAACATACATATAAACATACCAATAACATACCTACTTCAATATGTTTTCAGATCTTTTTTACCCATTTTCAACTGAAAGATCTTCTGTAAATTGTGGATTTTCAAAATTATTTTCTTTTTCCTTCTGAGCTAATTTTCGTTTTTCCTTTTCTTCTTCTTTGATTAATCCCAGCTCTGTCTTCAAATCTAAAATAATTTCTTCGTACGAAATATTCTTATTTTTTTTGAACTGAATTTGAGAAAATAATTTCCCAATTTCCTTCTGATTTTTTTCTTTGGCCTCTGCCATTTTTACTTTGATTGATTCTGCTTTTGCAAGAGTAGCAGCTAAGTCTTTCTCAAGTTTTTCAATATTATTTTTTGCCATTTCTGACTCTCCTTTTTTATTTTTTTCCTATTTTATATGAAATTTTAAACCGCTGCTGAAAGAGGGCAAGTTTGTTTTTAGGAAAATAAATAGACCTCAAAATGAGGCCTATATATTATTTAATCCCAATTTCTTCAATAGAGGTAAAAGAATCTTTTTTAGATAGAACCAACTTAATCAATTGAGCATTTACTGAAATACTTTCAAACGGACTGATCGTAAATACTGCTGTATACTTCGTATCAAAATCTTCAAATGTTTTCTTCTCTTGAACATCATTTACAGTTCTAAAATGGATAACCCCAGCAATATTTTCTTTATTCAAATAAGAAAGTTCTACTCCTTCTTGATAAGCTGGTTTTATAGATTCCTGATTAAGCCGAACCATTCTTTCCACCACATCTGTAATTTCAGATTCTATAAACATATTGTTTATAGGAGGTAGCGGCTCTGTTTTCTTTCTAATTCCTAAATACTCTTTATTCAAGACATTCTTGAGAATATAAAATTCAGTAAGTCTAGGCAAGAGATACTTGTTAGCAAAAAATATAGCTAAATAAACAGCATAAAAAATTATAATATTTTTCAGTAGATTTTTAGTTACTGCAACACCGATTGATGAAGCAACAGCAGTTAGAAAAATGAAATTTTGAAAACCTACTAGAGATGATTTTTTCCACTTTTCAGAATCAAAGCATAATCCTATAATAAATGCTACAAGACTAGCCATAAATAGCAAACGTGATATAAAAAGAGAGGTATCTGCTATATACTGAGCTTGGAAGTCTGTTGCAGTAAAATTGATTATAGCTCCAGAAACCATTGCAGTTAATAAGAATGTACTCCATTTTACAAAATAACTTATCAAGTTATTCAGACAGAAAATGAGGAATAAGTTACGAATCTTTTTGTTTTTAAATCTCATTATTATTTCTCTCCTTCCTTCATCTCAACGGTCTGAATCGGATTAGGAAATTCAAAAGTCCCATCCTTCACTGCCTGCTTTTTCTTTTTCAAGGCTACAATCCTAGACTTAACGATCTCAATATTATCAGTTGCTTTTTCAATGGATTGATTCTTATCAGCAATGCTGTTGTCAATCTGTTCTTGGCTCCGTTGATTTTCTATTAAATCTTCGTTTTCAAGATACTGAGCCTCTGTAGACAGGCTTTTCTTACTAGATTCATCTTCTGAAATAGAGTCCTTAAGCTGCTGAATAGAAGTATTAAGCTTCCTGATTTGTCCTTCCTGGAACTTAATTTCCTGATCAATCTCTGAAATAGCAAAGCTTTCACGGGAAACATCTTTAATTTCTTCTTTCTCCAATTTAGAATTTTGAGGAGTAATCCAAAATTGGACAACTCTGTCAAACTCTTCTTCTACTGAACTGACTTTTGCTGTTTCATCATCTGAGGAAGAAAGTTCAACATCAATACCCGATGCATTGATACTTTTATTTTCAATATCAACAACCAAGGCACCGAAATTTTTAGGAACATTTTTAATAATCACCGAAATTTTCTTATCTGTAATCGGGATGACTTCCATACTGGTATCTAACTCCTCAGTAGAAGAATAAAGTTTCCATGATAGTCTAGAATTATCTATACCACGATCAATTCCTGATATAGAATCATCTGTTTCAAACTGGAGGAGAATAATCCCAGTCTTTTGTGAGTAAACCTGCTTCACTAAATTAATTTCTCCACTACCATTGTAAAAGTTCTTTTTAGTAGCCAGCTGCTCACTAGAATACGTTTCACCAGATTCTGGCGACAGCAGAGCACCACCAAGTAATAAGCCCCATATTGTGAGAAGAGAGAAGAAAATAATTAATTTTCTCTTCACGATATTTTCTCTAAACCAAGTGCCAATTGATTTATAAAACGCTATAAATCGGCTTTCTTGAATGCCTTTTAGCCATTTATGAAAATGGTATTGAATCGCTCTAAAATTCATTTAAACGCCTCCTCAATGTTTTCAACATTTGCTTTATAGTTGCCTTTTTCTTTACCAGCATAAAGAAATTTCTTTGTCTGACCGGCACGAACTGCAACGACAGTAGCTGCTTTTTTAACACTATATTTTTGAACTAGAGCTTGACCTATATCACTTTCAACATCAACATAGAAAGTGCTATAAGGACTATTTTCAGCAGCCTTAAATATTGCTGACTTCCCTGCCTTGCAGAAAGGGCAACCTCGTTTGTAAAAAACAAGATTAACATTTTCTGAAATAGTTGCATCGCTAAAAATTTTAGCAGATAATGGCTGGCTATCATAGCTTGGAAATAATTTTTTACCAAAATCCAAAAAACCATTAGCAGCAGCAGCTAGAAATAAGATCAGTACCACAGTCGCCAAACATTGAATAAGGAGTTGCTTAAATTGATTCATAATTGTCCTCCTCGCTTGTATCAAACAAGCTCAGTTGCCGTGTAATGAGTGATTTCTTTTTTGACAGCTCCTTTACCTGATCCCTAAGCTGTAGAAACTCTGCTTGAATTTCTACCTGAGAATCTGGATCAAAGCCGTCAAAAATCTTCACAATTGGTAGCATTGGCCAATACTCTTTTTGTTCATTTCGCAAATACTCAGTGACTACCCTACTGTTATCAAGAACAGCATCAATCCGAATAATCGCAGGAATGCTGCTAATAGCTTCCTGACTTTGATAAAAAGTCAGGCAGACATCCCCTGCAGCAATGCTATCATAATCGGAGTGTTCTTCTGCTATTTTAAAATAATAAGCATGCGGCTCTTGACCTACACCAGTCAAGTAGTAACCTCTGATAATCTTATATTCCATAAAAAATTCCTTTCATCCCGCTTTATGAAACCGAAACGGAGCCTGAAAATATGGATAATCTTCATCATACTCCGTAAATTTTTTAGTAACAGGAACTCGCTCTTCCTGATGATAGTGCTTTTGCAGATACTGAAAAGCTAGGCCCTGGCTCTCAAAAACCAAGATTTTCCCTTGACTATTTGTCAAAAAATCACCAGTCTCAAAACTGAAAATAATATATTTCATTTAT